>CAJMBP010000009.1 GCA_905211675.1 uncultured Oscillospiraceae bacterium
ACACCGTATTATTGAAATTGACGGCGATACCGTTACAACCAAGGGCGACGCAAATAACATTGCCGATGCGCCTATTAACAAAAGCCAAATCAAGGGTGTTTTGGTTTATGATATAGCGGGGCTCGGAGCGGTTGTGAATGTTTTGAAACAGCCTGTTTCGGTAATTCTGATTTTGTCGGCGGCATTGCTTTTAACAGAGCTTTCATACCGAAAAGAAAAGAAAAAAGATACCGAAGAGCTTGAAAAAATTAAAGCATTGATTAGCGAACTCAAACAAGACAAAAACCCGTGAAACGGAGGCGACGGATAATGCATTATAAATCAAAACACAAAAATAGCGATAAATCGTATTATCGAGTTTTGATTTTTCGCATTGCCGCCTTGCTTGCCTGTCTTACGCTGATTACCGCATATATGCTTTCGGGCGCGTATTCAAAGTTTTATTCGGGTGCTTCGGGCGCAGATAACGCAAGGGTAGCCGAATTTTCGCCCGATTTTACTTCCGCTCAGGTTCTTGATGTCGAAAATGCCACACCCGGATACACTGCCGAAACTGAATTTTCAGTTCAAAATTTTTCGGCTGAAAAGTTGCCCGAAGTGGCAATGAAATACAAAATAATTCTTAAAACTACGGGTAATATTCCGCTAAAGTTTACCGTTTGCAAAAGTGACGGAAGCGGTTCGCAAGATTTTGTTTGTGACGGAACAAGCGGAAAGCAAGAGTATGTATATTCAAACGATTCGTTTGTTTTCGGTGCTAATTCAAAAGAAACCCAAACCTATAAATTAAAGGCGGTATGGCAAGCCGAAAAAAAACGACGCACGCTTTTCGGGTATGACCGACGCCGTTTGTTTAGAAGTTGAATTTTTACAGATAGATTAAGACTTAATAAATAATTAGGAAAGGAGATTGCTGTTATATGAAAAAAAGAAAGGTTATTGCAGTTATCTCCGTTTTACTTGCTGTTGCACTTTTGCTTGTTGTTATACCCTCGGTTGCAAAATATGTAACAAATAAAAAAAAGCAAAGCGAACTCACTTCGCAAAACTTTTATTTTTCGAGCAATTTTCTAAAATCTGACGAAGAACCGACCTATGAAATTTACGGCAATACCGTAACCTTTTCGGTGCGAAATTATATTGACAGTTTAAGAGTAAACGATACCAAAATTGATTTCACCGTTTTGCCAGAGGGCGGCACGGTTAATAAGACAAGCGGCAGTCTTACAGAGGCTTTGCCGTCGGCTGATATTACCCTGTCATGTGAATTTGCCGCAAACGAGCTGCAAAAAGTAATACCCGTTTCGGTTACCGGAACGGGAAAATTCACCCAAACTCTTAAAGCAAAGTTTGTATTTATTAAACCCGACAGTTTGACATATAAGATTGAAGACCAAGAAACCCAAGATTATGCCGAGCTTTATATTTATACGGGCAATACGGCTCAAACTGTAGAAATAACTTGGAACAATGCACAACTGTTTATTGACGAAACCAACGATTATGTGTTCGGCAAGCTCAATGCCACTAAAGACGCTGTATCGGCAATTGAAATTCCTGCCGACACAACGGTTAAAATAGTATTTTTTAAAAATGATATTAGACAAGATTATACCTGCGGTATAACAAAATCAAACG
Source organism: uncultured Oscillospiraceae bacterium (assembly GCA_905211675.1). Lineage (GTDB taxonomy): Bacteria > Bacillota > Clostridia > Oscillospirales > Acutalibacteraceae > UBA737. The sequence continues at coordinate 1,639 of CAJMBP010000009.1, forward strand.
GAACTATTACTATTAACTGATATTTTATATAATTAAAAATTAATTGAAAGGAGGCACGGCAAAAAATGAAATTAAAATCGTTTTTAAGATATATTTCTGCCGTTTTATTGCTAAGCCTTCTTTTAAACAGCTATATAATCCCCGTTTCTTCGGAGGAAACCATAGTAGTCGGTCAATCTACCATTCACAACGGCGGTTTTGAATACCCGAACCTAAAGGATGTTGATACTAACAACACCGGTTGGAAGAGCATAGCATTTGATGATGCCGCTTACGATACAAATCAATTAAGTTGGAAAACAACGGCGACCGATAAAAATCTTGAGTACGCATGGCTCAGAAACACAAGCGCGCTTGCCGATATGTCCCCTCATATGAAACCTACTACCACGCAGGAAATAATAGATGGTGTAGGAGCTTCAAACGGTGTGCAGTTTGCCGAGGTAGTTGCAAATGAATTGAGCAGTTTATATCAAGTTTTAACTGTAAAATCAGGCGAAAATTACAGTTGGACCATTCACCACCGCGGAAGAATGGGTACCGATACATTGGCTTTTATTATTACCGATGAAGACGCTTCGGTAAATTATGTAAAGCCGAGTAAAAACGAGCAGGACCGCTTTCAGCAGATAATAAATTGGCTTAAAAACACCGAGAAAGTCACCGCCCCCGCCGCGGGCGACATCGCTGAATATACCGTTTATACCACAAAATTAAAAGATTCAAACACATTTGAAACGGCGTCAGGCAGCTCGTTTTTTTCAAAAACAAAAGACAGCAAGCATACTGTATGCTTTAAAATATACTTAATGAGTTCAGAAAAAGCGGACTGGAGCGAATATACAAGCGAATATACAGGCAAGTATTATGCCGATGCAAACAAGAATATTATGTTTGTTTTAACCCCCTTCAGCACTTCATTTAAAAATTCAAGCGGAAACAACGATTTCAGCGGCGGAAACTTGATAGATAATATGAGCTTTACCGATAAAAAGGGTCAAAACCTGCTCATAAACGCAGGTTTTGACGATGTTGCAATAACATCGGGGGGTTATAAAACTTTTCAGTCGGCAAACGCCACTTCGCCCACGGCAGGCATAGGCTGGTGCACAACCGCTACAGATTACGGTGTTGAAGTGGGCAATATTAAAAATGCCGATTCCTACGATTTAGGGGTAACATTTGAAACCGTAATAAAAAACAAACCCACCATAAGAGAGGGCAATCAATTTGTCGAATTAAACGCTAACCAAGAAAGTTCTCTGTATCAAATAGTAAGTACCGACCCCGGTAAAATGTACAGGTGGGGTCTGTCGCACCGTGGGCGAAGCGGTGTTGACACCATGGCGCTTATTATAGGCCCTAATCAAGAGTATGAACCTAAAAAAACCTACTTGACAGCCCGTGACCAGCTTATGCAAATGGTTGACTGGCTTTACAGCCAGACCGATGTTGCACTTGATGTTCCGGAAACGGGTTGCAGTAATGAGATTAAGCTATACACCTCTAAATTTAATGACAGCGGCGGATTTGTCTATTCGGGTAACAGCATAAGCTGGCAAAGTGACGACAACCATACGGAAGAATGGTCTATTTGGATTATTTCTTCACTTAATGATGATTGGCACGATTACGGCGATATTCAAACCGATGCGACTTATAATTATAACTATATTGTTCCAAAGGGGCAGGAGAAAACCGTATTTGGCTTTGTTTCGGTTAATGCCGTTAATTCTTCGGGTACAACCAACAAAACCTACGGCAATATGTTGGATAATATTAATTTTAAAGAATTTTATTATGTGAATGCTGACTTTAACAAAACCCCTACCGAAGAATACGGAAAGGTGTATATCATCCCTGAGGTTGATGACACCTTTGAACCCGATGACGCCACGATAGACACGGGGTGGGTTTTGGCAGGCAGTAATATCACTGTGTATTACCAACTGGGAGAGAGAGATTTTATCGGCGGATACATAAACGGCGTGTTTTATCCTAATGATAATCCTAGTAAAGATCCGAATGCTGAGAATTGTAACTGGAAATTTGATGAAACCAAACAGGCATATTACTATACTATTGATGATGTCAATTCTTCAATTACGGTAAGCATAATATATCAGGCAAAAAATGTTATTTACGATTCATGTAATCAGTATGAATATCAATATAACGGCAAAGATTCGGGTTATGAGGTTCCGCTGAGCGATAGTTTTACCGAGTACATCTCTCACGCTCCGCAATTCGACGACGGCTGGAAGTTTATGGGTTGGAAATATATCTTAACCCATGAAGCCGATATAAAAACATATATGTTTGACGCGGTTCACAAGGTTGAGTATTATAAAGAAGTTAACGAAGAAAACACAAGCAAATTTCTAAAAATTTCAAAGTATTTGTCAGATGGCGTAACCACCCAAACAGTTGTTGACAGAATACCCGAAAGCGATGGTATTACCTTTTTTGCACAATGGAAATACCGACAAAGGGCTGTTTCAAAAACATTTAATGAAACATCGTCAGCCTATGAGGTGAGTGCCGAAGGCGGAACTGTTGAGGTTGAACTGTTATATACCGATGACCCAAACCCCGAAAGTGCAACAGTATATAAACTAAGCGAAGAAGGCGCGCCGGTCGGTCAGCAGCTAAACGCCGCTTCTGGCGATACATATATCGGCGTAACCGCTAAAAACAAAGAAAATTATAAATTTAGCGGTTGGTATGATACGGACGGAAATTTAGTTACAAGAAACCCGTCTTATTCATATAAGGTAAAAGACGGCGGTGTTACCGAATTATACGCCTATTTTGATCTTAAGGGATTTGATATTACCGTAAACACAAATGTAGTAGGCGATCCAGAAGACGAAGGCAGGTATTTTGCAATAAACTGCGCATTTGAAAATTTGCGTGCAAACAATATATACTCAATATCGGGTCTGCCGACAAATGTTAATATAACTGTAAACGGCGCAACGGTAGTAAACCCCACAAACATTAAAGCCGACGAAAACGGTAAGGCAAATATCACTTTATATATGAAGCACGGTCAATCAGCTAAACTTATGAATCTGCCGTCGGGCACGGTTTATTCAGTGACTGCCGACAATTCCACAAAGAGTAGCTTCAGCGTAAGGGGCGAGGCTACGGCAAGAACCTTGTCTGAATCTGATCCAAAAACCGTAGATTTATACTTTTACAGAGTTAATCAATTTGTGTCGCTTGATGTCGGAAAGCACTATGAGGGCATTTTGTCAAAACAAAGCCCTATTGAAATTACCATTACCGAAAAAAGCAGTTATACATTAGATGTTGAAACCAAATATACCCCGTCAATATATACAGGGCTTAATGCTTTTCTCAACTTTTACAAAACCGACGGAACACCGAAAGCGTTTTTTACAGGCACCGAAATTTTGATGATCGATTTGTCCGACTCAAATCACCCCAAATATTACAGCTATACTGTTACTGCCGACAATATAACTGCCGTAGATTTGACTCATTTTACCGCCATTGGCTCTACCAATACTAATTTTCAGCTTAAAAAAGGCGGTATGTTGACCGAAAAGCTGGTGTTTATTGTTGATTATGCCGGCACATCGGGCGCAAACAGCGGAAAAATTTCGCTTGAATACGGTGATGACGATGATGACTTTAAAACTGTAAAAGCGCCTGTCAAAAAGGGAGTCATAATAGGCGATGACACCGCCGCGCTTACCGCTGTTGCGGTGGGCAATACCTCAAGCAGCGGGCCGTTTGTAATTGACATTACCGTAAACGAAAGCTCGCCTGCCGTGAACACCACATACGAAGGATATCAAGACAGTAAATATGCGGTTAAGTTATCGGTTAAGGACGGCAGTCTGCCCAACGGCTCGTATGCTGTAGTCGGTGGAAATAAGTATTACAGCAACAACGGCTATATCAAAATATCACCGCTTGAAGCAGACAACTTTAATGTGAGCGTTTATTCGCCCGTGCCGCTTGAGGGTGTTGATAACAAGATTACATTTGAGGCAACGCTGTTGTCGGCGGTATCGGTTTCGGGCTCGGTTCCGATTGAAAAAACCGTTACGCCGATAGAATTTAACTGTGTAGATGTTGCAATTGACGCCGATGTTACCGATAAGGTGCTTGAACCTGCCAATATTGCAAGTTTAGGCGTTACCTTGAAGCATGAGGGAATTGATAAGGTAAAACTGACAGTAACCAAAAAGTCCGACGGCGAAACCGTAATAAGCGACAGCGATAATGTAAGTGTTACATTGATAAATGGCAAGACAGATTATGTTATTACATTTCCAATCGGTTTTACTGCCAAACGCGGCGAAACCTATATTTTCTCGTTTGTCGGATATTTAGGCAATATTGCGGTTTGCAGTGATAATTGCTGTGTAGTAGGCGGTTATGTCGGCTGACAAACAGTTAAAAAATTACAATTTAGAATTCTGCCCCTACCAAATAAAATCGGGGGCAGAATTTTTAGTATGACTATATAAAAAAATCACTTTTTTTCATTGACAAGCATTTAGGCTTATGGTAATATAATAAAGATAATTTTTTGTGTTGTCACTGTATAAAACAGAAAGGACGGTTAAAGATGACAAACCGAAAAAAAGTAGATATTTTCAAACCTGATTCTTCGGCATTCTTTAATCCGACTGTTGACAAGGCGTCTTTGTTTTCATTTTTACCCGACACCCAAAATAATTATTTAATTTTACCCGGTTTTTGCGATGTGCATGTGCATTTTCGTGAGCCGGGTTTTTCTTATAAAGAAACAATTTTTTCAGGCAGTCGCGCGGCGGCTCACGGCGGCTATACCGCGGTGTGCACAATGCCCAATTTAAACCCTGTGCCTGACAGTATGCCTAACCTTCAACAGCAGCTTGACATAATCGAACGCGATTCTGTTATTAACATTTATCCTTACGGTGCAATTACTGTGGGGCAAAGAGGCGAAAAGCTCTCTGATATGGCGGATATGTCAAATAACTGTATAGCTTTTTCCGATGACGGACGCGGTGTGCAGTCACGCGATTTAATGCGCGAGGCAATGCTTACCGCAAAATCACTCGGCAAAATTATTGTTGCACATTGTGAGGATAATTCGCTTCTTCACGGCGGTTATATACATGAAGGCGAATATGCAAAGCTTAACGGTCACAGAGGCATTTGCTCCGAAAGTGAATGGGGGCCGATAAAACGCGATTTAGAATTAGTCAAAGAGACGGGTTGCGCTTATCATGTGTGCCATATTTCTTGCAAAGAAAGTGTTGAGCTGATAAGACAGGCAAAACGAGATGGGCTTAATGTCACATGTGAGACGGCTCCGCATTATTTGATACTTGATGACAGCGATTTAAAAGATGACGGAAAATTCAAAATGAATCCGCCTCTGCGCTCAAAAGCAGACAGAATTGCGCTTATTGAGGGTATAAAAGACGGCACCATCGATATGATTTCAACCGACCATGCACCGCACAGCGACGCAGAAAAAAGCAGAGGGCTTGAAAAAAGCGCTTTTGGCATTGTCGGAATTGAAACAGCTTTTCAGCTTATGTACACCTATTTTGTAAAAACAAACATAATTTCATTTGAAAAGCTTGTTGATTTGTTGTCTTTAAATGCGCGAAGGCGTTTTAATATACCGTTTGATAACGGTGATTACACAGTATGGTGTTTAGATGAAACGGTTACCGTTAATCCGTCAGATTTTGTTTCAAAGGGCAAAGCGACGCCTTTTGAAAATTATCAACTGTTCGGAAAATGTTACCTTACGGTATGCGGCGGAAAAACGGCGTATAAATACAAATAAAATTATTTACATATTTGGAGGAAATTAAATGCCTAAAAGAACAGACATTAAGAAAGTGTTAATTATAGGTTCGGGCCCCATAGTTATCGGTCAGGCGGCCGAGTTTGACTATGCGGGTACACAGGCTTGTTTAGCACTTAAAGAAGAGGGATACGAGGTCATTCTTTGTAACTCTAATCCTGCTACAATTATGACCGATACTTCTATTGCCGATAAGGTTTATATGGAGCCGCTCACACTTGAATATATGGCAAAAATTCTACGCTACGAGCGCCCCGACGCCATAGTACCCGGAATAGGCGGACAGACAGGTCTTAACCTTGCCATGCAGCTTGAAAAAAAGGGCGTTCTTAAAGAATGCGGCGTTGAACTTTTAGGCACTTCAAGTGAAAGCATTGAACGCGCCGAGGACCGCGAGCTGTTTAAGGAAATGTGTGAATCAATAGGTGAGCCCGTTATTCCGTCTGAAATTACTTACAGCATTGAAGAGGCAAAGGCGGCAGCACAAAAAATAGGATACCCCGTGGTGTTGCGCCCAGCTTTTACTTTGGGCGGAACAGGCGGCGGATTTGCTTATAATGAGGAACAGCTTGTTGAAATAGGACTTAACGCATTTAAGCTTTCGCCTGTGCATCAGGTGCTTATTGAAAAAAGCGTAAGAGGTTACAAAGAAATAGAATTTGAGGTTATGCGTGACTCAAATGATAATGCAATAACCATCTGCGGAATGGAAAACATCGATCCCGTAGGTGTTCATACAGGCGACTCGGCGGTTGTGGCGCCTATATTGTCGTTAAATGAGCATGACCTGAAAATGCTTAATGAAAGCGCAATAAAAATTATACGCGAGCTTAAAATTGAGGGTGGCTGTAATGTTCAGTTTGCACTTAATCCTTACAGCAGCGAATATTATCTTATAGAAGTTAACCCCCGCGTTTCACGCTCGTCTGCTTTAGCGTCAAAGGCAAGCGGATATCCAATTGCAAGGGTAACTGCAAAAATTGCTCTCGGTATGGCGCTTGAAGATATTCCTGTAGCGGGCGGAACAGCGGCTATCGAGCCTTCGCTCGACTATATTGTTGCAAAATTTCCGCGTTTTCCGTTTGATAAATTTGCCGATGCACCCAATACACTCGGCACTCAAATGAAGGCAACCGGTGAGGTTATGGGAATAGGCTCGTCGCTTGAAGAATGCCTGCTTAAATCGGTTCGTTCGCTTGAAATCGGGGTATGCCATTTTCATATTGCGAAGTTTGACAATATGAGCAACGATGCAATTTTAGAGTATTTAAGCACATTCCAAGATGACAACATTTACGCCGTGTTTGAGCTTTTGCGCCGCGGTGTGTCGGTTGAAGCACTTCATTCCGTAACAAAAATTACGCCGCTGTTTTTGGAATCTTTTAAGGGTATAGTTGAAATGGAAGATTTAATCAAAAATAACATCGGCAATACAAAAACACTCTATGCCGCCAAGCTCATGGGATTTTCCGACGAATATATTTCAAAGGTTTGGAATATGCCTGAAACCGATGTGTATAAAATTCGAAAAGAAAACGGAATCACACCCGTTTTCAGAATGGTTGACACACTTCACACAGGCAAATATATCCCATATCTCTATTCATCATACCGAGGTAAAAATGAATCGCGTCTTACAGATAAGCGTAAAATTATAGTTTTAGGCGCAGGACCCATTCGTATAGGGCAGGGTGTTGAATTTGACTATTCAACCGTTCACGCCGTTCAAACAATTAAGCGAAACGGTTATGAGGCAATTATAATAAACAACAACCCCGAAACCGTTTCAACCGATTATACAACCTCCGATAAGCTTTATTTTGAACCGCTTACCCCCGAAGATGTAATGGCAATAATAGATTTCGAGCAACCCGAGGGGGTTATTGCGTCGCTCGGCGGACAGACCGCCATAAACCTTGCACAGCCGCTTATGGATCGCGGTGTCAATATAATAGGCACAGACTGCGCCGCTATTGAACGCGCAGAAAACCGTGACAGCTTTGAAAAGATTTTGGGGCAGCTTAATATTCCGCAACCCAAGGGTAAGGCTGTAACAAAAATCGAAGACGGTGTAGCCGCCGCCGAAAAGATAGGTTATCCCGTGCTTGTTCGCCCCAGCTTTGTTTTGGGCGGCCGTGCAATGCAGATTGTAGCCGATGAGCAGCAGCTTCGCCATTATCTTAAAACCGCGGTTGAAATAGATGCCGACAAGCCCGTGCTTGTTGACAAATACATCAGCGGCAAAGAGGTTGAGGTTGACGCTATTTGCGACGGTATTGATGTATTTGTGCCCGGTATAATGGAGCTTGTTGAGCGCACCGGTATTCATTCGGGCGACTCTATAAGCGTTTATCCCACATTCAGTATTTCAGACAAGGTTCGCGGAACCATTTTACAGTACACTAAAAAGTTAGGCCTGGGCATAGGAATTGTCGGACTGTTTAATATTCAGTTTATTGTCGATAAAAACGATGAGGTTTATATAATTGAGGTAAATCCCCGTTCTTCAAGAACCGTTCCGTTCCTTTCAAAGTCAACCGGTTACAGTCTTGCAGATATTGCCACCGAGGTGATTTTGGGCAAATCACTTAAAGAGCAGGGAATATTTGCTCTTTATCCTGAAGAAAAGAACCGCTATTATGTAAAGGTTCCCGTGTTCTCTTTTAACAAGATTAAGGGGCTTGACGCTTATCTTTCACCCGAAATGAAATCAACGGGTGAGGCCATCGGTTATGACGATAAGCTCAACCGTGCGCTTTATAAGGCGCTTCAGGCTTCGGGTACACATTTACAAAATTACGGAACTGTCTTTGTTACTGTTTCCGATGAAGACAAGCTTGAGGCTTTGCCGCTTATTCGCCGTTTTTACAATCTCGGATTTAATATTCAGGCAACCGCAGGTACCGCTGAATTTCTTAAAAACAACGGTATTCGTACACATGTTCTACAAAAAATCAGCGATAACCCCGACGAGATTCCCGATGCAATCAGGCAGGGACACATTGCGTATTTAATAAACACGCGTGACATAGGCGCATCGGTTCAGGCGAGCGACGGCAGAAAAATTCGCAGACTTGCTACCGAAAACAATGTCACAATGTTTACCTCCCTTGACACAGTAAGGGTGCTTCTTGATGTTTTAGAGGAAACCACACTAACCATATCAACTATTGACACTTAAAGGATACAAAAAATGAAACAAGGTATTTTTAAAATATCAAAAAACGAAAAGCTTACTGACAATATTTATAAAATGGTGCTTGAGGGAGATACCTCAGACATTACCGCCTGCGGACAGTTTATTAACATTAAACTTGACGGATTTTATTTGCGCCGACCTATATCGGTTTGTGATTGCGACGAAAATTCGGTTACTGTCATTTACAAGGTTGTAGGCAACGGAACAGAACTGATGTCAAATTTATCTGCCCGTGACAAATTAGATGTGCTAACAGGGCTCGGTAACGGATATGATTTATCTCTTGCGGGCGACGATCCGTTGTTGCTTGGCGGCGGCGTAGGTGTTCCGCCGCTGTATATGCTTGCAAAAAAACTTATTAAACAGTGTAAGACAGTGTCGGTTGTTCTTGGGTTTAATACCAAAAGTGAAGTGTTTTATGAAAATGAATTTAAAGCTTTGGGCTGTAAAGTGTCGGTAACTACCGTTGACGGCAGTTACGGTATTAAAGGTTTTGTCACCGACGCATACCCCGAAAATTATTCGTATTTTTATACCTGCGGACCTGAACCCATGTTAAAAGCAATCTACAAAACATCCGTCACAAGCGGTCAAATGAGCTTTGAGGAGCGTATGGGTTGCGGCTTTGGTGCTTGTATGGGCTGCAGCTGTAAAACAATTACGGGTTATAAGCGAATTTGTAAAGACGGCCCCGTTATGAAAAAGGAGGAAATTTTGTGGGAAGATTAACTGTAAACCTTTGCGGTATTGAAATTGATAACCCCATAATTCCTGCTTCGGGTACATTCGGTTTCGGATATGAGTTTGCAGAAATTTATGATATAAACTGTCTGGGCACCTTTTCATTTAAGGGCACTACAAGGAAGGCGCGTTTCGGTAATCCTACACCCCGTATTGCAGAATGCACCGCGGGTATGATAAACGCTGTCGGACTTCAAAACCCGGGTGTTCAAAGGGTAATAAGCGAAGAATTACCACGGCTTAAAAAATGTTTTGATAAAAAGGTTATGGCAAATATAAGCGGTTTTTCGATTGAAGATTATGCCTACACCTGCGAATTGCTTGATAAAGAAAATCAGGTGGGCTGGCTTGAGGTAAATGTCAGCTGTCCAAATGTTCACGGCGGCGGTATGAGCTTTGGTACACAACCCGAATCTGCGGCAGAGGTTGTAAAAGCAGTTAAGGCTGTTACAACCAAACCCGTTATTGTAAAGCTTTCGCCTAATGTTACCGACATTGTGTCTATAGCAAAGGCGTGCGAAGCGGCAGGTGCCGACGGAATAAGCCTTATAAATACAATGCTCGGTATGAGAATTGACCTCAAAACACGAAAGCCTGTAATCGCAAATAAAATGGGCGGTTTTTCGGGTCCTGCGATTTTTCCTGTGGCAGTAAGAATGGTATATCAGGTGGCGCAGTCGGTAAAAATTCCCGTAATAGGAATGGGCGGCGTTTCAAGCGCCGAAGATGTTATTGAAATGATGCTGGCAGGCGCTACCGCCGTAGAAATAGGCGCCGCTAATCTTATAAATCCATATACCTGCCGCGATATAATAAACGACCTACCGCAAGTTATGGATAAATACGGTATAGAAAATTTAACAGATATTATAGGAGGAGTAGAATAATGGGTAAGGATGTTATTATTGCCTGCGATTTTCCGAGTGCGGAAAAAACTTTTGAATTTCTTGATAAGTTTACGGATAAAAAGCCTTTTGTAAAAATCGGTATGGAGCTTTTTTATGCGGAAGGTCCGTCAATTGTAAAAGAAATTAAAAAACGCGGTCACAAAATCTTTTTAGATTTAAAGCTTCACGATATACCTAACACGGTTAAAAAGGCTATGTCTGTCCTGTCAAGCCTTGATGTAGATATATGTAATCTGCATGCGGGCGGCACTGTTGCTATGATGCAAGCGGCGGTCGAGGGACTTACCCGTGAAGACGGAACACGCCCGTTGCTTATTGCCGTAACCCAGCTTACTTCTACCGATCAACAGAGTATGGAAAACGACCTTTTAATCAAGGAACCGATTGACAGGGTTGTTATGCACTATGCCGCAAATGCTAAAAAAGCAGGGCTTGACGGCGTTGTGTGTTCACCTCTTGAAGCCGGAAAGGTGCACGAAATTTGCGGTGCAGACTTTTTGACTGTTACCCCCGGCGTTCGTTTTGCCGACGGTGATGTGGGTGATCAAAAGCGTGTTATGACGCCTAAGCAGGCAAAAGCGATAGGTTCCGATTACATTGTTGTCGGCAGACCGATTACTGCGGCGGCAGATCCTGTCGCGGCATACGAGCGTTGCGTTGATGAATTTGTAGGTTAAGGAGAATAAAAATGGAAGGTTACAAAAGAGAGTTTATAAAGTTTTTAGAAAGCGCCGGTGTTTTAAAATTCGGCGATTTTACCGCAAAAAGCGGAAGAAAAATTCCTTACTTTATAAATGCGGGCGATATTAAAACAGGCGACCAGATTTCAAGGCTCGGTGAATTTTATGCAAAGGCCTATTTAGAAAAAATCGGCAATAAGCGTACCGTTCTTTACGGACCCGCGTATAAAGGCATTCCTATTGCCGTTTCTGTTGCATGCGCGCTTTCAAAATCAGGTCTCGATGTTCCGTTCTTTTTTAACCGTAAGGAAGAAAAGGATCACGGCGAAGGCGGCGTTTTTGTGGGCTATAAGCCGCAGGAAAACGAAGAAATTGTTATTGTTGAAGATGTTATAACAGCCGGAACCGCAATTCGCGAGAGTATGTCTATTCTGTCAAAATTAAACGGTGTAAAGGTTAGCGCCGTGTTTGTTATGGTTGACCGTAAAGAAAAGGGTATTACCGAAAAATCGGCAATGACCGAAGTCAGCGAAGAGTACGGTTTTCCTGTATATTCCGTTGTTGATGTTTATGATATTATCGAATATCTTGAAGAAGATGAGGCAAATTTTGAAAATGTCGAGAGAATTAAGAATTATCTTTCGGTAAACGGTGCCAAATAATAAAACTCTTTTTAAAGGGAGAAAACAATGAGAAGCGTTATTGATATACTTGATTTAACAACCGAAGAGCTCGAAGAACTTGTTGATACTGCTCTTGATATTATTTCAAGCCCCAAAAAGTATTCAGAAATTTGTAAAGGCAAAAAGTTAGCAACCTTGTTTTTTGAGCCTTCTACACGAACAAGACTCAGTTTCGAGGCCGCTATGTATGAGCTGGGCGGTAATGTGCTCGGTTTTTCGGCATCGAACAATTCTTCTGCCGCCAAGGGCGAAAGCGTTGCCGACACCGCAAAAACAGTAAGCTGTTATGCAGATATTATTGCTATGCGACATCCGAAAGAGGGTGCCGCTTTGGTTGCCGCAAATAACGCGAGCGTGCCTGTGATAAATGCGGGTGACGGTGGTCATTGCCACCCTACTCAAACGCTTGCCGATTTGCTGACAATAAGGCGTGAAAAGGGCAGATTAGATAATTTAACCGTTGGTTTGTGCGGCGACTTAAAATTCGGCAGAACCGTACATTCTTTAATTAACGCTTTAAGCAGATATTCGGGCATTGATTTTATACTTATTTCACCCGAAGAATTAAAGCTTCCGAGTTATGTTAAAAAGGATGTTTTAGCAAAAAATAACATTCCTTATGAACAAACTACCGATTTAGAAGCCGCAATGCCAAAACTCGATATACTTTATATGACGCGTGTTCAGCGTGAGCGCTTCTTCAATGAAGAAGATTATCTGCGCCTTAAGGACAGTTACATACTTACTCCCGAAAAGTTAAAAAACGCAAAGTCTGATTTGTCAATTATGCATCCTCTGCCGCGCGTTAACGAAATAAGTGTTGCTATTGACGACGACCCGCGCGCATGTTATTTTAAACAGGTTCTCAACGGCAAATATATGCGTATGGCGCTTATGATAAAATTATTGAAAGAGGCGGGCAGAATATGAATATTGATTCCATTCAAAACGGCGTTGTAATCGACCATATTGCCGCGGGACAGTGCATGAGCCTTTATGAACTTTTGAATCTTGCATCTCTTGATGTTTCGGTAGCGCTTATTAAAAATGTTAACAGTAAAAAAATGGGCAAAAAAGATATAATTAAAATTGACGCCGATATTGACCTTAACCTTGATGTAATCGGTTTTGTTGACCCCGACGCTACCGTTAATATTATAAAAAACGGAGTTCTTGTTGAAAAAAGAAGCATAGGCATGCCTGAAACCTTAACAAATGTTATAAAATGTAAAAATCCAAGATGTATTACTTCCTGTGAACAGGAGCTTGACCATATTTTTAAACTTACCGATAAATCAAATAAGGTTTACCGTTGCATTTACTGTGAAACAAAAGCGTAAAATTTTATATTTTTATGCTTTGAAATTTGAGTTTTATTATTGACATTTTTTCGACAAAATGATATACTGTTTGTGTACTTAAAGTACCGTTCTTTGTGACTGACGGAAATATTTTGTGGAGCACCACTAAGGAACAAAGACCGCATATTTCAGCCGACCGTCTGGGCACACTTGAACTAACAGTCCAAGTGCGCCCATTTTTTATTTTTTGGAGGATGATTTTTATGAAAAAAGTCGGAATTATTATGGGCAGTGACAGTGACCTGCCAATAATCAAAAAGACCACCGATGTTTTAAAAACACTCGACATACCCTTTGAGGTACATATATACTCTGCACACAGAACTCCGCTTGAAGCGCGCAATTTTGCCCTTTCGGCCCGTGAAAACGGTTTTGGCGTTTTAATTGCCGCCGCAGGTATGGCGGCTCATCTTGCGGGTGCCATTGCCGCAAACACAACCTTGCCTGTTATAGGCATTCCCTGCAAGTCTGCAAGTCTTGACGGTATGGACGCTCTTCTTTCTACCGTGCAGATGCCTACGGGCATACCCGTTGCTACAGTTGCTATAAACGGCGGCGCAAATGCGGCGCTTCTTGCCGCACAAATAATTGCGGTCGAAGATAAAGAATTAGCTTTAAAGTTAGATAAAAAGCGTGCTGATGATTCTGCCGCTGTTTTAGAAAAAGACAGCAAGGTATTAGAAAATTTATAATGTAATTTTATCAGGTTTTATTCAGAAAGTAGGTATTTATGGGCGGTTTTTTTGGAATTGCATCAAAAAATGATTGTATGACCGATGTATTCTTCGGCGTCGATTATCATTCGCACCTCGGAACCCGTCGCGGCGGTATTGCCGCATACGACAGCGAAATCGGTTTACAGCGAAAAATACATAACATCGAAAACTCTCCTTTCAGAACAAAGTTTGAAAAAATCTTTGAAGAAATGAAGGGTACCTCGGCAATAGGCTGTATAAGCGATACCGACCCACAGCCAATGCTTATACGCTCAAAATTCGGCACATACGCCATTTGTACCGTAGGTTTAATAAATAACGCCGACGAGCTTATTGACAAATGTCTTGCTCAAAACGGCGGTTATTTCGACGCTATGACCGGCGGTAAAGTAAATACAACCGAGCTTGTGGCGGCGCTTGTAAATCAAAAGGATACCTTTACCGACGGTATTAGATTTGCTCAAGATCAAATTGAAGGTACAATGTCGGTTTTAATACTTACAAGCAAGGGCTCAATAATTGCGGCTCGCGATAAGCTCGGCAGAATACCCGTGCTTATAGGCAAAGGAGATGACGGTTATGCCGTAACCTTTGAATCATTTGCATATCAAAAGCTCGGTTACACCGATGAAAAAGAACTCGGCCCCGGTGAAATTGTAAAAATCACATCTGACGGCATTAAAGTTTTGGCGGAAGCGGGAACTAAAAAACGCATATGTTCGTTTTTATGGAGCTATTACGGATACCCGACTTCAACCTACGAAGGTGTGAATGTCGAGGTTATGCGTTGCCGAAACGGTGAGATAATGGCAGAATATGACCGTGAATCAGGCCTTGCGCAGGATATTGACTATGTGGGCGGAGTTCCTGATTCGGGCACACCTCACGCAATCGGATATTCAAACGCAAGCGGTAAAAAATTTGCCCGTGCGTTTATAAAATATACTCCTACATGGTCGCGCAGTTTTATGCCTACGCATCAATCGGAACGCAACAAGGTGGCGCACATGAAGCAGATACCCGTTCGAGATTATATCATTGATAAAAATTTGCTTTTTGTTGACGACTCTATCGTACGCGGAACACAACTTAAAGAAACTGTCGATTTTCTTTATGAAAACGGCGCAAAATCGGTTCATATGCGTTCTGCCTGCCCACCTATTATGTACGGTTGCAAATATCTTAACTTTTCGCGTTCAACAAGCGATATGGAGCTTATTGCCCGCCGAGTTATTATGGAACTTGAGGGTGAAGAAGGCTTTAAATATATTGATGAGTATTCCGACGGCAGAACAGAACGCGGAAAAAGGTTAAGAAAAGCCATTTGCGACAAGCTGGGGTTTGCATCTTTGGAATTTCAAACACTTGAAGGTATTATTAAGGCAATAGGTATTAACGAATGCGATCTTTGTACCTACTGTTGGAACGGAAAGGAATAAATTATGCATAACAATTCTAAATCAGAAGCATACGCGGCTGCCGGTGTTGATATCACCGCGGGCTACAAATCTGTTGAACTGATGAAACAGCATATTGCAAGAACACGCAATGAGGGCTGCCTTGATGATGTAGGGGGCTTCGGCGGTTGTTTCGGTTTACCGAACGGTATGCAAGATCCCGTTTTGGTAAGCGGTACCGACGGTTGCGGAACAAAGGTTAAGCTTGCAATTCTTATGGACAAGCATGACACCATCGGTATTGACGCTGTTGCAATGTGTGTAAACGATATTATTTGCTGTGGCGCAAAACCGCTTTTCTTTCTTGATTACATTGCATGCGGCAAAAATATTCCCGAAAAAATTGCCGCTATAGTAAGCGGTGTTTGCGAGGGTTGCGTTCAGTCGGGTGCGGCTTTGATAGGCGGCGAAACCGCAGAGCATCCCGGTATGATGCCTGCCGAAGATTACGACCTTGCCGGATTTGCCGTAGGTATTGTTGAAAAGAAAAAAATTCTCGATAACAACACCGTAAAAGAGGGCGACGCAGTCATCGCTCTTCCGTCAACGGGCGTTCATTCAAACGGTTTTTCACTTGTTAGAAAGGTTTTTGATATTGAAAACTGCGACCTTAACGCTTATAAAGAAGAACTTGGCGGAAAAGCTTTGGGTGAAACACTTCTTACACCCACGAAAATTTATGTAAAACCAGTGCTTGCTCTTTTAAATGAGGTTAATGTCCACGCTGTTTCACACATCACCGGCGGCGGCTTTTATGAGAATATTCCGAGAAGCCTGCCAAACGGTTATTCCGTAAAGGTTGACAAGTCTTCACTTAAAATACTTCCTATTTTCAAGCTTATTCAAAAAGTCGGCGGAATTTCTGAGCGTGATATGTTTAATACCTTCAATATGGGTGTGGGTATGAGTATTGTTGTATCTTCCGAAGACGCCGAAAAGGCTGTTGAAGTGTTAAAGGCAAACGGTGAGGACGCTTATGTTATAGGCACTGTTATAAAAAGCGACGAGGGTGTTATCATTGAGTAATACAAAAAATATTGTTGTTTTGGTTTCGGGCGGCGGAACAAATTTGCAGGCGTTAATTGACGCGCAAAAGAACGGCGATTTAGGCGGAGGAAGAATAACCTGTGTAATTTCTTCAAAAGCCGACGCCTATGCACTTACCCGTGCCGAAAATAACGGCATAAAGACGCGTGTGCTTTTAAGAAAAAATTATGACGATATAGCTTCTTACAGCATTGCTATGCGTGACGCTTTACTCGAAGAAAAGGCAGATGTTATTGTATATGCCGGTTTTATGACAATACTCGATGAGAATGTCTGCGATACCTTTGTGGGTAAAATGATAAACGTGCATCCTGCGCTTATACCGTCTTTTTGCGGTAAAGGCTATTACGGATTGCGCGTGCACGAAGAAGCACTTAAAAAAGGCGTTAAGGTTTCGGGGGCTACCGTTCATTTTGTTACCGCCGAATGTGATGCGGGGCCTATAATTTTACAAAAAGCGGTTGAGGTACTCGACTCTGATACACCCGAAACGCTACAGAGGCGCATTATGGAACAGGCCGAGTGGAAAATACTACCTCAGGCTGTAAAGCTTCTTTGCGAAGAAAGAATTGTTATAGACGGTAAAAAAACTTATATTAAATAAATCGGGAGGTTTTTGATTTGGAAATTAAAACACTTGAAAATGAACTTAATTCTTTAGCTTATCACGGCAGAGGTATTATAATCGGTAAGAGCGCCGACGGTAAAAACGCCGTTACAGCGTATTTTATTATGGGACGCAGCGAGAACAGCCGCAACCGCGTTTTCGTTGAAGACGGTGAGGGAATCCGAACACAGGCTTTTGATGAATCAAAAATGACCGATCCGCACCTGATTATTTATGCGCCTGTTCGCGTGCTCGGTAACAAAACAATCGTTACAAACGGCGACCAAACCGATACGGTTTATGAACTTATGGACAAGCAAATGACATTTGAACAAGCGCTCAGAACACGCGAATTTGAGGATGACGCACCAAACTATACACCCCGTATCTCCGGTATTATACATCTTGAAAACGGCGATATGAATTACGCCATGTCTATTCTCAAATCGGCCGACGGTGACGGTTCTTCCTGTCAAAGATATACTTTTGCTTATTCTAACCCTATTTCGGGCAGAGCAAAGTTTATTCACACCTACGAATGTGACGGCAACCCTCTGCCAAGTTTTGAGGGCGAGCCTAAAACACTTGAGCTTCCTAATGTTGACATAGACACACTTACCGACATTATTTGGAAAAATTTGAATACTGATAACAAAGTTTCATTATTTGTAAGATATATTGACTTAAAAACCGGTAAGTACGAGTCAAGAATTGTTAATAAAAATGTATAATTTGTTTGTCTTAATAAGGAGTTTTTTAAAATGCGCGAATTTGAACTTAAATACGGTTGCAATCCCAATCAAAAGCCTTCAAAAATCTATATGAAAGACGGCGGCGAACTGCCGATAGAAATCTTGTGCGGCAGACCGGGCTACATAAATTTTCTTGATGCTTTCAATTCTTGGCAGCTTGTAAAAGAGCTCAAGGCGGCTTTGGGTTTACCGGCAGTTACTTCCTTTAAACATGTTAGTCCTACATCTGCAGCCGTAGGCATACCGCTTTCGAAAAAGCTAAAAAAGGCTTGCTTTGTTGACGATATTGAGGGCCTTGATGATTCTCCTCTTGCTTGCGCCTATGCCCGTGCACGCGGTACCGACCGTATGTGCTCCTTCGGTGATTGGGTGGCGTTGTCTGATGTTTGTGATGTTACAACGGCAAAAATGATAAAGCGAGAGGTTTCCGACGGTGTTATAGCGCCCGGTTATGAGCCTGAGGCGCTTGAAATTCTTAAATCAAAAAGAAATGGCAACTATAACATTGTAAAAATCGACCCCGATTATGTGCCCGAAGTGCAGGAAACCAAACAGGTATTCGGCATAACCTTTGAACAGGGCAGAAACAATTTTGAAATTAACCGTGATTTGTTAAGTAATATAGTAACCGACAATAAAGATTTGCCTGAAAGTGCAGTTCGTGATCTTATTGTAGCTCTCATTACCCTTAAATATACCCAGTCAAACTCGGTTTGCTATGCTGTGGACGGTCAGGCAATAGGTGTTGGTGCAGGTCAGCAGTCGCGCATTCATTGCACACGTCTTGCGGGCACAAAGGCTGATACTTGGTTTTTGCGTCAACACGATAAGGTATTAAATCTGCCTTTTAAAGATACCCTCGGCCGCCCTGACCGCGATAATGTTATAGACGGTTATATAAATCAAAATGAGGAGGATGTTTGCGCTGACGGTAACTGGCAAAAATATTTTACCGTTCAGCCCGAGCGTTTCACATTAGAAGAGCAGAAATCGTATCTTGCCACTATTGATGGCGTAGCATTGGCTTCTGACGCGTTTTTCCCGTTTGATGATAATATTGAACGTGCAAAGCGCAGCGGTGTTAAATATATTGCCGAGCCGGGCGGCTCTATACGTGACGATTTGGTAATCGATTGTTGCAATAAGTACGATATTGCTATGGCATTTACGGGAATGCGTTTATTCCATCACTGATACATTTTTGGAGTTAATATGAAAATTTTAGTTGTAGGCGGCGGCGGCCGCGAACACGCCATCATTAAAAAAATAAAAGAAAACAAAACGGTAGAGCAAATCTTTGCTCTGCCCGGTAACGGCGGCATTGCGGCAGATGCCGAATGCGTTAATATTTCTGCTACCGATATTGAAAAAATTGTTGATTTTGCCGTTACAAATAAAATTGATTATGCCGTAGTTGCCCCCGACGATCCGTTAGTGCTCGGATGCGTCGATACATTAAACGATAAGGGTATTCCGTGTTTCGGTCCTGAAAGTTCTGCGGCAATCATTGAAGGCAGTAAGGTGTTTTCTAAAAACCTTATGAAGAAGTACGGTATTCCCACGGCGGCGTACGAGGTGTTTGATAACGCCGATAAGGCACTTGAATACATCGAAACCGCACCAATACCAACAGTTATTAAAGCTGACGGTTTAGCACTCGGCAAGGGTGTTATAATTGCCATGACTCGTGATGAGGCGCGTAATGCAATAGTGTCTATTATGCAGGACAAACAGTTTGGCAAAAGCGGTGACAGTATCGTTATTGAAGAATTTTTAACAGGCCCCGAAGTATCTGTTCTTTCATTTACCGACGGTAAAGTAGTGGTTCCCATGATTTCATCTATGGATCACAAGCGTGCGGGTGATAATGATACCGGTCTTAACACGGGCGGAATGGGCACCGTAGCACCCAACCCTTATTATACCGATAAAATTGCCGAAGAATGTATGAATAAAATATTTTTGCCTACCGTTCGTGCTATGAAAGCAGAGGGCAGAACCTTTAAAGGCTGTCTGTATTTCGGGCTTATGCTCACACCTGACGGCCCCAAGGTAATTGAATACAACTGTCGTTTCGGCGACCCTGAAACACAGGTCGTTTTACCGCTTCTCGAGAGTGATTTGCTTACGGTTATGCAGTCGGTTACTAACGAAACCTTATCCGAAACAGAGGTTAAATTCAGCAACAAAAACGCTTGTTGTGTTATTATGGCTTCAAAGGGTTATCCTGTTTCTTATGAAAAAGGCTATGAAATCACTGTTCCCGACAATTTACTTGACAGCACATATGTTGCGGGCGCGGTTTTAAAAGACGGTAAATTGCTTACTTCAGGCGGCCGAGTGCTTGGTGTGACAGCAGTTGAAAATACCCTTGAAGCCGCAATTGAGTCAGCTTATAAAAAGGTTGAAAAAATTAACTTCGGCAATAGTTATTACCGCAAAGATATAGGACTAAAGGCTTTAAAAGCAGGGGAGGAAAAGTAATGGTTTACAGAGTTTATGTTGAAAAGAAAAAAGAACTTGCAAATGAAGCAAAAGGTTTGTTAAGCGAAGCAAATAACCTGCTTGGTATTAAAAATCTTACCGATGTAAGAATATTTAATCGTTATGACGCTGAAAATATTACCGAAGAATTATTCAATTATGCTATCGGTACTGTTTTTTCGGAACCTCAGCTTGATATAGCCACAAGTAATATTTCAACAGAAGATGCCACCGTTTTTGCTGTTGAATTTTTACCCGGTCAATTTGATCAACGCGCCGATTCTGCCGCACAGTGTATCCAGATTATCTCGCAAGGCGAACGGCCTGTAATTCGTTCTGCAAAGGTTTATGCACTTTACGGCAACCTTTCGCAAAAGGATATTATTGATATTAAAAAATATGTTATAAATCCCGTAGAAGCGCGTGAGGCTGCGCTCCAACTTCCCGAAACATTGGTTACAAAATATGAAATACCCACAACCGTTAAAACTCTTGACGGATTTTTGTCACTTGACCGAGCAGGACTCGAACAGCTTGTAAATGATATGGGTCTTGCTATGGATGCCGACGATATCGCCTTCTGCCAGAATTATTTTAAAACCGAGGGCAGGGAGCCCACAGTTACGGAAATTCGTATGATAGACACATATTGGTCGGATCACTGCCGTCATACCACATTTTTAACCGTTATTGACGATGTTAAGTTTGAAGACGAGCTTTTGCAAAGCGCTTATGAAGAATACATAGAGGTACGAAAAGAGTTAGGGCGCACCAAACCGATATGTCTTATGGACCTTGCCACGGTTGCGGTAAAATATTTAAAAGAACACGGAAAGCTTGACAAACTTGATGAATCTGAAGAAATCAACGCTTGTACTGTTAAGATTGATGTTGATGTTGACGGTGTAATAGAGCCTTGGCTTCTTTTGTTTAAAAATGAAACACATAACCACCCAACCGAAATAGAGCCGTTCGGCGGTGCGGCAACCTGCATTGGCGGCGCTATTCGTGACCCGCTCTCAGGTCGTGCGTATGTTTACGGCGCTATGCGCGTTACCGGTGCTGCTGACCCGACTGTTCCGGTAAGCGAGACTATTCCGGGTAAACTGCCACAGCGTAAAATTGTTACAACCGCGGCTGCGGGTTATTCTTCATACGGCAATCAAATCGGTCTTGCTACCGGCATTGTTGATGAAATTTATCACCCCGGCTACGCGGCAAAGCGTATGGAAATAGGTGCGGTTATTGCGGCGGCTCCCGCAGAAAATGTTAGTCGTGAAGTGCCGGCACCCGGTGATATCGTAATACTTTTGGGCGGCAGCACAGGCCGCGACGGCATAGGCGGTGCAACCGGTTCATCAAAAGCGCACACAGCACAATCGGTTGAGCAGTGCGGCGCAGAAGTTCAAAAGGGTAACGCCCCCGAAGAACGCAAACTACAACGTTTGTTCCGTAACAAAAATGCTACGCAAATGATAAAGCGATGTAATGATTTCGGCGCAGGTGGTGTATCTGTTGCGATAGGCGAGCTTGCTGACGGTCTTGAGATAAATCTCAATGCTGTTCCTAAAAAGTATGAAGGTCTTGACGGAACTGAAATTGCAATAAGTGAATCGCAGGAACGCATGGCGGTTGTAGTCGAGCCGCAAAATGTTGATGCGTTTTTATCTCTTGCCGCCGAGGAAAATTTACAGGCTTGTCCTGTAGCGGTGATAAAAGAAGAACCGCGCCTTGTTATGAATTGGAACGGTCAAAAAATAGTTGACATAAGCCGTGAATTCTTAAATTCAAACGGCGCTGATAAGCATATAATTATTACTCCCGAAGCACCTAAGGCTTTTGGAGGTCCTGTTGAAGGCGGTTTTGCCGAAAACTACAAAAAGATTGCCAACGACCTTAATATGTGCTCTAAACGCGGCCTTTCAGAGCGTTTTGACTCTACAATAGGCGCAGGTACGGTTTTGATGCCTTTCGGCGGTAAAAACCAGTTAACGCCCATTCAGGCAATGGTGCAAAAAATTTCGGTAGAGA
The DNA here is from genome assembly GCA_905211675.1 of uncultured Oscillospiraceae bacterium. Taxonomy (GTDB): domain Bacteria; phylum Bacillota; class Clostridia; order Oscillospirales; family Acutalibacteraceae; genus UBA737. Next base: position 24,150 of record CAJMBP010000009.1, read on the forward strand.
AAAAGCATACTGACGATTGCTCACTTATGGCTTGGGGCTTTAATCCGTTTATTACCGAACAAAGTCCGTATCACGGGGCATATTTGGCGGTTGTTGAATCGGTATCAAAACTAATTGCCACGGGTGCTGAATTTAAAGATGTATATCTTACATTTCAAGAGTATTTTGAAAAACCGGGTGTTGACGGTAAGCGTTGGGGTAAACCGCTTGCCGCCTTACTTGGTGCATTTAAAGCCCAAAAAGAATTGGGGATTGGCTCTATAGGCGGTAAAGACTCAATGAGCGGCTCATTCGAAAAATTGGATGTTCCGCCAACGCTTGTGTCATTTGCCGTTACAACCGAAAAGGTAAAAGACATTGTATCACCCGAATTTAAAAAGGCAGGCAATAAATTGGTTATGCTTTGCCCGATTTATGACAGTGATACCGATTTACCCAATACTAAATCCTTGATTTCAACCTTTAATAAGGTTACAAATCTTATGCGTGAGGGTAAGGTCGTATCTGCCTACACACCCTGTATGGGCGGTATTGCCGAGGCTGTTATGAAAATGTGTTTCGGTAACGGACTGGGCTTTGAATTTGAAGATTATTTAAGCGTTGCAAAAATATTTGATTATTCCTACGGCTCCTTCCTGCTTGAAGTTTCAGAAGATATTGACGACGCCATATCAATAGGTACTGTTACAGCTGACAATAAAATTACTTTAGGAACCGAAAGTATAGGCCTTGACGAATTGCTGGGTATTTATGAAAACAAGTTAGAGTCTGTATATAGCTGCAATATTGCCGATCTTAAAACACCTATGCAAAACTTTGAGTATAAGGCAAACGAATATCCCGCACCTGCTGTTAAGGTAGCACGGCCCAAGGTTATTATTCCTGCCTTCCCCGGTACCAACTGTGAATATGACAGCGCAAAGGCAATGCAAGATGCAGGTGCAGAACCCGAGATTATTGTTATAAACAATCTTTCAGCTTCGGGTATTCAATCAAGCATTGAAAAGTTTGCAAATGAACTCAAGACCGCTCAGATGGTATTTATACCCGGCGGCTTTTCGGGCGGTGACGAACCTGACGGTAGCGGTAAGTTTATTACAGCCTTCTTCCGTAATGCCGCAATAAAAGAGGGTGTTACCGATCTTCTTGATAACCGCGACGGTTTAATGTGCGGCATATGCAACGGTTTTCAGGCGTTAATTAAGTTGGGCCTTGTACCTTACGGAAAGATTGTTGACACCGATGAAAATTGTCCCACACTTACATTCAACACAATAGCACGCCACCAATCTCGCATTGTTCGCACGCGAGTGGCTTCTAACAAATCGCCATGGCTTTCACTTACAAATGTAGGTGATATATACAATGTGCCGATTTCGCACGGTGAGGGTCGTTTCATTGCAAGCGAAAAACTTATTAAGCAGTTAGCACAAAATGGGCAAATCGCAACACAGTATGTAGATCTTAACGGCAACGCAACAAGCGATGTTCACTTTAACCCAAATAATTCTATGTACGCAATCGAAGGTATAACTTCACCTGACGGACGAGTATTCGGCAAGATGGGTCACAGTGAGCGTATCGGCAACGGACTTTACAAAAATGTTCTCGGTGAATATGATATTCATATGTTTGAAGCGGCAGTTAAATATTTTAAATAATTTTACGGAGGTCAATTATGGCTTATTTATCTGATATTGAAATTGCACAGCAGTGCCAAATGCAACCTATAACCGAAATTGCCAAAAAGGCTAAGGTAGAAGACAAATATATTGAGCAATACGGTAAATACAAGGCAAAGATAGATTTGTCATTGCTTAATGAAACCGAGCGTAAAGACGGTAAGTTAGTGCTTGTTACCGCCATTACGCCCACAGCGGCGGGCGAGGGCAAAACCACAACCACAATAGGTCTTGCCGACGGTCTTGCACGAATCGGTAAGGATGTAACTGTGGCTCTTCGTGAGCCGTCACTCGGTCCGGTGTTTGGGGTTAAAGGCGGTGCTGCAGGCGGCGGTTATGCACAGGTAGTTCCTATGGAAGATATTAACCTTCATTTTACAGGTGACTTTCACGCTATAGGCGCTGCAAATAATTTGCTTGCCGCTATGCTTGATAATCACATTCAGCAGGGTAATGCATTAGGTATCGATGTTCGTAAAATCACTTGGAAACGCTGTGTTGATATGAACGACCGTCAGTTACGCTTTATTGTTGACGGTATGGGTGGTAAGGCTAACGGTGTTCCGCGTGAAGATGGTTTTGATATAACAGTTGCAAGCGAAATTATGGCTGTATTCTGTCTTGCAAGCTCTATAACCGACCTTAAGGAGCGTTTATCAAAAATAATAGTTGGTTACACCTATGATGATAAACCCGTTACAGCGGGCGATTTAAAGGCTGTGGGCGCTATGACGGCTTTGCTCAAAGACGCAATCAAACCAAACTTGGTGCAAACCCTTGAAGGCACACCCGCTTTTGTTCACGGTGGACCTTTTGCAAACATTGCTCACGGATGCAACTCGGTAATGGCAACCAAGCTTGCATTAAAGATGGGTGATTATGCCATAACAGAGGCAGGATTTGGCGCAGATTTAGGAGCTGAAAAATTTCTTGACATAAAATGCCGTATGGCAGGTCTTACACCCGACGCAGTTGTAATTGTAGCTACTGTTCGCGCTCTTAAAATGCACGGGGGTCTTGATAAGAAACAGCTTAACACAGAAGATTTGGCTGCTCTTGAAAAGGGAATACCCAACTTATTACGCCATGTTTCTAATATTAAAAATGTTTATAAGCTTCCTTGCGTAGTAGCTGTAAACCGTTTTCCGACCGATACCGATAATGAGATAGACTTCATTATAGATAAGTGCAAAGAATTAGGCGTAAATACCGTTCTTTCTACCGTATGGGCCGAGGGCGGAAAAGGCGGCGAGGCTTTGGCTCGCGAGGTGGTTCGTCTTTGTGAAGAAGAAAAAGGCGATTTCACTTTTTCATACGAGCTTGACAAAACCATTGAAGAAAAAATTGAAGCAGTAGTTAAAAAGGTTTACGGCGGCGACGGCATTACAATAATGCCTAATGCCAAAAAACAAATTGCCCAGCTTACTGAGCTTGGTTTTGATAAATTACCGATTTGTATTGCAAAAACTCAATACAGCTTTTCTGACGATCCGACCAAGCTCGGTGCACCCGAAAACTTTACCGTTACCGTTAAAAATGTTAAGGTCTCTGCGGGAGCCGGCTTTATAGTTGTTATGACAGGCGATATTCTCACTATGCCCGGTCTTCCGAAATCTCCTGCTGCAGAACGAATTGATGTTGATGAAAACGGCAAAATTACGGGCTTATTTTAAAATAACTTAAAATTTAAAACACCTATTGCGCATTCTATGGTGAGTTTATGTATAAAATCGTACTTTTTGATTTAGACGGCACATTAACCGACCCGGGCGAGGGTATTACAAATTCAGTTGCCTATGCACTTCAAAAATTCGGCATATCAGTTGCAGATAAAACCGAGCTTTACAAATTTATCGGTCCGCCGCTCAAAGATTCTTTTATGAAATATTACGGTTTTTGTGAGAATGACGCACTGCTTGCGATTGATTATTACCGTGAGTATTTCGGCACAAAAGGCATTTTTGAAAATTCTGTTTATAACGGAATACCCGAATTGTTGGAAAATATTAAGAATTCGGGACATAAAGTATTACTTGCTACTTCAAAGCCTTATAAATATGCGGTTGAGATTTTAGAACATTTTGATTTATATAAATATTTTGATTTCGTTGGTGGGGCCACAATGGACGAAACACGAAACAAAAAAGCCGATGTAATAAATTATGTTTTAAAAAGTTGTGATATAAAATGTCTTTCTGAAGTAATTATGGTAGGTGACCGCGAGCAAGACATTATAGGGGCAAAGCTAAACGGTATTGATTCAATAGGTGTTTTGTTCGGTTACGGCAACCGTGAAGAACTTGAATCAGCGGGTTCAACATACATTGCAAATAGCGTTGACGATATTTTTAAATATTTATAGGAGGTTTTTTTGTGTATAATAAAATACAAGTATTCAACAAATTCGGTGTAATGATTGATTGCTCACGCAATGCGGTTATGACTGTGGAGCAGCTTAAAAAATTCATTACCGTCATATCAAAAATGGGCTATAATCAGGTGCATCTTTATATGGAAGACACATACGAAGTGACCGACGAACCGTATTTCGGTCATTTGCGCGGACGATACAGTAAAGCCGAGTTAAAAGAGCTTGACGATTTTTGTTACAGTTTAGGAGTTGAACTTGTACCTAACATACAAACGCTGGCGCACATGGCGGCATATTTAAAGTGGCGTTCCGATATCAGAGATATTGACGATATTCTGCTTGTTGGCTACGACAAAGTATATCAGCTTATAGAGAATATGTTTAAATCTTTACGCGAATGCTTCAGAACCGAAAATTTACATATAGGTATGGACGAGGCGCACATGCTGGGTCGCGGCAAATATTACGATATAAACGGCCCGCAAGACCGTTTTGATATACTTTTAGGCCATTTAAACAGGGTTTGTACCATAGCCGAAAAATACAATTTTAAGCCTATGATGTGGAGCGATATGTTCTACCGTTTGGCAAGCGGCGGCAATTATTACAGTGCAGATTCAAAATTTGATGAATCGGTAAAATCAAAAATACCGCAAAATTTAACATTAGTTTATTGGGATTACTACTCGCAGGATAAAAAACGTTATTCCGATATGATAAAAGGTCACCGACAATTAACCGACAAAATTGTATTTGCGGGCGGCGCTTGGATGTGGTCGGGTTTTGCTCCGCATAATTATTTTTCGGTAAAAGCTACCAAAGCCGCAATCAGCGCCTGTTTAGACGGCGGCATTAAAGATGTATTTATTACTATGTGGGGTGATAACGGAGGCGAATGTTCTTCGTATTCGGTGTTGCCTACATTATGTTATGCCGCTTGTATTGCTCGGGGCATAACAAAGCTTTCTTGCATTAAGCAAAAATTTTATGAGTGGGTAGGCGTTAAATATGATGATTTTATGCTGCTCGATTCACCTAATTTGCTTGAAAAAACCAAAGAGGTTGTAAACCCTTCAAAATACTTTTTATACGCCGACTGCTTTATGTCTAAATTTCAAAATTTAGAAAATTATGAGTATTGTGATAAATACGCCTCGATTGCCCGCAAACTCAAATATGCCTCCAACAGAGCAGGGGAATACTCTGATATTTTTAATACATTGTCGAAACTCGCGGCGGTATTGAGCATAAAGGTCAATATTTGCACCCGCACGCGTGAAGCCTACGCCCAAAACGATAGCTCAAAGTTAAACATTGTTATAGCCGACTATAAGAGGATGATAAAACTGACCGAAGAGTTTTATAAAGCTTTTCGAAATCAATGGTACATTTTAAATAAACCCCACGGTTTTGATATTCAGGATATTCGTATCGGCGGACTTATAACCAGAATGAAATCCTGCCTTGAACGACTTTGTGATTACCGCGACGGTAAAATTGATAATATACCTGAACTTGAAGAACAATTCTTACCATTCACCGACAGAATAATAAATCATAACGATTGGAAAAACACAGTAACCGCCAATATGTTTGATTTTATGTTTTAAAAAGCAGCGCTCATAAGGCGCTGCTTTTTTAGCATCAAAATTTCAAATATTCGTTAAATTCTTCAAATAAAATAATAATAGGTGAGGTTGACCATGGGTGAAACAGACTTGTGTTAACTTTTCGTTCTTTTCCCCATGCTTCAAAGCAGGTGGTGGCACCTTCTTTAATCATATTCAACCAACCGTTTTCGGAGTCTGAAGTAATCGCATTATATGCCGCATCACGCTTTCCGGCTTTGCATAACGCTTTTAAATAAAAATACGACATATATGTACCGCAACACATACCGCGTTTTATTAAAAATTCAGATATTAAATCTACATTTTTATTCGGGCATATGTCAAATACAATAGGCAACATATTAGAATGTATTGCCGAATGTTTACTTAATTCGGAGTCAATATAAAGCCCTGTTTCATTATTAAAAAACAAATTGTTAAAGCTGATTTTTAAATCATCCGACTTATTTTCAAACTGAATACCTAAAATTGATTTTATTTTTTCGGTGTTTTCAACCGAACATATATAAAATGCGTTTACTACATTGTGCTTGCCCTCTTTAATCGGGTCGCACAGTTCAAAATCGTAATTATCTCGGCAATTATCGGGCCAATCAACCAAATTCCATTGCTCATCAACCTTATGTAAAAGTCCGTCTGTATCGGCAAATTTCAAAAAATAACCGTTTATATACTCGCAAATCGGAAGCATTTTACTCAAAAAATCTCTGTCTTTTGTATAGTCATAATACTTTAAAAGAATTAACGGAAAAAGCAACGAATAATCTGCTATTTTTTGTTTGTAACTGCAGGGTGACACAGCAAGAATTTCTCCGCTGTAGTCGATTGATTGAGCCGTGTTTTCAATCGCCTTTTTCAGCATTTCGGTTTTTCCCGTCAATAGCATATGAGAAAAGCCCGAAATAAAAACATCGCCCAAATATTGCCCTTTTTCTCTTGTAGGGCAATCAACAAATACTTCCTGCGTACCGTATTTGATTGTATTCTTACACAAATCAAATACCGCCTTTAAAGATTTATCGTTTGTTTTAATTTCTACGCGATTATCGGGGAAGGGATAGTGCCTAACAAGTAATTGCACATCATCGATCGTAACCCCGTCATCTGCTATTATTTCAAGAAATCTGAACGCTTTATAATCAAACTGCTCGATTATGTTAATTCCTTTATCTAAAATACAAATTTCCTCATAATCGCAGTTACAGCGCAGGTTATATCTTACTGCGTCGCCTTCAAGCTCTTCACCGCAGTGTATGACTATTTTACTGCCTACTGCACTCGCGCTTGCAGTGATTTTTAAACTGCATACATATTCCTGCTTAAAATCATAAAAATAGCAGTTTCCACTTATGATTGGATCTACCTTCACGGGATAAACCGAAAGAGCGGGGAAGGGCTTTTCGCAAAAACGGTAGTCGCATTCAATTTCGGCACACGGCTTGTATTCACTGTCCTTAATGCGCATATCTCTGTCTTCGGAAAAGGCGGTGTCGTATCCGAATTTATGTGTTGAAACATAGCTTTTATTTACGCAGTAAAGCCAACTTTTGTCAGACGAAAGTACAAGCTTATCATCAACTGTTACATCACAAATCAAGCCCTGTTTTCTGTCACCGCTTACAAACACGCGGTTGATAAGACCTTGGTAATATACCGTCACTTCGATTTTATTTTTACCCGAAACAATAAACCCGGTAATGTCAAATTCGTTATAATTGTATGCAAAAGTATATCCCGGTGCGGGCCCCTGACCGACATATTTTCCGTTAATATAAAGCTTATAGTAGTCATCGGCTGAAATTTTGATTTTTGCTTTTTGGAATTCGCCTACGCTAAATTCCTTTTCAACCTTCATATAAAAATTTTGAATTTTTTTGTCTTCACATAAAAATTCGTTTGCCGTTATCCATTTTCCCGAAAATACAGACTTCAAATTACTCTCCACCTTTATAATATATTAAAAGCATTTTGGAACTCTTTTGTGCGAGTTACTCAAAATGCTTTTAATAAATCAGCCGCCTAAATAGGCTTTTTTAACATCATCGCTTGCCGCAAGTTCGGCGCCTGTGCCCGAAAGCACAATACTGCCGGTTTCCAAAACATAGGCGCGGTCTGAAATTGCCAAAGATTTACCTGCATTTTGCTCAACAAGAAGTATGGTAGTGCCGTCACGGTTAATATCCTTAATTATATCAAAAACCTGATCAACAAGAATAGGTGACAGACCCATCGAAGGCTCGTCAAGCATAAGCAGCTTAGGCTTTGACATAAGCGCGCGTCCCATAGCAAGCATTTGCTGCTCGCCGCCCGAAAGTGTGCCTGCAATTTGATTTTTACGCTCGGCAAGGCGAGGAAAACGCGCATATATTTTTTCAATATCTTCTTT
>CAJMBP010000010.1 GCA_905211675.1 uncultured Oscillospiraceae bacterium
AACGGTTTTTGCTGTCGCACAATGTAAAGATGATTGTTGCCGCCTGCGGCACGGTGTCATCGGTGGCGGCCGATACCGCAAACCAGCTGCCCGTACCTTTTATAGAGGTTGTGTCGCACTCGGTAAAAGCGGCGGTGCAGGCTACAAAAAACAAAAAAATCGGCGTTCTTGCAACAAACGCCACCATATCAAGCGGCGCGCATAAAAGCCAGATATTAAAGCTTTTGCCCGACGCCACGGTGGTTGAGTCGAGCGGCTCTTTGCTTGTTTCTATTGTAGAGGAGGGCTGGACCGCAAAGGACGATATTGTAGCCAAAGAAACCCTCAAACGCTATCTTAAACCCATGATTGACGGCGGAGTTGACACTCTCATTTTGGGTTGCACGCACTTTCCGGTGCTGTCAGACGCCATAAACGAGGTGTTAGACGGCAAGGTAACACTTATAAATATGGGTGTTTCAACCGCCTGCGCCATTCGTGAGTATCTAAAAGAAAACGACTGTCTTAACAACGGCGAAAGTGCCGCCGAGCATAAATTTTACGCAAGCGACAAAACGGCAAGCTTTAAAAAAACCGCAAATATTTTACTCGGTGATTATGACAAAGCATTCAATATCGAACAGGTAGATATAGAAAAGTTATGAAAAAGGTTTTAATAAAAATAAAGGGCACTCAGGGGCTTGACGGCGAAGAAGCGGTAATTGAGCTTGTAACCGAGGGAATTTTAAAGAGGTTTGAAAACGACTATATAATCACCTATTACGAAGACGAAACGGTTGAGGGTTCAAAAACAAAAACGCAGCTTACCGTAAAGAGTGACAAAACCGTTATATTAGAACGGCGCGGCGCGTTAAACTCACGCTTTCTTATAACCGAGGGCGAACGGAACAACTGCTTATACACGGTGTCGCAGGGCAGCTTGACGCTCGGTATTTACGGCAAAGAGGTAACAGCCGACCTTACAGAGTACGGCGGTACGGTAAAGATGGTTTATACAATAGATGCAAATCTTGAGCCTTTAAGCGAAAACAAGGTTGAGATTTTTGTGGAGGAAAGAAAATAATGTCTGTTTTAGTAAACGAGTCAAAAAAACAAATTGAAAAAATACTTATCGACGCGGCAAACAAAGCCATGTCGGGCGGAGCGCTTTGTGAAGCCGAGCTTGCACCCTTTAAGGTTGAGGTGCCGTCCGACCGTAAAAACGGCGATTATGCCGTAAACGCCGCAATGGTTTGGGCGCGCGGTTTTAAAGCCTCGCCCCGTGCTATTGCCGAAACACTTATGGCAAACGCCGATTTTGAAGGCACATTTATCGAAAAATACGAAATCGCAGGCCCCGGTTTTATAAACTTCTTTTTGTCGGACAAGTACTACGCAAACATTATAGCCGATGTTATAGAAAAGGGTGAAGATTACGGCAAGAGCAACTACGGCAAAAACAAAAGAGTTCTTGTGGAATTTGTTTCGGCAAATCCCACGGGACCTATGCACATAGGCAACGCGCGCGGCGGTGCTTTGGGCGACTGCTTGGCGGCGGTTCTCTCGGCGGCAGGTTATTACACCGAGCGTGAATTTTATATAAATGACGCGGGTAATCAAATAAACAAGTTCGGTCTGTCGCTAAGCCTTCGTTATCAACAGCTTTACTCAGACGGTGTAGAAATGCCCGAAGACTCATATCACGGCGAAGATATTATTGCTCACGCCAAGGCCTTTGCCGAAATTAACGGCGATGAATATATGTCTTGTGACGAGCAAGTCCGTCAAAAAGCACTTGTTGAATTCGCACTTCCCAAAAACATTCAAGGTCTTAAGGATGACCTGCTTAAATACCGCATAGAATACAACACATGGTTTAAAGAAAGCGACCTTCACAAAAGCGGCGAAACCGAGCGAATTATCGAACTTTTAAAGCAGAGCGGTCACACCTACACGCAAGACGGCGCGCTTTGGTTTAAGGCTACCGAATTCGGTTGCGATAAAGACTTTGTGCTTGTGCGTGCAAACGGTGTGCCTACCTACATTGTGCCCGATATTGCCTACCATTACAATAAGCTTGAAGTTCGTAAGTTTGATACGGCGATTGACATTTTGGGCGCCGACCACCACGGCTATGTTCCTCGTCTTAAAGCGGCGCTTACCGCTCTGGGCTTAGACTCCGACCGAATTAACGCAGTTCTTATGCAAATGGTGCGTCTTGTGCGCGACGGCGAGGTTATAAAGGCTTCAAAGCGTTCGGGTAAGGCAATTACTCTTGTAACACTGCTTGACGAGGTGCCGATTGATGCGGCAAGATTTTTCTTTAATCTGCGCGAGCCTAACTCTCATTTTGACTTTGATTTAGATTTAGCCGTAAGCGAATCTAACAGCAACCCCGTTTACTACGTTCAGTACGCTTATGCGCGTATTTGCAGCATACTTCGCAATCTTGCGGACGAGGGCGTTGCAAGACGCGACTGCACGGCAGACGAGTTGTCAATGCTGAACGCCCCCGAAGAGCGCGAGCTTATTATTCACATTTCGGCTCTTACCGACGAAATTGTTTTGTCGGCAAAAGCTTATGACCCTGCGCGTATTACCCACTATGTAAACGAGCTTGCAACAAAATTTCATAAGTTTTACGCCGACTGCCGCGTTAAAGGTGAAGATGAGTCACTAACAATGGCAAGACTTAATCTTTGCTATGCCACCGGCATAGTTATTAAAAATGTGCTTGATATGCTTAAAATAACAGCTCCCGAAAAAATGTGATTACGAAAGGAAGCCTCTTATAAAATGGACAACCGAAATTTGACAATGCTTATGGATCTTTATGAAATGACCATGGCAAACGGAATTATGCAAAGCGATATGCGTGATACCGTAACATACTTTGATATGTTTTTCCGCCGAGTTCCCGACGAGGGCGGTTATGCGATTATGGCAGGCATAGAACAGCTTATCGATTACCTTAATAATCTGCATTTTGATGACAGCGACATCGAATATTTAAAATCGCTCAATCTGTTTTGTGACGAGTTTATAGACTATCTTCGTAATTTCAAATTTTGCTGTGATGTATGGGCGGTGCCCGAAGGCACACCCATATTCCCGAACGAGCCTATTGTTACGGTGCGCGGTCCTGCCGTGCAGGCAATGCTTATTGAAACAATGGTACTGCTTACCATAAACCATCAGTCGCTTATTGCCACCAAAGCAAACCGTATTGTCAGGGCGGCAAAGGGCCGTCCCGTTATGGAGTTCGGCGCACGCCGCGCCCAAGGGGCAGACGCCGCCTACTACGGAGCCCGCGCCGCCATTATCGGCGGTTGCACCGGCACTTCGGATATTAAAACAGCAAAAGATTTCGGCACCAAGGCTTCGGGCACAATGGCACACAGCTGGGTACAGCTGTTTGACGATGAATACACCGCATTTAAAACCTATGCCGAACAATACCCCGACAGCTGTATGCTACTTGTTGACACCTACAATGTTTTAAAATCGGGCATACCAAACGCAATAAAGGTGTTTGACGAGGTATTAAAGCCCCGCGGTTTCCGCCCTCTCGGCATTAGAATAGACAGCGGCGATATTGCTTATCTTTCTAAAAAAGCTCGTAAAATGCTTGACGACGCAGGCTACCCCGACGCTAAAATATGCGTTTCAAACTCACTCGATGAGCATTTGATTCTCGATATGGATATGCAGGGCGCCTGCATTGACAGCTACGGTGTGGGCGAACGCCTTATTACCGCGTCAAGCGAGGCGGTTTTCGGCGGTGTTTACAAGCTTGCCGCCACCGAGCGCGACGGGGTTATTACACCCAAAATCAAGATCAGCGAAAACATTATAAAAATCACCCTTCCCGGCGTTAAAATTCCGTGGCGTCTTTATGACAAAAAAACCAACAAAGCAATCGCCGATGTTATAACGCTGAATTACGAAAAAATCGACGACAGCAAGCCCTACGAAATTTTTGACCCGACATATACTTGGAAACGCAAAACCGTTACCGACTTTTACGCCCGAAAATTGCAGGTTAAAATTTTCGAAAACGGCAAACAGGTTTATACTTCACCAACCGTTTCGGAAATTTCAGCTTTACGCGAAGAGCTTGTAAACAACCTTTGGGACGAGGTAAAGCGTTTTGAAAAGCCGCACACATACTATGTCGATTTAAGCGAGGATTTATGGCAGCAACGCAACAGTCTGCTTAATAAAGCCGGCAACCAAAAGGAGAATAATAAATGAAAAAGCACCTGATACTTATACTCTCGCTTGTTTTTGTTTTTTGTTTTGCGGCGTGCTCCGATAACAAAACCAGAACAAATCAAGATTTTACCGATGTAAAATATTATGCCGATTTAGGTCAAATAAACGGCGTCGATTGTAAATTGGGCGAAAGCGCAGAGTCTGCAAAGCAAAAATTAGACGCCGCAGAGCAGGCGTCTGACGATGCGGAAGAACAGTTTGTTTACGATTACCAAGCAGGCGACTACACCGTTTTAACCAACGGAACGGTTTGCTGCTGTTATAAAACCGACGGTGACGGCAGCAATATTACCCATATTGTAAAATACGGCGACGCCTACGGCTTTAAACAGGGTGCCGTTTCTATTGAAGTGCGTGACACCATGAACCAAGCGGGCTATACCGCGCGCGAGCGCGACGCCCAAAGCGGCGAGCTGTTCTTTTTACCGTCGGGCGGTAGTTACACCGTTTTACAGTATGACTTCGATAAAAACAGCGTTTTGTTTGTTTTTGAAGAAAACGCCCTATGCGCAACGGTTGTTTACGCAAAATAATTTTCAGGAGTATTTATGTTGACAGAAGAAAAAGCATTGATAGGTACATTCCCCACGGTAGCGCTTCGCGGACTTGTTCAATTTCCGAATATGCTGCTTACGCTCGATGTGGGCAGAAAAAAATCCGTGCGTGCAATAAGCGCCGCAATGGACAAAAATTTACCTGTGTTTTTAATAACCCAAAAGGACATTGCAGTTGAAGAACCCACAAAGTCCGATCTTTATGAAATAGGCTGCCTTTGCCGTGTCCGTCAGGTTTTAAAAATGCCCGACGGCGGTGCAAAGGTTTTGGTAAGCGGGCTTTACCGCGCCCGTATGTTAAACTTTAACACAAACGGTTCATACTTTGTTGCCGATATTGAGCAGTGTGAAGAAAAGCCTGTAAAAAACCGCGAAATTTACAAAGAAAGTCTTGTTCGACGCATAAGACACGAATTCGAGCGTTACGCTCTGGCGGCCGCCGATGTGCCCGAGGACATTGCGCTTACCGTGGCAACCAAAAACGATATACCGTTTTTATGCGATTATATTGCCTTTAACATTCCGGCGCCTTTTGACGACAAGCAGTACATTCTTGAACAAACAAACCCCGTAACACGCGCCAAGGTTTTGCTTGAACTGCTTTCAAAGGAGCGTGAGGTCACCGAAATTGACAACCGTATAGGTCAAAAAACGCGCACCCGTATTGATGAAAATCAACGCGACTACTACCTTAAAGAGCAAATGCGCGTAATAAGCGAGGAGCTTTACGGTGACGATTCTGCCGACGAAATCGACGCTTTTCACAAAAAGGTTGAAGCGCTTGACGCCGACGCCGATGTTAAAGAAAAAATTCACACCGAAATAAACAAGCTTTCAAAAATGCCGCAGGGCGCGCACGAGGGTACCGTTTCACGCGCATATATTGAAACCTGTCTGAACCTGCCCTGGAACAAATGCGACAGTGCGGTTGTTGACATTAAAAGAGCAGAAAAAATTCTCAACCGTGATTTTTACGGTATGGAAAAGGTAAAAGAGCGCATTTTGGAAATGCTTTCGGTTTATGCGCTTTCTCCCGACTCAAGGGGCAATATACTGTGTCTTTACGGCCCTCCCGGCGTGGGCAAAACCTCGATAGGCAAAACCGTTGCGGAATGTATGGGCAGAAAATATCAGCGCATATCTCTGGGCGGTATGCACGATGAAGCCGAAATTCGCGGTCACCGCAAAACCTATATAGGCGCTATGACGGGCAAAATTTTAACCGCCGTTAAAAATGCAGGTACATCTAACCCGCTAATACTGCTTGATGAGGTCGACAAACTCGGGGCAGACTATAAGGGCGACCCTTCAAGCGCCTTACTCGAAGTGCTTGACCCCGAGCAAAACTGCAATTTTACCGATAATTTTCTTGAAATTCCTTACGACCTGAGCCGCGCGGTATTTATAACCACGGCAAACTCGCTCGACACAATACCGGCTCCGCTTCTTGACCGTATGGAGGTAGTATCGCTTGACGGCTACACCCGCGAGGAAAAATTTAACATTGCAAAGCGCCATATAGTGCCGCGTGAAATCGCCTCTCACGGGCTTACAAACAAAAACTGCCGCTTTGCCGACAGTGCAATTTATGGTATTATCGATTTTTACACCCGCGAGGCAGGCGTGCGAAAACTACAACGCGCAATCGTCTCGCTTTGCGGAAAGGCCGCAAAACGAATTGCCGACGGCAGCGACACAAAGGTAAACATTAAGGCGTCAGACCTTGAAAATATGTTGGGGCATAAAAAATACCGCCCCGAAATGATACTGCCGCAGGACGAGGTGGGCGTAATAAACGGTCTTGCATGGACTCAAGGCGGCGGCGAAATTATGCAGATTGAAGTAGCGGCACTTGAAGGCAGCGGAAAAACCGTGCTTACGGGCAATTTGGGTGACGTTATGAAAGAGTCGGCAGAAGCCGCTATTACCTTTGTGCGTGCAAACGCTCAAAAATACGGTATCGACACCGAATTTTACAAAAACCGTGATATACACATTCACGCAACCGAATCGGCAGTGCCGAAAGACGGCCCTTCGGCAGGCGTTACAATTACAACAGCGCTTGTATCGGCACTTACAAACCGACCTGTTCGCCGTGACATTGCCATGACGGGCGAGGTGTCCATTCGCGGTAGAGTGCTTGCCATAGGCGGACTTAAAGAAAAGGCAATGGCCGCCGAGCGCGGCGGTGTAAAGCGTGTGTTTATTCCCCACGATAACATACCCGATATTGACGAGGTTGACCAAAAGGTGCGCGAAAATCTTGAATTTATACCTGTTAAATATGTTACCGAAATTATCGACTGCGCGTTATTGCCGCTTGAGGCGGAAGTTTCACAACAAGATAGTTATATTGCGGCGCAAAACACAAAAAGCACTGCGCTCAGAACCTGAGGTGAGCTGATGAATTGGAACCAAGTTGATTTTGAGGCGGCTTTCGGCACTGCGGCACAGCTTACCGAATCGACCCTGCCCGAAATTTGTTTTTCGGGGCGCTCTAATGTCGGTAAATCTTCGCTTATAAACAAACTGCTAAACCGCAAATCTATTGCGAGGGTAAGCTCGACTCCCGGTAAAACGGTAACCGTAAACTTTTATCGCTTGCCTGAATTTAGACTTGTTGATCTGCCGGGCTACGGATTCGCAAAGGTTGCCGACCGTGACCGCGAGCGCTGGTCGGAGCTTATGGAAGAGTATTTTAAAAGCGGCAGAAATATAAAGCTTTGTTTACAGCTTATTGATATGCGCCACCCCGCCACCGAATTTGACATTTCAATGCTGCAATTTTTGTCGCATTTTGAAATTCCGTATGCGGTTGTGCTTACAAAGTGTGACAAGCTAAACAAAACAGAATTTCAAAAGCGTCTTACCGCTTTAAAAGAAGAACTGGGTGAGCTTGGCGACGGTATTACGGTAATACCGTTCAGCGCGCTTAAAGGCACGGGAGCCGAAGACATACGCAAAACTGTTGAGCTTGCCGTAACTGAATAATTTGATTTTAAGAGATATAAAGTTTTCGCTTTATATCTCTTTTTGCATATAATAAACCGATAGGAGATGTTGTATGCAATGGATAATTTCAGCAATTTTTTAAGATGTATTAAAATGCATCCGCAGGCGGCGGCTGATATGAAAGGTAATGAATATTACCCAGATATACGCGGCCGGGTTCTATTCTTTAACGCGCGCGGCGGCGTGTTGGTTCGCGCCGAGATTACGGGACTTCCGCGAGCGCACGGCGATTGTGACAGTCCGATTTTTGCTTTTCATATTCACGGCGGTAACTTTTGCACGGGAAACGCCGATGACGCCTTTGCAAACGCAGGCTCGCACTATAACCCGCAAAATTGTAATCACCCGTACCACGCGGGCGATCTTCCGCCGCTTTTCAGCGCCGACGGTAACGCCGTGCTTGAGGTTTTAACCGACCGATTTACCCTGTCGCAAATACCGGGCAAAACAGTAATAATTCACAGCGGACCGGACGATTTTACAACCCAACCGTCAGGTAATTCGGGCGAAAAAATTGCCTGCGGAATTATTAAAAGTGTTGTATCTTAACCGACGATATAGTATTATAAAAGTAGGCTAAAAAGGAATTGTAAATATGAATAAACCTACCGTGATAATTTATACCTCTAACACAGGCTTTACAAAAGGATATGCCGAGATGTTGGGCTGTCTTCAAAACAAGACCTTACCGATGATGAAAAGCGTATGCTTGAAGCGATAAATAAAAACAGTATTTAAAAACCCTAAAGCGTAAAATATTTTATAAAATTCAAGCCCCGTATTGCTTGTGTGAGCAATTCGGGGCTTGTTTCAAATTTTGTTATCAATAGTTTTCGGCGTGAACTTCAAAATATGCTTTCGGGTGCGCGCATACAGGGCATATCTCGGGAGCCTTTGTTCCAACAACGATATGACCGCAGTTGCGGCATTCCCAAACCTTAACTTCACTTTTTTCAAAAACCTTAGCGGTTTCAACATTTTGAAGCAGTTTGCGGTAACGCTCTTCGTGGTGCTTCTCAATCTCGGCTACCATTCTGAATTTGGCGGCAAGCTCACCAAAGCCCTCGGCTTCTGCCGTTTCGGCAAAGCCTTTGTACATGTCGGTCCATTCATAATTTTCTCCCTCGGCGGCAGAAAGCAGATTTTCGGCTGTGTCGCCCAAGCCGTTTAATTCTTTGAACCACATTTTTGCGTGTTCTTTTTCATTATCGGCAGTTTTTTGAAAAAGTGCCGCTATCTGCTCAAAGCCTTCTTTTTTAGCCTTTGACGCAAAATAGGTGTACTTGTTTCGTGCCTCAGATTCGCCGCTGAAGGCCGCCATAAGATTTTTTTCAGTTTGTGTTCCTGCGTATTTGTTTGTTTTTACAGACATAACAATTCTCCTTTTCAAATCGTATTTGTTTAATTATATTATACATATTTATTTTAAAATTATCAAGAGAAAAAATTGACCGCCATTATGAGCAGGCCTAAAACGGTAAGTATTATTCCTACTGTTCGGTTAAGCACCTTAGGCGTCGAACGGTTGGCAATTTTGGCGGCAATTTGCGCCCACAAAAGCGTAAACACAACGCAAAATACAAGCGCCCATATATCCGGCATACCGTCTACCGCAAAGTGACTTACAGCCCCCGTAAGGGCGGTAAACGCCATTATAAACACACTTGTTCCTACAGCCGTTTTAAGCTCGTAGCCCAAAATGCTTGTCAAAATCAGCAGCATCATCATTCCGCCGCCGGCACCGACAAAGCCGCATATACAGCCTATTGCCGCACCGCATATTACAGACTGTATCGCCTGTTTTCTTTTAGAAGTTTCTGCAAGCTTTTCTTTTGTCGTCATAACAGGCTTTATAATAAATTTTATACCTAAAAGAAAGGTCATAAACACCGAAAATCCGCCCATAGTTGTGTTTGGCACAAACGACGCGGCAACACTGCTGATTGCGGTAAAGGTAAGAACGCTGAAAAGCATTATAAGTCCGTTTTTAATATCAAGATTTTTACTTTTTCCGTAGGTGTATGCGCTGACCGCGCTTGCCAGCACATCGCTTGCAAGGGCTATTCCGACTGCACTGTAAGCAGGCATATCCAAAAAAGTGATAAGCATGGGGCTTATTACCGCCGCGGCGCTCATACCCGCAAAGCCGGTGCCCAAGCCCGCACCTATGCTCGCTATAAAACAAATTATGAGCTTGTAAAGTATCTCCATAAAATCACCTGCCGAAAATTGTAGCATAACAATGTTAATAAATTGTTAAAGCTGTGATTTTTTTATTTTAATAGTTCTTGAATATAATATAACTATGTGTTAATATATTTTCGGTGATAAAATGTTTTTTAAAAAAGAAAAAGGCGGTGCTTTCGGCTATCTTATAGCAGGGCTGGGCAACCCCGGCCGCGAGTATGAAAACACCCGCCATAACGCAGGCTTTGCCGCGGCGGATATTTTGGCTGACAAGTTTAAAATAAATTTGTCAAAAAATAAATTCGACGCAATTTACGGCGACGGTATAATTGCGGGCGAGCGGGTTTTGCTTGCAAAGCCTCAAACCTTTATGAATTTGTCGGGAAAAGCCGTGCAAAAGCTGTCGGCGTTCTATAAAATACCGCTTAACAAAATAATTATTATGCACGACGACGTATCGCTTGATGTTGGCAAAATACGCATTCGCCGCAAGGGAAGCGCGGGCGGTCAAAAGGGTATGAACGATATAATAAACGCTTTTGGCAGTGAAGAAATACCGCGTATAAAAATAGGCGTCGGCTCAAAGCCCAGTCCCGATTACGATATGAAGGATTGGGTGCTGGGTAAAATTCCGCGCGAGCAACAGCCCGACTTTAATCTTGCCTGTCAAAATGCGGCAAACGCTGTAGAGGAGTTAATAGCGCACGGTATTGATTCTGCCATGAACAAATACAGCAAATAAATTTGTATGAAATATTTATTTGATATATTAAAAAATGAGCCCGATTACGCGCGTATGCTTAAGGCGATCGGCGAAGGCCGACTGCCGCTTGCGGCAAGCGGCATGTCATGGGTGCATAAGGCGCTTATTACAGCCTGCCTTGTAAATCACACGGGCAAAAAGGCGGCGGTTGTCACCCCCGACGAGCAGAGCGCGACCGCGCTTACCGCCGACCTTGAAGGCTTTGGTCTGACGGTGTTGCAGTTTACCTCGCGCGATTACAACACCGAACGGGTAACGGGCTACTCAAAAGAATATGAGCACAAGCGAATAGACACCCTGTCGAGAGTTCTCGACGGGGGCTTTGACGCGCTTATAATTCCTGCCGACGCCGCCGTTCAATATACCCTTCCGCCCGAAATTTTGGCGCAAAACACGATTATCGTTAATTCGACCGACAGCATTGATGTGTCGGTGTTTTGCAAGCGGCTTGAAAATGCGGGGTACACCCGTTGCGAGCTTTGCGAGGGTGTGGGTCAGTTTGCCGTGCGCGGAGGAATAATCGATATTTTTGCAACGGGAAATGACTACCCCGTTCGAATAGAGCTTTGGGGCGACGAGGTTGACAGTATCTCTTTTTTTGATATTGCTTCGCAACGCCGTTTTGAAAGCGCCGACAGCGTAAAAATTTACCCCGCAAACGAACTGCCGTTTGAATCGGACACTCTTGCCGAAAAATTAGAAAAATATTTAGGCTCGGCTAAAAAACTCGGCGATGAAGCCCGCGACTTTATAGAAAAAGACATCGAATTTTTAAAATCGGGTCTGCCCGTTTCACCCGATTTGTATATACCTTTTTTATACGAAAAACCCGCAACGGTTTTTGATTATGTAAAAAACTGTCTGACGGTGATTTGCGAATCGTCAGGCATAAACGAGCGGCTTAAAAGCATTTTTTCACTTGAAAAAGAAGATATAACGGCGTTGCTCGAAAGCGGTAAATTATGCCCGAAAAGCGCAAAAATGCGACTGAACTTCACAGAATTATATTCCTATTTTGAAAATGCGCTTTATTTTGAAAATTTTCCGCGTACCGCTTATGAGCTTGAAATTAAAGAGCTTATTACATTTAATTTCAAGCGTTCTTCGGCTTGGAGCGGAGATATAAATGTTCTTACCGAGGATATTTCGTATATCACCCATATAAAAGGCATTGCTGTAATATTGGCGGGCGAGCCCAAAGCGGCGCGGGTGTTAACTCACGAGCTTTGCGACAGAGGTATAAACGCGCTATTTGTCGAAAACCCCGACAGCTTGGCGACAGGTGCGGTTTATGTAACCTCGGGCGGACTCTCGGGCGGTTTTGAAATTCCCATGTGCAAGCTGTGCGTAATAACACACAGGCATATAGCATCGGAGGGCCGGCTTGTTCGCCGCCGACACAAAGACGGCAAGCAGATAAATTCACTCGACGAGCTTAACCGCGGCGATTATGTTGTTCACGCTTCGCACGGCATAGGCATTTTCGACGGCATAAACCGAATTACAAACGGTTCGGTTACAAAAGATTATATAAAAATCAAGTATGCGGGCAGCGATATACTTTATGTGCCGGTAACACAGCTTGATTTAGTGTCTAAATATATAGGCGCCGCCACCGAAAACGGAATAAAGCTAAACAAGCTGGGAGGCGGCGAATGGCAAAAAACCCGCGCCCGAGTTAAAAGCGCCGTTCGCAATATGGCAAAGCAATTAACCGAGCTTTATGCCAAGCGTATGTCAACAAAGGGTTATGCCTTCGGCCCCGATACCGACCTTCAAAGCGGCTTTGAAAGCCGTTTCGAATATGAAGAAACCGAAGATCAGCTTCGCTGTATCAATGAAATAAAACGAGATATGCAGCGTGAGGTTCCCATGGACAGACTGCTTTGCGGCGACGTGGGCTTCGGCAAAACCGAAGTGGCGCTTCGCGCCGCATTTAAGTGCGTAACCGAGGGCAAGCAGTGCGCGTTGCTGGTGCCCACAACGGTGCTTGCAAGCCAGCACTACAACACCGTTATCCGCCGTTTCGGCGATATGCCGCTTACCGTTAAGCTGCTCAACCGCTTTGTTTCTAAACGCGAGCAGCAAAAAACCGTCGCAGGCTTAAAGTCGGGCAGGGTTGATATGGTTGTAGGCACGCACCGTCTTATATCAAAGGATATTGTGTTCAAAAATATAGGTCTTGTAATTATAGACGAGGAACAGCGCTTCGGTGTTGCGCAAAAAGAACGGCTTAAAGAGCTTTATCCGTTTGTTGATATACTTACACTTTCGGCAACGCCGATACCGAGAACGCTTAATATGGCCATGAGCGGTCTGCGCGATATGTCGTCTATAGACGAGGCGCCGCCCGACCGCCACCCCGTTCAAACCTATGTGTTAGAGCAGAACGACGGCATTTTGGCAGAGGCAATAAACAAAGAGCTTCGCCGCGGCGGTCAGGTTTATTACCTGCATAACCGCGTTGAAAGCATTGTAAACCGCGCCGCAAAATTAAAACAAATGCTCCCCCATGCGCGCGTAGGCATTGCGCACGGCAAAATGAGCGAGGACGAGCTTAGTGATGTTTGGCAAAAATTGCTCGAACACGAAATTGATGTTCTTGTTTGCACCACAATAATCGAAACGGGTGTTGATATGCCCAATGTAAACACGCTTATTGTTGAGGACGCCGACCGAATGGGGCTCTCGCAATTACATCAATTACGAGGCAGAGTAGGGCGCTCGCCCCGACGGGCTTATGCGTATTTTTGTTTTAAAAAGGGCAGAGAGCTTAGCGAGGTTGCGGCAAAACGCCTTGAAGCGATAAGGCAGTTTACCGAATTCGGTTCGGGCTTTAAAATTGCTATGCGTGACCTTGAAATACGGGGAGCCGGCAGTATTTTGGGCGGCGAACAGCACGGTAATATGGAGGCGGTGGGTTATGACATGTACCTTAAACTGCTTGCCGACGCAGTAAATGAAGAAAAGGGCATAGAGTCGCACGAAGATTTAAGCTGTACGGTTGACCTTAACATTTCGGCGCATATACCCGAAAAGTATATTACTTCACTGCCCGCACGGCTTGGCATTTACCGCCGAATTGCCGATATTCGCGATGACAGCGACGCCGCCGATGTTATTGACGAATTGTGCGACCGTTTCGGCGAGCCGCCCAAATCGGTTATGGGGCTTATTGAAATATCGCTTCTGCGCAGTCGCGCCGCGGCGGTGGGTATTACCGAAATTACAGGCACTCCCTCCTCGACGGTGCTTCATACCGTAAAGATTGATATGCAAATTGCGGCAAAGCTGTCGGACGAATTTAAAAACGCCTTTACGCTGTCTTCTTCGGGCGAGCCCGCATACATTATAAAACTTACGGGCGGAATAAAGCCGCAGGAGGTTGTGTCGCGGCTTTCGAAGATTTTGTAAAAAGGTTTACAATTTCGTATAGACTTTTTTAAAATAATGGTATATAATTACTTTAACATTATATTAAGGAGAATTTTAAAATGAATACCTTAAAAAGAATTTTATCGGCGGTGCTTTGTCTGGCACTAATGTCGCTCTGCCTTACGGGCTGTCACAAAAAGGGCGAGATTGCGGTTGTAATAGGCGATGTTGAGTTCAGCTCGGGTTACTACGCCTGCTCGCTTGTTTTTGCCGACACACAGGCTCGCTCAAAGGTTGAAGAGGGCCTTTCGGAAGAGGAAGCAAAAAAAGAAATCGATTATTACAAGCAAAAGGTCGAAGACACCGATTATGTCGAGTGGGTTGAAAACACCGCGCTTGAAACGCTTAAAAAGCTTGCGGCTGTTAAAGCACTCTGCAAGCAAGACGGCTTTGAGTTAGACGCCGAAACCGTATCAACGGCAAAAAGCAACGCCGATTATCTGTGGAAAACGGCGGGCTACTCGGCGCTGTTAGAGGCAAACGGCGTGAGCGCAGAAACCTTTAATCAATATATGATCGACAGCTATCTTACAAGTGAGTATTTTGAGCATATTTACGGCAAGGGCGGCGAAAAAGAAATTGCCGCCGACAAGCTGCTTGAACAAATGCAAAACAATTATGCGCTTGTAAATATTATTGAGGTTTCCACAAGCAGTCTTGAAGACGACGCAAAGACCGAAAAGCAA
Source organism: uncultured Oscillospiraceae bacterium (assembly GCA_905211675.1). Taxonomy (GTDB): domain Bacteria; phylum Bacillota; class Clostridia; order Oscillospirales; family Acutalibacteraceae; genus UBA737. Next base: position 14,892 of record CAJMBP010000010.1, read on the forward strand.
AATCAGCTTAATTCTTACGAAACCGCCCTTAAGTCAGGTGCAAAAACATTTGAAGAGGTTTACCTTGAATACAACGGTATTTCTGCCGATGAACACACTCACGAAGAAGCCGAAGAGGGCGAGACTCAACCGCTTGACCCCCACGCTACCGTAATAGGAGGCGAGGATACCGACTATTCGTCAGATTATTATGAAGACGCAAAAGCAATGGCGGCAGGCGAAATTAAGGTTATAACCAAAGACGATTCGATTGCTTTGGTTGTTAAAAAGGACATTGTCGCCGACCCGTATTACCTTGAAAATCTCGATATCGCCCTTCGCAACGATATTGCAGGCGATGACTTCGAGGATGACATTAAGGGCTACGGCGAAAAGCTTAAATGCGATATTAACAAATCTGCAACCGGACAGTTTAAGGTTAAAAAGCTTGTTTACCCCGAAAGCGGAAAATGAAAAAACACCGCGGCTATCTTAAATTAAAGATAGCCGCGGCTTTTATTTTTATGTAACCGTTTCTCCCAATATTCATTCCTCCGCGGGCAGTTTTTGCGTTTAAGCTTTAAATGAATTTTTTTCAAATTGAATTCTGTATGTTTTGGGAGTTATTCCGTTTGCTTCCCTAAACAGTTTAATAAAATAAGCAACATCGCCGAAGCCGAGTCGGTCTGAAATTTCTGTAACAGACAGTTGATTCTGCCGTAAATACGCTTTGGCTCTGCAAAGCTTGGCGGCAGTTCTGTATTCCGCAGGCGACATGCCCGAATATTCTTTGAAAAGCTTGCGAAAATACACCTCGCTGACATTGCACAAAGCGGCAATTTCCGATATTTTGAGCGCTTGCTCCTCGTCCTGCTCCATATAAGTAATACCCTTTGATATAATTCGGTATTTACCGCAATATTCCGTTTTGTAATATTCGCTCAACTTAAAAAGCAGATCGTACATTACCGATTTTATCTTTCCGATACATATAATGTTTGCCTCGCTGTAAGCGTCAAGCTTATTAAAAATCGATTTGTAATTTGCGTTATCCGCGTCATAAACTGTTATTTGATCGTTTAAAACAAAGGGATTATTCTGTGAATCGTACATCGAAAAGTTTACACCTATTGTATTGCTGTCTTTTGAAACAGGGTTAAAAAAGCGCACCGAATATTCGGAATTTGTGGGAGTGTAAACCACGGAATTGCTGTCGGCGTAAAGTTTTTTACCGTTTTTAAAGGTGTATTCGGCACTGAAACCGTCAAGATACAGTAACATATTACAGCTCTTCGGCCGCCCGATACATGTGAATGTATTGTTGCTTGTCCAATACTGCTTCAAGGCGTTTATCGATGATAACGAATAATCACAGTTGTAAAGCTCAAAAGGAGATATTACCTTCATTTCATCACCCTTTTTTATTATAATCCGCCCTTTTGCACATTACAAGCAAATCAAAAAATTTTGTTTCGAAAAATTATACTATTGTATTAAAAAATAATATCACCCGTTCCGATTTTTTATTATAATGACTATGGAATATCAAAAAAGTAATAGGGTCCGAACGGTGCATCGCAATAGGCATAAGGCGAATTATAGCTTCAAAAAATATATATTGCCTTAAACCGTCATTGACATAAAATACCGCAAAAGCGCGCGCTTTACGCACGCAAACAGGGTATATTGCCCGCAACGCTTTTGAGAAAAACAAAAATTTAATCTAATGTATGACCAAATAAATTTCAGAAGGTTTAATTAAAAAAACCTAAGGGAGCGCTATTTATGAAAAAGAATTTTACGGTAGCAATAATCGGATGCGGAGGAAGGGGTTATACCTATGCCTCCCTTTTGAAAGAAAAAAAAGAATTTGAGGTTGTGGCTGTTTGTGATTATAACCCTGCGCAGCTCAAAAAAATAAATGGGATTTTAAATTTGCCCGATGATAAGCTGTTTTTAGACGAAAAGGCTTTTTTTGCTCAAAAAAGGGCCGATATAGTAGTAATCGCAACCTGCGACAGCTATCATGTGCGCCAGTGCATTGTCGCTATGAGGCTGGGGTGCGATGTATTGCTTGAAAAGCCCATAAGCGATTCGCGCAAAGAAATCAGCGAGCTTTTGTCGGTTCAGAAAGAAACGGGTAAAACGGTTGTCGTCTGCCATGTTATGAGATACAGTGTTGCCGTTAAAAAAATCGACGAAATTCTGTCTTCGGGAGTAATAGGAAAAATAACAGCAATCGACCATTTTGAACGGGTCAGATTCTGGCATCAGGCGCAGGCTTATGTTCGAATACAAAAGCTGTATCAGGATACTCAACATCCGACAATTCTTGCAAAATGCTGTCATGATTTAGATCTTATTCAGCATTTTGTGGGTGCAAAATGCGATACGGTATCGTCAATAGGCGGTTTAAGCTATTTCAGACCCGAAAACGCTCCCCTCGGCGCGACGCAAAGATGCATTGACTGTCCGCATATTGACACCTGTATATACAGCGCCAAAAAGATTTATATTGATCTTTGGAAAGAACGCAACTCACCCGCTTGCACCTGGCCTTGGAGCAAGGTTTCGTCGGTGTTTCCCATAACGGAAGAAAGCTTATATAACGGTATTCGTACTACTGTTTTCGGAGAATGCGTTTATAAATGCGGAGTTGAATCCAACCCGCATGTTGTCGATCGTCAAATGGTACAAATGCAGTTTGAAAACGGCGTTATTGCAAGTCTTAAAATGCTGTTTGCCGCAAAACCGGGAAGAAGAATAAACATTTTCGGAACAGAGGGCGAAATACTGTTTGACGAGCAGACCGACAGCGTTGAGGTAAGACCGTATTTCGGAAAAGACGAGGTGTATAATATCAGTCTTTTGTCGGATGATTCCGGTTGGGGACACGGCGGCGGCGACGCAGGCATAATAAACGATATGTATGATATTCTGACAGGGGCAAAAACCGATTATACCTCGCTCGAAGAATCTGTTGAAAGCCACCTTATCGGCATTGCAGCCGAAGAATCCCGTCTGAACGGGGGCAATATATCAAGGGTGCACGGTTCCGACATTGATTAAATGTCAAAAAACAGCCGCGGCTATCTTAAATTAAGATGGCTGCGGCTTTAAGTTTTTATTCATATTCAAAACGCTTATTTTGAGTAAGCTCTGTTTTGTATTTTTTAATATAATATTTTGCCATATTAAGATTTTGTTCGGAATAATTTCCGCATTCGGCGGGCGTGGCGCCCGGTATATCGCCCTCGAAGCCGATAACAAAATCGCACATACTAATCACCAAATCATAAACATCGCAAGGGTTTAACTCGCCGAACATTACAAGATAACAGCCCGTTCTGCAACCCATGGGGCCAAAATAAACAACATTTTCTTTTTGCTTAGAATTTCGCAAAAATGTAGCGCACAAATGCTCTATTGTGTGAAGCGCGGGCATATCTATAACAGGCTCGCGGTTGGGTGCGGTGATTCGCAAATCAAAGGTGGTAACCGTGCAATCTCCGCATCTGTCGCGGCGCGAAACATAAAGACCCGCGTTTAAAGTAAGGTGATTTATTTTAAAGCTTTCGATTTTTTGCATAATTATCTTCCTCGCAAAATACTTTATACTCGCCCATAATGATGCGACTGTTTTTCTTATTGTATCATATTTTACCTTAAATGTAAATTAACACAGTATAAATTTACACAAATCACAAATAATAGCATCACGATTTGAAAATTTTGTGTAGGGCCGGAATCCCGACAGCTCGCAAGGGTTTGTAAAAATTAACAGACAGTCGAGGACGCCTGTACCTACAAATGTGAATAAGGAGAGTTTATATAATAAGAAAGCCACCGGTATAGTTAGAAGAATCGAGGAATATGGTATAATAGAACAAAATTCGACAAAACCGCATAAACACTATGGTGTTTAGCAGTTTTTAATGAAACTGAATTTGCACAAAAATATAAGATACATATCAAAAGCAAGGCGAAATTCACCTTGCTTTTGCTGATATAACATTATTTAATGTGTTCTAACGTAAGTTTTACTCTATCGCTTATCTTAACGGTATTAACACCGAAAATGGATGTGTGCAATATGTCATTTATTGGTTTTGTCCAGTAGTCAGGGATAGAATCTATTCCATTTGCCATACCGAGAACAGAACCGACAGTAGCACCGTTACAGTCCGTATCGAAACCGGCTTCAACTGCAATACAGATCGATTCGCCGTAATCACCCTGTCCATAGAGCAAAGATGCTGCTACGATCATTGCATTAGAAATGGTGTGGCACCAATCGTGAGCGATATGCTCATCGAATTTTTTATGAATAGCTTTAAAACATTCACTTTGAGAAATACCATCTTCAAATCCGTCCAGCACAGATATAATCTCTTTATATAATCTGGATGTATGCGGGATTTCAGCAAGGCCGCCAAGTATAATATCTTTTATATTATTTGTTTCTGCGGCAACTGCGAGCATGGCTGCCACAAACATCTCTCCGTAAATACCGTTTTTGGTATGGGATATGGACGCATCTCGCCAAGCCATTTCGGCGGCAAGCGCAGGGTTACCCGGGTTAATATATCCAAAATAGTCGGCACGTATCTGTGCGCCAATCCACTCTCGATATGGATTTTTATAAATTGCCGATTCGGGCGGTTCATATCCTTTTACAAAATTGCAAAAGGCAACTCTTTCTGCGGTACAATAGGCATCCTTTGGTTGATAGGCAAGCCAAGCGCGCGAAACGTCAAACGGCGTGAAGTCTCTGCCGTATTTTTCAATGACCTCTTGATACAGAACGGTGTAATTAGTGTCGTCATCCACCGGCATACCGTTGGCAGTGTCGGCATAACATCTGCTATTAAAACCAAATTTATATTTGTTGAGATTGACCTTATCCAAATCGCTATGCAAAATATATCTATGCATCGGATAATTCCCTGTTTCTTTTAAGAAAGGAATCAGTTCATCTGTGCGAATGCCCTCAATGGTTTTGCCAAGCAAACATCCGCAAACTCTGCCCATCCATGCACCATGGATTTTGTTTTCTAATTTCATGGTGTTGTTTTTCTTATAGGAATAAGGAGTTCTCAAATTCCTTATGGTTTCCAGATCGGACGGTTCAATATATGGATAGCCTTCCTTTTGATTCGCACTTATTACAACATCAAAAAGAATATCGCCCAATTTTTTCTTGCGTTCGTCTTTCGGAAGTCTTGAAACTGCTAAAAAAACATCCTTATATGCTTCGATATCCAATCCTTCTTCGATGGATTGCTGATATTCTGTCAGTAGATTAGAGGAATAAAATTCCCAATCATGAATATTAGCATATTGCGGCTTTATTTGATTGGTTCCTTTCATTTCTTCTACAATGCGATTGTCATTTTCTAAAATTAAGGCATCAAGCGAAACACCGAAATGTTTGGAAATTTTTATGATTTTATTTAGTTCTGGAACAGAATCTCCGTTTTCCCATTTTTGAACGGACTGCTGTGAAACTCCAAACAGTGTTGCGAACTGTTCTTGGGAAAGATTGGCATCATTTCTCAGTTTGTTGATGGCATTACCTAATCTCATAATACATCCTCCTTTTCTTTTATTTTACTTGTAAAAAATAAAAATGCAACCAACTGAAAATAGTATTTTTTACAACTGAAGGTTGTTGATAAAAAATGATTGCTTTTGCGCAGTATAAATCTCCTAAAAATTCAGATAATAACAACACAATTTGTAATTTAAGGAGAAATATATATGAAAGCAACAGGTGACGTCGCGAGCGCTCACAGTGTGAGATGCAGCGAGCGAAAGGAAGCGCCGCGGTCGACGATTGCGCCACGCCCTAAGTGAGCGCAGAGTCGGGCACCGCAAGAGGAAAGGTGAGAAGAATTGACGACCTTGGGCGTGTGGTGATCCCCAAGGAGATCCGCCGCACACTTAAAATTCGAGAGGGCGGTCTCGGCTGCCGCCTCGGTCGGTGCTTCTGCTACGCAGAGGTGTCCACAGGACACCCGCACCCCGTCACAGACAACATTGACACCTTTCGACAAGTTTTGCCCTGCAATACATAGTTTGGTAAATAGGTATAAAATAAAATCGGAGTGAATTTCACTCCGATTTATACTATCTAAAATTTCTATGACAGTTTTGTTTTAAGAACGCCTTGATTTCTCCGTTGTCTTTGTTCTCGTAATAACCGATTAAAAGCTTCTTGAATTCAGACACGTGGTTTTCGGGAATAACTAAAAGACCGCCTGCCTTTGAAATTAAATAGTGATTTGCAAAAATCACAGATGCACGCTTATTTCCGTCATTGAAAATCTGTGTTTTCATACAATAAAGACAAAGATCAATGGCAATATTTATCGGTTGGTCATTTCGGTTTGTAATTTCTAAAATATTTTCTATAACAACGGTTTCTATTGGCAAAGGCGGAACATAAGAGGTGCCACCTATGGTTACAGGTACACCGCGAATTCTGCCGCCGCTTGCAAAGAAGCCTTCGTTTACGAGCTTTGCAATATGGCAAAGGATAGAATAATCGCTTTTTACCTGCAAAACATCCTTGTCTAAAATAAATTCCCATGCATGTTTAAGATTTAATATTTTTTGGACATCGCTGGCGGTTACACCATTGACCTTTCCGTTTTCTAGTATATCCTCGGTTTGTGGGAAAGAGGTTGCAACCCCCTCTAAAACAGCCTGCTCGTAAATGGAGAGTTTCATATTCATTCGAGCAAAATCAAGGTTTAAAAGAACGTCCAGAGATAATTCGTTTTCCGTAAATCCTTTTTCGGCAAGCGCTTTTTCAACTTTGCGAATTTGTTTTCGCAGTTCCTTTGACTCGGCATTGTTGCGAAGCAATAATTGATAAAGGGTATCGGAATACACATCAACATAGGTTGATGTTACACGGCTACCAACACGCTTGCGGACATATAGATATTTACCGCTTTTGTTTTCCTTTATTTCGGGTGTGCCGTCATAAGCCAATAATTTGAGTCGGGCATACAAATCGGCACGCTGCTCTAATAATTCTTGTATTTCGGGATAATTGTTCATACCAAAACTCCTTTTAGGGAACGTTTTATAAATTTATTATAATAGTTGTTCCCTAAAATGTCAAGAGTTATTCATTGACACCTTTCGACAGATTTTGTATGTCGATACATAGTGTGGTAGAGAGATATAAAGAAACAGCGGAGTGAATTTCACTCCGTTGTTTCAATGTTTAATCATTTGGCTCGGTTTGGACAAAGGTAAAGGTACCGTTTTTATAGCAACCCCAAATATCATCTGTCATATATTCTATTTTTTCATACTCCAAAGGAAGCAAAAATTCTTCTTTGGAGGAATACAGACCATACGCGAATTTTCTGTCATATTTTTTGCCATTATGCGGGAAATAACTACTTGGGTACTTCTCGGTCAGTTCTGTATATTGAGAAATTGCAACCGCAGTCACATCGTTGCTATCAGGTTTGCGAATGATAGCAAATCGTTGTGTAGATAACCACGGGTAAACAAGTTCACCATTTCTATTAATATAATACTGCCTGAAATCGCTTTCGCCATATTCTCCGTCTCTTTCCCACACAAGAATATGGTTGTCATCGGTAATAGAAACGTCGCTGAACCTCGGTTCTAATAGAACCTTTCGTTCTTTTGTGTCGTAAAGACCAATAAGCGCGTCGTCATCATTATCACGAGAAAATTCCAAATAACGGTCGTTGTAATCGTAATAAGAAATATACGGAAACCTTGTATCTGGGATTTCATTGCCCTCAAGGTCTATTAAATGGTAGAAATTATCGGTAATTTTAGTAACTACTGCCACACCGTATTTGTTGAACGGGCGGGCTTCATCATATTGAAAACCGATTACGGTTTGACCTCTTCCGTTGATGTAACCACAGTGATTTTCGTAATATCTTTTGCCATCTGGGGTTCTATACCATGTTCTATTAAGATTTACCGAAGCAAGACCGCAGGTGAACTCATAAGCATAGGCATACTGTGGTTCTATTACAAAGTCACCTGCTTGGTTTTTAAACCCATAATTTCCGAAAACATCGTCAATCTCGCATTCAGGTTCAACAGTAGTTTCAGATGTTAGGGGTTCAGGCAATCCTTCATAGTTCATCCAATATTGATACCAACCGTCGTCATCGTATTTATTTCTATTTTTATGGAATGCTTCTTCATCAGTTACCTCGTTGCCATTGATATCAAAATAAGCATTATCAATACAGAAAATAACTCTTTCTTTATCTACAACATAGCAAGATTTACCTTGTTTTGAAAACAAAATTTTCATAAAATCACCTCTTAATAAGAGTTTAACAGACCAATTGTACCATAAAACGGACTTTATAAAAATATTATATCATATTTGTTTTGAAATGTAAATTCGTGCAGTATAAATTTCCTTTAATCACAAATACTAACATCACGATTTGAAATTTGTGATGTAGGGGACGGCGCCTTCGACGTCCCGTTGGCTTTTTTGCGAATTTACGGGCAGTCGTGGGCGCCCGCCCCTACAAAATGCTAATAAGGAGAAATGTATATATGAAAGCAACAGGAATTGTCAGGCGCATCGACGATTTAGGCAGGGTTGTAATTCCTAAAGAAATTCGCCGCACACTTAAAATTCGAGAGGGTGACCCGCTTGAAATTTTTACTGCAAGCGACGGTGAGGTTATTTTTAAAAAATACTCACCCATGGGCGAACTGTCGTCTTTTTCGGCTGACTATGCCGCCGCTTTAGCCGAGCACACTAAATTGACCGTTGTTATTTGCGACCGCGACCGTTGCATAGCCGTAGGCGGTGCTCCCAAACGCGAGTTTCTTGAAAAATCGGTTTCGCAAGAGCTTGAAAAAATAACCGAGGAACGCCGACTTTTTGTTAACGAAAAAGGGGCCGCCGTTGCGGCGCTTGACGGCTACGACCGCAAAATAATGGTTGCCGTGCCCGTGATTTCGTCGGGTGATATAACCGGCGCCGTGGTTTTGCTGCAAAGCGATACCTGCGACGTTTGCACCGAAACCGACATAAAGCTCGCCGAGGTTGCCGCCCGTTTTTTAGGCGCGCGTACAGAATAACCGTGTAAAATAAAAGCGCCCTGTCGGGCGCCTTTGTTTTAATCCATATTTTCTTGAATATAATCTACTACCTGACCTACGGTTTTAAGAGATTCAACCTTATCATCGGGAATTTCAATATCAAACTCATCTTCAATAGCCATAAGCATTTCAACAACATCAAGGCTGTCGGCACCCAAATCGTCGGCAATATCGGTTTCGGGTGTTATGCTGTCGATATCGGCGTCTAACTGCTCCGATAAAATCTGCTTCATCTTTTCTAATACCATAAACATTTCCTCCGTTATAAAGCGAAAGCTTCGCAAAATTGTTTTTTATTTTCTTATATAAAATAATATGTGTATTTATTTGTTTTGTCAATAGTTTTTTTCAAACTATTATAAGAAAAACATAAAAACTTTGTTGCTTTTTTTGTATATTTTTGTTAAAATATATTGGTAATATTATATATGGGGGCTAATTTTATGAAGGCTATCATTAACGGAAAAATAATTTTAAAAGACCGTGTCGCCGAAAACGAAGCATTGCTTTACAGCGATGTAATCGAAGGCATTGTACCGGCCGATAAGGTTCCCGCAGACGCCGAAATTATCGACGCAAAGGGCGGTTATGTTTCACCCGGTCTTATCGACCTGCACATTCACGGCTATCTTTCAAAGGATGTCTGCGACGGCGAAGCCGACAGTATTCGCACTATTGCAGGCGGAATTTTGAAAAACGGTGTAACCGGATTTTTGCCCACTACCATGACGGTGGATATGAAGGTTATACGCAAGGCGCTCGAAGTTTGCCGCGATTTAAAGGAAGAAAGCAAAAGCTGGACAGGTTCTCAAATTTTGGGCTGTCACGCCGAGGGTCCTTTTATAAGCGAAAGCAAAAAGGGTGCGCAAGACCCGAAATACATATTAAAACCCGATGCAAAGTTCGTTAAAGAGTATGCGGATATTATTAAAATTATAACACTTGCTCCCGAAACAGACACAGAAGATTTTGCCGCTATCCGCGAGATTGCGCGTGACACCGATGTTGTAATTTCAATGGGTCACACCTCATCTGACTATGATACAGCCATGGCAAGCACAAAGGTGGGTGTTAAGCATGTAACTCATTTGTTTAACGCCATGACTCCTTTAGCTCACCGTGCGCCCGGTGTTGTAACTGCGGCGTTTAACAGCGACGTTTCGTGCGAGGTTATTGTCGACACCTTCCATGTAAACAGTTGTTTTTATGATTTACTTTATAAAATCAAGGGAAGAAAGCTCTGCTTTATTACCGACTGTCTGCCCGCAGGCGGTTTGCCCTACGGCGAATACACCTTGGGCGGCACGAAGATTATTTATAACGATATTGTCTGCCGACTCGAAGACGGCACGGTAGCGGGCAGTGTGCTGCCGCTAAACCGAGGAGTTTGGAATGTATATACCAATTCTAATATACCGCTTAACGAGTGCGTAAACGGCGCGTCGCTTAACCCCGCGACCGTAATCGGCTTGCAGGACAAAAAGGGCTCACTCGAAGTCGGCAAGGATTCCGACATAATAATCACCGACCAAAACTTTAATGTAACAAAAACCATTATCGGAGGAGAAATCAAATATGAAGCTTAAAGTAAATGCTAAACTCGACCCTAAATTTACACCTATGTCGGTTGTTTGCCGCGATATGCGTGAAGCAACAAAAGAAAACGGACAAGACATTATAATAGCCGTGGAACGCAACAAGGGCTACACCACAACATACAAAACACGCATCTTCAAAGACGGCACGGGCAAAGACGCCGAAAACTACGCTTTTGTTGAGCGCATTGTTAAAACACTTTTGTGGGTTGCGGGCGGCTTTAAAATTATCATAGCCGGAAGCGACACGGTAGCCGCAAAAATAAAAGAGGCTTACAGCTACGGCGGTGCGCGCGATTTTGATGTTCACTTTATGGAGCGCGTTTATGAGCAGAAGTTCAGCGTAGAAAGCGTTGCGCTTGCCGACGCACCTAAGGACAAGTCCTCGGCGTTGCCGGTAGGTCGCCATCTTGACGGTTGCCGCATAGGCTTTGACGCGGGCGGCTCAGACCGAAAGGTCAGCGCCGTTATCGACGGTGAAAGCGTTTACTCGGAAGAGGTTGTTTGGTTCCCGAAAACCAATTCAGACCCTGAATACCACTATCAAGGCATACTCGAAGCTATGAAAACAGCCGCTTCAAAGATGCCGCGTGTTGACGCCATTGGCGTATCAAGTGCAGGCGTTTATGTTGACAACCGCATAATGATTGCATCACTGTTTCTTAAAGTGAGCGACGAAGATTTTGAAAAGAAAGTTAAAAATATGTATATAGACGTTGCAAAGGAAATCGGTGAAAATATTCCGATTGAGGTTGCTAACGACGGCGATGTTACCGCGCTTGCGGGTGCTATGAACCTTAACGAAAACTCTGTTTTAGGCGTTGCTATGGGTACATCCGAAGCCGCAGGCTATGTTGATCCGCAGGGCAATATTACGGGCTGGCTCAACGAGCTTGCATTTGCGCCTGTTGATTTTTGCACCGACGCCATGGTTGACGAATGGTCAGGCGACTACGGCTGCGGCGTTAAGTACTTTTCGCAGGACGGCGTAATTAAGCTTGCACCCTATGCGGGTATCGAGCTTGACGAAAATCTTTCGCCCGCCGAAAAACTCAAGGTTGTTCAAAAGCTTATGAGCGAAGGTGACGAAAGAGCCGCCGCTATTTACGACACCATAGGCGCTTACTTCGGTTATGCAATCGCATATTACAGCGAATTTTACGATATTAAGCACGTTCTTATTATGGGCCGCGTAACTTCGGGCAAGGGCGGCGAAATACTGCTTCAGCGTGCTCAAGAGGTTCTCGACAAAGAGTTCCCCGAGCTTGCCGAAAAGATTAACCTTAATATTCCCGACGAAAATGCGCGCCGCGTAGGTCAGTCGGTTGCCGCAGCAAGCCTGCCGATGATCAAATAATAACCTTAAACACAAAAGAGCACAGAGCAGAAATGATTTCTGTTCTGTGCTTTTTTATCTTTTTTGCCTGAAAAAATCGGTTATCAGCCGTTTGCACTCATCTTCTTTTATACCGCCGTACACCTCGGTGTCGGGGGCTATAGGCAAAGCGGAAAAATTTATTACCGAATCCATACAGCCCATTTGCAAATCGTATGCGCCGAATACAACCTCTTTTATACGAGCATTTGCAATTGCGCCCGCACACATAAGACAGGGCTCAAGCGTTACATACATTGTGCAGCCGTCGAGGCGCCAGTCGCCCAAAGCATTGCATGCGTTATTGATTGCCTCGATTTCGGCGTGCGACAACGCATTGTTTTTTTGCTCGCGGCGGTTATAACCCTCGGCAATTATTTTTCCGTCCTTTACTATTACTGCGCCTACGGGCACCTCGCCGAGCGACGCCGCGTATTTTGCAAGCTCGACGGCGCGCTCCATAAAAAGACTTTGCATATTTTGCTCCTAAACAAAAAAGTAGGTAAGTGACTGTATGAGGTTAAGCGCCAAAAACACGATTATTACCCAGCTTGTAAAAAACCAAGTGTATTTTTGCTTCTGCGCAGACGCTGTTTCGCCTTTTTCAAGGCTGTAGATTTCAGCTGAATGTTTTTTGGCAAGTATATAAACGCCTAAAATTGCCGCAAGCATACTTGCCGCCAAGTATAATATATATATAAGATTTTGTGTGTTTGTGCTTACCGCGTTTTCAAGATACGAGAATATTACCGATATTGCATTGTTTGCGCAGTGAACGGCTACGCTTACCCAGATACTGCCCGATTTCACATAGATATAGCCCAAAATCAAGCCAACCATAATAGCAAAGGGCATTTGGTCGAGATTGCCGTGCATAACGCCGAACACTATTGACGAAACGATTATTGCAAAGACCTCGCCGTATTTTTTTAGCATTCCGAGCACTATTCCGCGGCAGGCAAATTCTTCTACCAAAGCGGGCACAATCGCCGTTGCAATAAACGAAAGCAAAAAGCCAAAAACGCCGCTTGGGTTATCACCGTAGTCAACATTGTAATCTATTCCTATTCCCTTAAAAAACGCCGAGCAGTAGCTCATTGCAAGGTTCGAAAAGGAACAAAATCCGATTCCGAAAAGAAATAACGGCAGCGCGGTGCCGACAATGGGTTTTTTTGTGCTTATTAAGCTATCAATGCGGTAGCCCGCGCACCTTGCCGCTATGGGAAACGGCACTAAAAACATAAGCATCGAAAGTGCAATCTGCAAAACCTGTTGAGCGGCGGGGTTGTCGGCAAGCGATACCGCTTGCGATGTTGACATTCCCATAAGCTTTATGGTTATAAAAAGATACACCGCTGACCAAAGGTATGTTATAAGCGACAAGCACACGCAGGGTATGCCCACAGCAAGTGCCGTGCGGCGGATATCCCTTTTTTCACGGTGTATTTCGGGTGAAAAGCCATACGGATTTGTATATTCTAAAGGTGTTTCCTGCCGTGGCGGCGGATTTTGCTCCAATTGCGGTTGGGTATTAAAATTGTTGTTTTCTTCTAACATAGAAATACTCCCTTTGAATATTTCCTCAAAACCTTAAATTCAGGGCAGATTTTCATCTGCCCGTTTTTTATTCGTCTGCTTCTACCGCGCCTGCGTCGGCATCGGCGGCTTCGGGAACATCGTTAACCTCGGTTTCGTCGTGTTCGGCCTTGGCAACCGACAAAATGCGTTCGCCCTCGGCTACTCGCATTACCCTGACGCCCTTTGCAGGACGCGCAAACTCGGATATAGTGTCACCGAATATTCTTATAACTATACCGTTTGAAGCTATCATAATAATGTCTTCGTTTTTCTCTATGGGAAGTGTTGCGGCAACATCGCCGTATTTTTCTACCCTATAGTTTGTAAGACCCTTGCCTCCGCGTGATTGCAAGCGGTAGCATGAAATCGGGCTTATTCTGCCGTAGCCTGTTTCGGTAACTGTAAGAACTCGGGTGTCTTCTTTACAAAGAGCCATATCCACAACCGTGTCGTCGTCCGCCATATTTATAGCCTTTACGCCGCGCGCCGTACGGCCCATTGAACGCACCTGATGCTCGTTAAAGTGAATGGCCTTGCCCTTTTTGGTGGCAACAAGCAAATTGTTGTCGCCGTCGGTCATACGAACATGCGCAAGCTCGTCGCCGTCGTCAATAGATATTGCTATAATTCCGCTCTTTCTCGTGTTCTTGAAGTCCGAAAGCTTTGTACGCTTTATTATGCCCTTTCGGGTAATCATACAAATGTATCTTTCGTCCTCATCGGTGTCGGTAACGGGTATAATAACCGTTATTTTTTCGCCCGCCATAAGAGGCACAACATTTACAAGATTCATACCCTTTGCGGTTCGCGAGCCCTCGGGTATTTCGTATGCCTTAATTCTGTAAACGCGGCCTAAATTACTGAACAGCATAATGCGGTCGTGCGATGAGCATACAAACATATTTTCAACGCTGTCTTCTTCACGGGTGGTCATACCGGTAATTCCGCGGCCACCTCGGTTTTGAACATTGTAGGTGTCGGCGGGCAGGCGTTTGATATAGCCGTTTACGGTTTTGGTTATTACACATTCCTCAAGCGGAATTAAGTCTTCAATGTCAACCTCGCCCGCAACATCCGATATTTCGGTGCGGCGGTCGTCGGCAAACTTATCACGCAGATTGAGTGACTCTGTTTTAACAATATCAAGTATTCTTGCCCTGCTTGCAAGAATTTCCTCACATTCTTTAATAAAGGCAAGCTTTTCGTCAAGCTCGTCAAGAATTTTTTGCTTTTCAAGGTTTGCAAGCTTACCGAGCTGCATTTGAACAATTGCGGTTGCCTGAATATCGTCAAAGCCGAAGCGCTCGCAAAGATTTTCCTTTGCGGTGTTTACATCGGCACTCTTTCTGATAATTGCAATTACCTCATCGATAAAATCAAGTGCTTTTTTAAGACCTTCTAAAATGTGGGCGCGCTCCTGCGCTTTTTTCATATCAAAGCGGGTTTTGCGCTCAACAATTTCGCATTGGAAATCAATGTTGTTTTGAAGCATTTCTTTAAGCGTCAAAACCTGCGGCTTGCCGTTTACTATGGCAATAAGATTTGCACCGAAGGTGGTTTGAAGCTCGGTATAAGCAAAAATTTTGTTGAGCACTACCTGCGGGCTGACATCCCTTTTCAAATCGACAACAATTCTTATGCCGCCGTCGCGCTTTGAGGAATAGTCAACAACATCGTCAATACCCTCAATTCTTTTTTCTGCCGCAAGGTCATAAATCTTTTTAACAAGGGCTTCTTTTCTTACTTTGTAAGGAATTTCGGTAATAACTATTCTGAATTTACCGTTTGAAAGCTCCTCTATTTCGGTTTTGCCGCGAACGGTGATTTTGCCTTTACCTGTGGCGTATGCCGCGCGTATGCCGCTGCGGCCCATTATAATGCCGCCTGTCGGAAAATCGGGGCCCTTAATGTACTGACAAAGCTCCTGCAAATCTGCGTCGGGATTGTCGATAAGACAACACATTCCGTCAATAACCTCGCCCAAATTGTGAGGCGGAATTTCGGTAGCCATACCGAAAGCTATACCGCTTGAGCCGTTTACAAGCAGCTGCGGAAAACGAACGGGAAGCACCTCGGGTTCTTTTTTGCTGTCATCGAAGTTGGGCACAAAATTAACGGTATCCTTTTCAATATCGTCAAGCATGTGAAGCGAAAGCTTGTTCATTCTTGCTTCGGTATAACGGTATGCCGCAGGGGGATAGCCGTCTATGTTACCGAAGTTACCGTGACCGTCAACCAAAGGATAGCGAAGGGAGAAATCCTGCGCCATACGCACCATTGCCTCATAAACCGAACTGTCACCGTGCGGGTGATAGCTACCCAAAACCGCACCTACGGTAGTTGCGCACTTTTTGTAGGGCTTTTCGGGCGTGAGTCCTAAATCGTACATGGTGTAAAATATTCTACGGTGAACGGGTTTAAGACCGTCACGCACATCGGGAAGAGCGCGACCCACAAGCACAGACATACCGTACTGAAGCATACTCTGTTTTACTTCATCAACTATTTCGACCGATTTAATATTGGTTTCTTCACTGCTGGGCCAATAAACCTTTTCCTGTTTAGCCATTTTTCTCTCTCCCTTCCCTTAAATGTCCAAATCGGTTGCAAAAATTGCGTTTTCTTCAATAAAGACTTTTCTCGGCTCAACATCCTCACCCATAAGCATGGTAAAGGTTTCGTCCGCCAAAGCGGCATCCTGCATTGTAACCTGTAAAAACGTTCTGCTTTCGGGGTCAAGCGTGGTTTCCCAAAGCTGATCGGGGTTCATTTCACCAAGGCCCTTGTAACGCTGAATATCAACATTGTTGCCGCCGAGCTGTTCTTTGTACATATCGCGCTCTTCCTCGGTAAAGGCGTCAAAATGCTGTTTTCCCTTTGAAACGCGGAACAGCGGCGGTTGCGCCAAATAGATATGTCCTTGCTCAATAAGCTGCGGCATATAACGGAAAAAGAAGGTCAGAAGCAACGTTCTTATGTGGCTTCCGTCAACATCGGCATCGGCCATAATAACAATTTTGTCATAACGCAGTTTTGAAATATCGAAGTTCTC
>CAJMBP010000011.1 GCA_905211675.1 uncultured Oscillospiraceae bacterium
TGTAATCCGTTTGCCGTGCAAACGGTATGTCATCAAGTCGCAAGACTTGTATGTTCCTTTCCTTCGGATTGATTACATACCACCTACGGTGGATTACATACATTTCTTCGAAATGATTACATACAAGGCTTCGCCTTGATTTAATTATAAGAAGACAGAGAACCGTCCCCTGTATTGCTTTCTGAGCTTTACGATCAAGGGCTTATGGAAGCTGTGAGTGTAAAGCAGACAGATGTATTTGAAGCGGCAGAATATTTTGCGAGAGTCGAAGGTATTTTGCCTGCTCCCGAAAGTTCACACGCTATCCGTGTGGCTATCGACGAAGCCCTTAAATGCAAAGAAATCGGTGAAGAAAAGACCATTGTGTTTGGTCTTACCGGTACCGGCTATTTCGATATGGTAGCTTATGAAAAATTCCACGACGGCGAAATGAGTGATTATATTCCCACTGATGAGGAACTCGAAGCTTACCGCGAAAAACTTCCGAAGGTAGATTGAAAACAGATATTTCTTATATAAAGGCGAATCCGCAAATTGTTGTAAGTACACCCTTTTTGACAGAATGAAAGTTGCTGAAACGGGGGATGTAAAAAACACAGTTTTTTACATCCCCCGTTTAAAATACCGTTTTAGTTTTTAAGGCTTTGCATGGGTGCGGGTATTCTGCCGCCTCGGTCTATGAATTTTTTGGGGCCGGCGCCTGAATTCACCTTCATTATAGGCCCTTCGCCCAGCAGACCGCCGAAGTTTAATTCCTCGCCCGCCGATTTGCCTATTGCGGGAATTACACGCACGGCGGTGGGTTTTGAATTTACCATACCTATTGCCGCTTCATCTGCAATAATTGCCGAAATTACCTCGGGCGGCGTATCGCCGGGTATTACAACCATGTCAAGACCTACCGAGCAAACGGCGGTCATGGCTTCAAGCTTTTCGATTTTAAGGTCGCCGCTTCGTGCCGCGGCTATCATGCCTTCGTCTTCAGACACGGGTATAAACGCGCCCGAAAGTCCGCCCACCGAATTGCACGCCATAACGCCGCCCTTTTTGACTGCGTCGTTAAGCATTGCAAGCGCCGCTGTCGTGCCGTGAGTTCCGCACCTTTCAAGCCCCATTTCTTCAAGAATACGCGCTACCGAGTCGCCCACGGCGGGTGTCGGAGCAAGCGACAGGTCAACTATACCGAAAGGCACGCCCAACCGTTTTGCCGCCTCGGTGCCAACAAGCTGACCCACGCGGGTAATTTTAAAGGCGGTACGCTTAATGGTTTCTGCCACACTGCCGAGGTCGCCGTCGCACTTTTTAAGAGCCGCGTGAACAACGCCTGGGCCCGATACGCCGACATGTATAACGCAGTCGGGCTCGCCCACACCGTGAAAAGCGCCCGCCATAAAGGGATTATCCTCTGGCGCATTGCAAAATACCACCAATTTTGCAGGGCCTATGCAGTCGCGATCGGCGGTAAGCAGCGCGCTTTCGCGCACAATTTCACCCATAAGCTTAACGGCGTCCATATTTATGCCGGCTTTTGTGGAGCCTATGTTTACCGAAGAGCATATATTTGAGGTTTCGCTGAGCGCACGCGGAATAGATTTAATAAGCTCAATATCACCTGCCGAAAAGCCCTTTTGAACAAGCGCCGAATACCCGCCTATAAAGTTTACGCCTACCGTGTCGGCGGCGCGTTGAAGTGCGTGCGCATATTTTACGGGGTCTCCGCCCGAAACTGCCGCAAGCATTGAAACAGGTGTAACCGATATTCGCTTATTTATAATCGGAATGCCGTATTCTGCCTCAATATCACAGCCTGTTTTAACAAGATTGCCGGCAAGGCGAACAATTTTGTCATACACCTTTTTGCACGAAACATCAATATCGCTGTCGGCGCAGTCGAGCAGAGATATACCCATTGTTATGGTGCGTATATCAAGGTTTTCGTGCCGTATCATATTTATGGTTTCTAAAATATCGTTTAGGTTAAGCATATTTTCACCTTAAATTCTGTGCATTGAATTAAATATATCCTCGTGCATAATACGGATTTCAAGACCCGACTGTTCGCCCAAGCTGCTCATGCTTTCGGAAAAGCTGTTAAACGGGCAGTCAAGCGCCGAAATATCGGTAAGCATTACCATTACAAACATATCCTGCAAAACCGATTGGGTAATATCTATAATATTTACATTATGCTCGGCGCAAGCCGCGCTTACCTTTGCCGTAATGCCTACGGTGTCTTTGCCTATTACAGATATAACTGTTTTTTTCATAATTCATCCCTCACAGAGTTATATAATTCTTCACGCCTGCTTTCAAGCTCGGCGGCAAAAATATCTTTTATTACATTAACAATAACGGCACAGCCTGCGGACGCAATGCTTACAACAAAAAACGGAAGATAAAAAAAGCCTGCCGCAAAGGTGATAACGGCGCCGCCCACGCAGCAAAAAACCGTTCTTTTAAGGTGCGTTATATTTCGGTCGCCGAAAACAAGTCCGTTTAAAGTGTTTTTAAGAATGGCTCTTATCGAAAAAAGAGCAACCGCCGCAAAGGGCAGACACGGGTAACAAATAAGCATCACAAGTGCGGGAAGACCTGCGTCCTTGTGTCTGACTTCAACATACCATGTTACAAGCCACGGCAATGACGCCGCCAAAGCAAAAAGCAAAAAAATTGATATGTTAATTATAATATAGGTTGTTTTAACCGATTTTTTGCAGTCACTCATAGGTAACACCTCTTTAAAGCATTATACAATACAACATTATCAAACGCAAGCAAAAAAGCCCCGCTTGACGAATTTTTATGTTTGAATTAGAATATATATTACCGTATTAAATTGAAAGAGAAATAATAATGAAAAAAATTTTGTGTGTAATAACAGTCTTAATAATGCTTGCCGGTTGCACGCCCGTAAAAAAGCAGAACAATCCTGCCGATTCAACTAAATCCTACATAACAGGAGTGTGGATTTCATACGCCGAGCTTGACACTATGCTTAAATCGGGCGACTTTAAAAATTGCTTTGAAAACGCGCTTGCCGACTGTAAACAACGCGGAATAACCGATGCTTTTGTGCATACAAGGGCTTTTTGCGATTCTTTGTATCCCTCAAAGTATTTTCCTTTGCGCGAGAGTGCCGCGGGCTATGATTTCGATATACTTGAATTTATGATTTCAAGTTGTCATGAAAACGGCATAAGGTTTCACGCATGGCTTAATCCCTACCGCGTGCGTACCGCCGACGGCGATATTCAAAATCTTTCCGCCGAAAGTCCCGCAAGAAAATGGATTGAAGATACAGACGCTTCAAACGACGGTAACATCTGTTTTAGTAACGGCATATACCTAAATCCCGCGTCGGACGAGGTGCGCAGATTGGTAATAGACGGAATACGAGAAATTGCGGGCAATTATGCCGTTGACGGCATACATTTCGACGATTATTTTTACCCTACCCAAAGCGAGGAATTTGACGCATTATCCTACGGAGAATACTGTAATAAAAATAAAAATCCGCTGTCGCTTGACGGGTGGCGGCGGGCTAATGTAAACGCGCTTATAAGCGGCAGTTATACCGCAATTAAGTTTATAAGCTCCGATATTGTTTTCAGCATCAGTCCTTCTGCTTCGGTTGAACAGAATTACAACAAATATTATGCCGACATAAAGCTTTGGATAGAAAGCCGATGCGTTGATTACATTATACCTCAGCTTTACTTCGGTTTTGAGTACCCCGATGCCGATTTCAGATTTGACGGTCTGCTTGAAAGCTGGCAAAGGATTACAAAAAATACCGACACAAGGCTTTTAATCGGGCTTGCGAGCTATAAAATAAATACCGAGAACGAGCCCGACAGGGCAGAGTGGGCAAACGGCGTACGGGTTATTGACAGGCAGATACAGCTGTGCAAAGAAAACCCACAGGTTTTAGGGCATGTGTATTTTTCATACACCTCTATGTGCGAATATATAAATTAAAATTAAAAAAGTATAAGCAACGGTGAGCGTAAGGTATAAAAACCTACGCTCACCGTTTTAGGTTACAACTTCAAATTGTTATAGCATCATACATTTGAGCAAGCTTTTTTGCCGACTCGGCAAGATTTTTAATGCCGGAAAATATATTTTCGGCGGTGTAGGCGTTTAAATATCGGTCGGCCTCTAATGTGAAGTAACCGTTATAGCCTATCTGTTTTAACGCATTTAATACGGCGTAAAAATCAATGCTCATAGAAAAAGGTATTTGGTGCGAATCGTGCCATTTGTCGTTATCGTGAATATGAAGCGCCTGTAATTTTGAACCTAACGCTTTAATCATCTCTACCGCCGTGGTGTCACTGCCCTTCATTTCGGCGTGAGCTATATCAAGGCAGGCTACAAAAGAATCATCGCTTACGGCTTCAAGATGTTCGCAAAAGCTTTTGGGCGTGGCGCACGCCGCAAAGCATGAGCGGTCAAGGGCTTTATCCCAGTTCCACATATTTTCGGTGGCTATTTTAACGCCATGCTCTTTTGCAAAGGGCAACAGTTCACGATACATTTCGGCATTTTCGGCGGCAGATTTGTTGTTGTCGGGGTGTATTACGCAAATTTTTCCGCCTGCCTCTGCGGTGCATTCAATGGCTCTTTTTAAATAAGAACGAATTTCTTTACAGCTTACGGGAAACGGCGCGTGCGACTGATTGCAGACTATGCCGTTGTCAAGGCCTATTTGCTTTAGTCGGCGCGCAAACGCCAAATAGTTTTCTTTTGCAAGAGGGTGGCTGTTTTCTGACAGGCTTTGGGTAGAATAGTTGTATTTGCACATCGAAAACATAGAAAAATCCCAAGCGTCAAAGCCTGCTTTTGCAAACAATTCTACCGCTTTTTCTTCACCGATAATTTTAGAAGCCGAATCTATTTCTGTTGATATTTTCATATTAGCACCGCCTTTATTTTACGATTATATCACACCGAAACCGGCAGGTCAAGGCGCACGGTTTTAATTTTTGTTGTGCAAAACAAAAAAATAGTTTATAATGATTAAAAATCACATTGGGCGGTGATGCGGCTTGAAGCTTACAATATGTTGTCTTAATTCAAAATACATTCACGCTTCATTGGCGCCGTGGTGTCTTTTGGCAGGTGTGAGAGAGTTTTCAAAATCAGATGTCGAAGCCCGCGTGACAGAAAGCACAATAAATGCCGACCTTGATGATTTTGTTAAAAATATCGGCAAGGCTGATGTTTTCGCCTTTTCGTGTTATATATGGAATATAGAGCAAACGCTTTATGTGTGCAAAAGGCTCAAAGAAAACTTTGGGAGTAAAATTATTTTAGGCGGTCCCGAGGTTGCATACCGCGCGGCCGATGTTTTAAAAGCTTATTCTTACATTGATTTTGTGCTGTCGGGCGAGGGGGAATTTAATTTTCCGAAGCTTATTGATGCGCTTAATTTATCCTTGCCCTTAAATTCGGTTGACGGGCTTACTTACAGAGAAAACGGCAATATTTTGTCGGTGCCCGAAGCCGAATACTCCGTAACGCCGCCAAGCCCTTATTGCAAAGAGTTTTTTGACAGTCTGGGCGGCAGAATATGCTACATAGAAACAAGCCGCGGTTGCCCTTACCGATGTGCGTTTTGCCTGTCGGGCAGGTGCTCGGGACTGCGTTTTTTTGATATTGACAAGGTGAAAGAAAACATTTTGCTGCTTGCAAACAGCGGCACCGAAACCGTTAAATTTGTCGACCGAACCTTTAACGCAAACAGTTGCAGAGCAAACCTGATTTTGAATTTTATTAAGGATAATTACGGCGCCAAAATACCGCAGGGCGTATGCTTTCACTTTGAAATTGCGGGCGATATTTTAAGCGGGCAAACACTTGAAATTTTATCGCAAATGCCTGTGGGCGCAGTTCAGCTTGAAATAGGTATGCAGTCGTTTAATGAAGAAACACTAAAGCTTATAAACCGCAAAACCGACACAAAAAAGCTTATCCAAAACATAAAAACACTTTTAAGCTTTAAAAATATGCATGTTCATATTGACCTGATTGCAGGGCTTACAGGTGAGGATATGCAAAGCTTTGAATTGAGCTTTAATACGGGTTACAGGCTTCATGCACACATGCTGCAAATGGGGTTTTTAAAGCTTCTTTACGGCTCGGATATGCGGGAAAACCGCGACAAATACCCCTGCGAATACAGCGAAAAGCCGCCTTATGAGGTTGTGTCTACCCCGTGGCTTACGGCCGACGAAATATCGGCTCTTAAAAACTGTGAGGACGCGCTCGAAAGGCTCTATAACAGCGGCAGATTTTTGCTTGCGCTTGACTATTTGATAAATGACGCGGGCATACAGCCTTTTCGACTGTTCTTTGATTTCGGAAATGCCGTAAACGGCGACAAAATTGCGCTTTCGTTGTATGCGCAAAAATTTTTCGAGTTTTATAAAGATAGGTGCGACAGCGACATTCTGCGTGAAAAAATTGTTTGCGATCTGCTTTGCTGCGGCGCGGGAAAGCACATACCGAACAGCCTTAAAGTCAAAGACCCGCTTTATAAAAAAATTAAAGCCGAGCTGTCACAAAAAATGGGCAATGATGTAAGCTTTGCTCTGCTTTATAAATCAAAAAAGATTTTCGCGGTAAATCCGTCACAGCCCAAAGACCTTTTCGGCAGAAAAGAAGGAACCTATTTCGAACTTAAAACATAAAAAAGCACGAAGGCTATTCGTGCTTTTTGCTTTAAATATCGGTAAAGTATAAGCCGTGCTCGGTACAGTACCACAGTAATTTTCCGTGTTCCGATTTAGGCAATCTAAGTTGAATATTCCATTCGGGATATTGCTTAAAAATTTGCACCTTCTCACCCGATGCCAGCGCAATAAACGATATATAGTGGTCCTTTTGCATTGGGTGACTGCTTGTAATAAAACGCTCGTCTTCAACATTTTCTGTAGATAGCAAATGTGCGCCGTCGGCCTTTTTCGCCGCGAGCGGTTCAAGCTTTCTGCCACAGCATACCACGTCCGCATTTCCGGTGCAAAGTGTAACATTGCCGCATTGCGGACAAACATAAAATTTTGTGTTTTTCATATTTCCTCCCGTAAAGTCATCTGCCGAAAGCTCGCCCGACAGCAGGGTGCTTATATCCACATCAAGAATTTTCGAAAGCTCGGTAAGCAGCGAAACATCGGGGCAACCGAGCCCACGCTCCCACTTGGATACCGATTTGTCGCTTAAATTCATTTTCTCGGCAAGCTGTTTTTGGGTCATACCCTTTTCACTGCGCAACAAGCGAATAACCTCGCCTACCTTAACACAATTCATATTATCACCTCAAGGGTAATTATATAAAAATTTTTAAAATTTATCAATAAACGCTTGGTAGAGTCGTCGTCGCATAAGGCTTACTTCAAAAAAGACCTTGGGGTAAATAAAAAATCGGGGTGCGGCAGGCACCCCGATAATTTATAATTTATACAAGTCCCATACAAATTTCTACAACCAAGGCTACAATTACAACCAATGCCGAAATTATAAATCCGTGAATCATGGGCCTTATACCCGCCTTTTTCATATCTGAAAACGAGGTGTTAAGACCTATCGCGGCAAGTGCGCAAACCATTAAAAATTTGCTGATTGATTTTGTGTTTGAAACCACGGCATTTGGTATATTGAATACGCTTGCAACAATCGACAGCGCTAAAAAGCCCAAAATAAACCAAGGAAAAATCTTTTTTATTCCGAAATTTGCTTTAAGCGCAGTGCCGTCTTTTTGCTGTTTTACAAATTCTTTTCTTTTAAGGCGCAGATTTACAAAGGCAAACACTATAACTGTTGGTATAATCGACAGTGTGCGGGTAAGCTTTACCATAGTTGCGTAGTCGCCTGCAAGCTCCGAAAACGCATAGCCGGTTGCCACAACCGAGGACGTGTCGTTTACCGCAGTGCCTGCCCAAATGCCGAATGCCTCATCACTCATTCCGATAGCTCTGCCCATAATCGGAAACAGAATTATCATAGCCATATCAAACAAAAAGGTTGCCGACATGGCGTAGGCAATATCATTATCCTCGGCGTCAATTGTAGGCGCTATTGCCGCTATTGCAGAGCCGCCGCAAATACCCGTGCCCGCTGATATAAGGTTAGAAAGCTTCCAGTTAAGGCCCAACGCCTTGCCTATAAAATATCCGCCGCCGAAGCAGGTCAGCAGTGTAAAAAACATAACAAGCAGTGTTTTTTGACCCACATTTAAAACATTGTTTATATTAAGCGACAGACCTAAAATAATTATCGCAAATTTAAGCACGGTTTTTGAAGTGAATTTGAGCCCCGAGCCGAAAACCCCCATTTTTTTAATAAGCGGATTAAAGAGCATGCCCAAAAACATTGCAATAACCGCGCCGCCTATAATGTGAACGGGTAACAGATTCTCAATAAACACAGCCACTGCCGCAATAATTCCCGCCGCGATTATTCCGGGGAAAAATCCTAAAACCTTTTTCATAAATACAATCCTTTGTCTGTTTTTTGCCTTTGTGCGCAAGCGATAAGCGTGAACACAAAAAAGATTTTAACATAAAGCCTTTTGATAGTCAATCTTGTAAATTACGCATTTTTTTGATATAATACCGTAAAAGGTGGGTTTTATATGTTTAACTTTTTTGTTGACGGCGACAACCGAAAAAACGATAAATATTTTATAAGCGGCGCTGACTTTAACCATATAAAAAATGTTTTGAGAATGAATGTCGGCGACACATTGCTTGTAAGCTGTAACAATTCGAGCGACCTTTGCAAAATAATCTTGTTTGAAAGCGATACGGTTGTTGCCGAAATAGTCGAAAAGAACTACAAAAACACCAATCTGCCGATAGAAATTCACCTTTTTCAGGGTCTGCCGAAAAGCGATAAATTAGAGCTTATTATTCAAAAAGCGGTAGAATTGGGTGTTACAAGCGTAACGCCCGTTGCAATGAAACGAAGCATTGTAAAAATAGACGAAAAAAAGATTAAGACCAAAACACAGCGCTGGCAGGCCATTGCCGAGGCAGCGGCAAAACAGAGCAAACGCAATAAAATACCGCAAATTTGCGATGTCGTGCCTTACAGCAAAATGTTAGAGTCGGCAAAGCAATTGGATTTGCTTTTAGTGCCTTATGAATGCGCCGACGGAATGGGTGCAACCAAACAGGCTTTAAAAGAAATAAAAAGCGGTATGTCGGTAGGCATTATAATAGGTCCAGAGGGCGGCTTTGACCAAAACGAGATTGAAGCCGCAATTCAGTCGGGCGGAAAAATAATATCGCTGGGCAGTCGCATTTTGCGCACCGAAACCGCCGCAATAACGGCAGTAGCCATGTGCATGCTTTACAGTGAAACGGAACTTTAATAATATGAAACAATTACCGACAGAATTTATAAAACGAATGAAAGCAATGCTGGGCGACGGGTACGGTGACTATGAAAAAGCCATAAATGAGCCGCCCGTTAAGGCTTTTCGGGTTAATACCGACAAAATAAGTGTGTCCGATTTTGAAAAAATCAATCCCTTCGGCAACCAAAAAATAAGCTATGTTCAAAACGGATATTACCTCGATTACGAAAAGGCGGGCAATCACCCGTTTCATCACGCGGGCATGATTTATGTGCAGGAGCCTGCCGCTATGGCACCTGCCGAGTGTATTGATATTGCACCCGACAGCAAAATTCTTGATATGTGCGCCGCCCCCGGCGGCAAAAGCACACAGCTAAAAAATAAACTGGGCGACGGCGGGGTGCTTGTGGCCAACGAAATCATACCGTCAAGGTGCAAAATTCTTACGGGCAACATCGAGCGACTGGGCCTTAAAAACTGCGTCACAACCTGCATGGAAACAGCGCGTCTTGCCGAAATATTTTCAAACACCTTCGACATTGTTATGGTAGACGCCCCATGCTCGGGCGAGGGAATGTTCCGCAAAGAGCAAGCGGCGATTGATGAGTGGAGCATAGAAAATGTAAAAAAATGCGCCGCAAGACAAAAAGATATTTTGGAAAACGCCGTAAAATGCATTAAAAGCGGAGGTACAATAATTTATTCTACCTGTACCTTTTCGTTAGAAGAAAACGAAATGACGGTAGACGCCTTTTTAAAATCGCACCCCGATTTTGAAATAATACCCGTAAAGCAAGAGGTGCGTAACGCCACCTGCGACGGCATAAAATTTGACGGCTGCACTTGTGAGAATATACACTTCGCGCGTCGGTTTTATCCGCACAAAAATGCGGGTGAGGGTCAGTTTATGGCGGTTTTACACCACAAGGGCGAAAAAATGTCAGAACTTTGCATACGAAAAAACCAGCCCCAAAAAACCAACCCTGTTTTGCTTGCGTTTCTTGATGACACGCTCGAAAGCTACAACCAAGATGATATTGTATTTTACGGTGATACGCCGGTCTTTTACAGTGGAGATATTGAAATTCAAAAAGGAACTGCTTTTATGTGCGGCGTAACAATAGGTGAAATAAAAAAGAACTATGTTTTACCTCACCACCAGTTTTTCAGTGCTTTCGGGTCACAGTTTAAACGAAAAATCGACCTTGACCCAAACGGCGAAGATATAATAAAATATTTGCACGGCGAAGAAATAAAAACCGACTGTGTAAACGGCTGGGCGGCGGTTACGGTGTGCGGCGTGGCGCTCGGCGGCGCAAAGGTGTCGGGCGGAGTTGCAAAAAACCATTATCCCAAAGGATTAAGGTTAAAATAATAATTTACACAACAAAAGAAAACACCGTTTTTTAACAGATACGGACTATTGACTGTTTTGGGTATTTGATATAAAATGATCGGTGAGTGTTATGTTTACAGTTTTTGGAGATTGACATCTGTGAAAAAAATTAAAATATACAGCGAGGTTGTCTACATAATAGCGCAGTTTGGACTTACCTTTGCCGTGGCAGTAATGGCAGCCGCCGATTTCGGACTTTCGATGATAGTGGCACCCTCATATATAATAAGTCAAAAATTCAGCGTTTTTACCTTCGGTCAGTGGGACTATCTGATACAGGGCTTATTGTTTATTGTGCTGTGCTTGTGTATGAAAAAATTTCGGTTGACCTATCTTATGTCGTTTTTAACCTGTGTGATTTACGGCACAATACTTGATGTGTGGCGCGCCGTGATACCCATTCTTAACCCCGAAATCACGGCGCCCGGCAGTATGCCGATTGCCGTTCGCATAATACTTTTTGTGTTCGGTGAGTTGCTTAATGCGGCTATGGTGGCGCTTTTCTTTAAAAGTTATATCTATCCGCTTGTGACCGAATTTTTTGTCAAGGGTATGAGCAAAAGATATAATATCGACATAAACAAATTCAAAAAGATTTTCGATTTGTGCGGCCTTGCCGTGTCAGTAATGCTGACGCTTGTTTTCTTCAAAAGATTTGTCGGAATTAAGTGGGGCACCGTAGTAATAGCCCTTATAAACGGCGAGCTGATAGGCTTTTTCTCAAGATTATTCGACAAATATTTTGAAACGGTTGACCTGTTTCCGCGCTTTGCCGCAAAATTCAAATTTTAAAAAGGAAAAAATTATGACCTACAATGAAATAAAGAAAAACAAGGCAATTCATAATTATATAACCGCCGCCGACGCGTCGCTTTCGGCACTCGGCTACACCGAGCACAGCTTTGCGCATGTGGGCGCGGTTGCCGAAAAAGCAGGATACATTCTGTCGACGCTCGGTTACAGCGAGCGCACGGTAGAGCTTGTTAAAATAGCCGGTTATCTGCACGATATAGGCAATCTTGTGAACCGCGTGGACCACAGTCAAAGCGGCGCCGTTATGGCTTTCAGAATTTTAGACAAGTTAGGCTTTAATTCAGAGGAAATAGCCGATATTGTAACTGCGATAGGCAATCACGACGAGGGCACGGGCGTTCCCGTAAGCGAGTTTGCCGCGGCGCTCATTTTAGCCGACAAGTCGGACGTTCGCCGCAACCGCGTGCGCAATCAGGATATATCTACATTTGATATACACGATCGCGTTAATTATTCGGTTACAAGCGCAAATCTGCAAATAAACCAAGACAAAACCCAAATCGAGCTTAACCTTACAATAGACACCGAATACAGTTCGGTAATGGACTACTTTGAAATATTTATGCAGCGTATGATTTTATGCCGAAAGGCCGCCGAAAAATTAGGTCTGCGTTTTAAGCTTGTTAT
The DNA here is from genome assembly GCA_905211675.1 of uncultured Oscillospiraceae bacterium. Lineage (GTDB taxonomy): Bacteria > Bacillota > Clostridia > Oscillospirales > Acutalibacteraceae > UBA737. Next base: position 12,198 of record CAJMBP010000011.1, read on the forward strand.
AAATAATCAGCAGCTGCTGTAAAACAAAACCCTCTGCTTTTCCGGCAGAGGGTTTACTGTATAGTTTTAAGAATTAACGGTATTTATAAATTTAATAAAGGCGTCCTGACCCTGCTTGTCGCGCTTGAACACGCCGGCGTCTTCAAGAACCTTTGAAAATACAATTCCTATTTCGTCTTTTAGTATTTTATCAATATTGTCGGCGTTTATATCATTGTATTTTGCCTTTATTTCATCAGCCCAATCGGCGTGTTTTTCAATGCTTTCAATCAAGCGGATATCCTTGTCGTTTAAAATTGCGTCGGTAAGCGTAGCCATTTCGTCTTTTAGTCGCGACGGTAAAACGGCAAGACCCATAACCTCGATAAGACCGATGTTTTCTTTTTTGATGTGGTGCAGTTCGTTATGCGGGTGGAAATAACCCAAGGGATATTCCTCAGTTGTAATGTTGTTGCGAAGCACTAAATCAAGCTCATATTTTTCGCCGCGCATACGCGCAATCGGCGTTACGGCGTTGTGCGGCTCGCCGTCGGTTTCGGCAAACACAAAAACACTTTCGTCGGTATAATGCTGCCAAGTTGTAAATATTTTGTCGGCAAGGTCGATTATGCGCTCGGCGCTGTCGGCGGTGAGTCTGATTACCGACATAGGCCATTTTACTATGCCTGCGGTAACATCTTCAAAGCCGTCAAACACAATCGGCTTTTCAATGGGTGCCTTTTCCATGGCAAAGGTGTAGCGACCGCCCTGAAAATGCTCGTGACTTAAAATCGAGCCGCCGACAATAGGCAAGCCGGCGTTAGAGCCTATAAAGTAGTGCGGAAACATTTTAACAAAATCAAACAGCTTGCAAAACGCCTTTTTGTCGACAAGCATAGGCGTGTGGCTGCTGTTGAAAACTATACAGTGCTCTGGGTAATAAACATAGGGTGAATACTGCATAAACCAAGCTTCATCGGTCAAGGTGAGCGGTATTAGCCGATGATTTTGCCTTGCCGGAAAATTAACTCTGCCGGCATAGCCCTCACATTCCTTGCAAAGCAGGCATTTTGGGTAGCCCGACTGAGGGGCGTTTTTGGCCGCCATAATCTCTTTAAGGCTTTTTTCGGGCTTTGAAAGATTTATTGTAATGTCAAGGTCGCCGTATTCTGTGGGCGATACCCATTTAATATCTTTTTTAATGCGGTATGTGCGAATATAATCGCTGTCCTTTGACAGCTTGTGATAATAGTCGGTCGCCGCCTCGGGCGATGTTTTGTAACGGTTAAAAAACTCGGCTTCAACCTCTGAGGGTCGCGGCATCATAAGCCCCATAAGCTTTGTGTCGAACAAATCGCGGGCGGTAATGCTGTCATCAATAATGCCGTTTTGGACCGCGTAATCAAGTATTGCGGCAAGAGTAGATTCTAAATCAACATTGTTAAAGTCTTCTTCACAGCTGAATTCATCAAGGCGCAACGCATCTATAAGCAGGTTTGTTACATATATTTCGTCACGCTTTGAAAAAAGTCCCTTTTCAAGCCCGTAGCATACAAGCTTTTTAATTTCTTTTTGTATCATAATTTCACTTCTTTACTGAAAGGTGGGGTTGCAGGTTGTTTTGTCTGCTATGCAAACCCAAGATTTACCGGCGCTTACTTTTATTTCGTTGCCGTTTGTGTCGGTAAACGAAAGTCCGTTTTTAGCGTCGCCTTTAGACCATTTTATAAACTGAACGGTACCGTTGGTTATATAATAACCGTCGCCGCCTATAAGGTCTACCTTGCGGTGTTTTCCGTCGGGATAGTTTGAAATCGAAGTGAGCAAAATGAAAACATTTTTAATTTGAACCTGATCGCCGGTAAAATAGTCGTTGAGCACCGTGCCGCCTATAACGCGTGTATAAAGCCCCGAAGCCGCATCGTATGTAAAACTTTCGGTTTGCGTGGGAAACGGTACCGAAACACTTGCGGCGGCACCGCCGTCAAGAGCGAGCTGTTCGTCGGTAAAGTTTGCCCAATTGCCCGTGCGGGTTGCGTCTGTTTTAAAACTACCCGACAGATTTTTCCATAAATCACCGCCCAAAGCGTACAGGGTGTGTTCGCTTGAAAGGCCGTTTGAAATTCGTTTTGCACCCTTTGAGTTGGTATCGATGCTCAAATCGTCAATATCTTTAAGGTGCGGCGCGCAGTAAGTCGGGTCCTGACCGCAGTGAACATAAATCGCATCGTGGCCGAGGGCCAAATCAACATACGGGTAACGGGCAGAGCGAACACTGCCTATCTTGTCAATGTCCGAAATATCCTGATAAACTGCCATAAGGCGTGTAATTCCGCCTTCAACCTCTGTTTCGTAAACAATGTCGGCCTTTGCAACACCGGTTTGAACCTTTTGCGCGGTTTTAACATTGTTTACCATTATAGCAACAGGGCGCCTTGCAGCAATTTCTTTGCTTACCTCGGTGCCGGTGAGCGGATTTGTCGAAAAATTATTTGCCGTAACCTCAGTTTCAGATTCGGTTTCGTAGTCTGAAAGGTTGTCATATACAACGGTTTTATCACAGCCTACTGCAAAAATAAGCATAAGACAGCAAGCGGCTGCCAAAATCTTTTTGAACATAAAAAAAGTCCCCCAAGTAAAGTTATATTTAACATTATAATGTCTTGTGTGTTACATTTCAAGGGTTTACATAAAAATTTTTATATAAAAATCAGCACATTCGGTATTGTTTATTTTTTTGATATAATGTATAATAAAAGTGTATATTATCCGAAAGGGTGTAGGTTTTGAACAAAATCGCATATTTAGACAACAGCGCAACAACAAAGCCCTGCGAAAAGGCAATTCAAAACATAAATATAGCCCTTAATCAAGCTTGGGGAAATCCGTCAAGTCTTTATGATTTAGGCTTTAAAGCGCAACAGCTTGTTGACGCCGCACGCAAAGCGACTGCGGCGACGCTTAAATGCCGTGATGATGAAATATACTTTGCAGGCTCGGGAACCGAGGCAAACAATACAAGCATTTTAGGCGCCGCACAGGCGAGAAAAAAGCGCGGCAACCGAATTGTTACAACCGCTATTGAGCACCCGTCGGTTTTAGAAACGGTAAAGCGGCTTGAGTCTGACGGTTTTGAGGTTATATATTTAAAGCCGCAGGCAAACGGCAGTGTATCGGTCGATGATTTAAAAAATTCAATAAACCGCAATACAATACTTGTAAGTATGATGCTTGTAAATAATGAAACGGGCGCGGTTCAGCCTGTGAAAGAGGCGGCGCAAATTATAAAGCAAATCGGGGCCCCTGCTCTTTTGCATTGTGACGGCGTACAGGCATTCGGTAAAATGCCGATAAATCTTTCGGATATGGGCGTAGATTTATTTTCTGCCAGCGGACATAAAATTCACGGACCCAAAGGCATTGGTATTCTTTATATCAAAAAAGGTGTCACCGTAAAGCCGCTGATTACGGGCGGCGGTCAAGAGAGGGGTATGCGCTCGGGCACGGAATCGGTGCCTTTGATTTACGGCCTTGCAGGCGCGGTAGATGAGCTTGGCAACATAAGTGAAAATCTTAAAAGGCAAAAAGACTTATGGCTTTACGCCAAAAACACCCTGCTTGATACGGGATTTGTTACAATAAATTCCGCAGATGAGGTTTTGCCCTATATTTTAAATATTTCGGTCGAGGGATACCGTTCCGAAACACTGTTGCATTTTCTTGAAGCGCAGGGTGTTTATGTTTCGTCGGGAAGCGCGTGCTCAAAGGGCAAGGGAAGTCATGTGCTCGGTGAAATGGGTCTTAATCCCCGCCGTGTAGACAGCGCTTTGAGAATAAGCTTTTCGCGTTATAACACGAAAGAAGACATTGATATTTTAAAATCAGCACTCATACAGGCAACACAAAGGTTGAGAAAGGCAAATTGATGAAAGAAATTATACTTATAAAAGACGGCGAGCTGTCGCTTAAAGGGCTTAACCGCCGAAATTTTGAAGACAAAATGGTTGCGACCATTCGTCGCAGACTCAGGGGCTTAGGCAAGGTGACAGTCGAACGCGCGCAGTCGACAATATACATTAAACCGCATGATGACGACTTTGATTTTACCGAGGCGCTTGACCGCATGGGCAAAATTTTCGGCATTGCGGCATTCAGCCGTGCGTGCGTTTGCGAAAAAACAGTAGAGGATATTTTGGCAAAAGCGCCCGAATATCTTGCCGACACTATTAAAAACATTAAAACCTTTAAGGTTGAGGCAAAGCGTGCCGACAAGTCGTTTCCGCTTACCTCGCCCGAAATAAGCCGAGAGGTAGGTGCTGCAATGTTGCGCGCTTTTCCTCATTTGCGTGTAGATGTTCATAACCCAGACGAGGTAATTACCGTCGAGGTGCGTGATTATGCGGCGTATATCCGTTGCGGGCAAATAAAGGGCGCAGGCGGCCTGCCCGTAGGCACGGCAGGGCGAGCACAGGTGCTAATATCGGGAGGAATAGACAGCCCCGTGGCGGCATATACAATGGCAAAGCGAGGCTTGGTGCTTAACGCCATTCACTTTGCGTCACCGCCATACACAAGTGTTCGTGCCGAGCAAAAGGTAAAAGACCTGCTTTCAAAGGTGGCGGTTTACAGCGGAGTTATAAAGCTGGCGGTAGTGCCCTTTACCGAAATTCAGGAGGAAATCGGCAGACACTGCCCCGAAGATTATTTTACCCTTATAATGCGCCGGATGATGATGCGTATTGCCTGCCGCGTTTCCGAAAACGACGGTTGTTTAGGTCTTATAACGGGAGAAAGCTTAGGTCAGGTTGCAAGTCAGACCTTACCGGCTATCGCCGCTACAGACGAAGTTTGCAATATTCCGGTTCTCCGTCCTCTTATAGGTATGGACAAGGAAGAAATCATTGCAATTTCTAAAAAAATAGACGCATTTGAAACATCTATTTTACCTTATGAAGACTGTTGCACTGTGTTCACACCGAAGCATCCGCACACAAAACCAAAGCCCGGTCAGTGCGAGGAAGCCGAAAAAAATCTCGATATAGAGCCGCTTATTGAGCGAGCCATAGCAGGAATAGAATATTCCTATATAGAATAATATTTAGTGTGGGAAAATATGGCAGGAAAACATTCAAAGAAACTTTTTGAAAAAAGAAGCAAAAGTGTTGTTGCTTTTAAAAGTGTTCAAAACAAAACAATATCGCTTCCTTTTAAAATAATAATTTCGGCAACGGCAATGTCTCTTGCCTTGTCGCTCACTTTTGTTGCGGCGTACTTTATTCCCGGCAAGGTGCAGGCAAAGCTTATGTCAGACGCGTCAGACATTTTTGAGAATGCCGCTTCGTATGATGAGGGGCTTGTAATGCTGGCGGCGGATAATGCCGATATAAAGGGCTGGGTTAAAATAGAAAACACCGAAATAAATTCAGCCGTGTGTCAAAGCGATAATGACAGTTATTATATAAATCATAATCAAGAAGGTAAAAAAAGCCGATACGGAGCATTGTTTCTGTCATCAAATGACACTTTTGAAAGAAACGGCGATAAAAATATTGTTATTTACGGCAATAATATGAAAGACGGTTTGATGTTCGGCACCTTAAAAAAATACCGAAATTTGAATTTTTATAAACAAAATCCCGTAATAAATCTGTATTACAAAGAAAATGCCGAAAAATATATAATTTTTGCGGTTATGTTAATCGGTTCATCTGCCGAAGAAAACGAAAATTATAATCCTTCAAAAAGTTATTTTGAAAATGACAGTGAATTTAATGAATGGTATAACGAAACGGTGCAGCGCAGTTTAATAAACACAAATGTCAGTGTAGAATACGGCGACGAAATGCTGTCGTTGGTTACCGTAGCAGACGACTTTGACGGTGCGCGTCTTGTGGTGACGGCAAAAAAAAGTACCGAACAGCAAGTTGCCAAAACCGATTTTGCGGGAGCGCGCGTTAATCCTAAAATTAAGTATCCTAAAGCGTGGTACGAACAGCGCGGTTTGAAATACCCATATTAAAAAAAGAAAGGGAAAAGAAAATGGTACAGAACTTAAAGGTGGACATTATTTATCATCTGACCCCCTCGGATTTTGAAATGGAATTTAACTTGTGCGGTTGTTGCAGAATGCGGCTTTTAAATGATAAAACAACCGACAAAAAAACCTTTATAAAAGCGTTGGCACGCGCGGTATCTCGAAGCCGTGTTATAATTGCCTGCGGTCCTCTTTTCGGTGCCGATGGGCTTATAAAAACGGTTGCCGCGGCAATCGGAAGCAAAACCGTTTTATGCGACAATTCTACATACGGAATTTCGGGTGAGGAGCAGATAGATATTATAAACGGCTCTACCCCGCTTGTTACGCCCGACGGATATTTCGGCGGTTGTATAATAGAAAGCGGTCCGCAAACCATTATTCTGCTTACCGAAAACCGAGGCTTCCGTAAAACAATAATGCAAAATTTAATTCATCCGTATGTTGAAGAAATAAGCTACATACCCATTCAAAGGGCAGACACACCCGATATTGCACAGCAGGAGGTTGCCCCGAGCGAGGATTATTTAACCGAGCCCGACACCGATTACGGCAACGAAAAACCTGCCTACAGTGCCGACGGTGCTGAAATTGAATTTGAGCCGCAAAATGAGCACAATATAGATTTTATAATGGATGAAAGCCCTGACGGTGGGCCGACGGAAGAAGAAACCGAGCCTTTATCACTGCCTACAGTCGATGACACCTTTGATGATATGTATATCGAGACCGAGCCCGAAGACCAAGACTACGGCTACGGTTATACGCCGTCGGGTGAAGACGATATGTTCATTGCAAAAACCGAAGAAGAACCCGAAAAACCCAAAAGAAAATTCAAAGCTATGGACATATCAATAGTAGTTCTTGTTCTTATTCTGTTGCTTGCCGTTTTGTCGCTTGTTTATTTTGTGATTTTAAAGCCCTATACCATGGGAATTTCCACGGGCGATTATTTAAAACAGATTTTCAGCGCGTCGAGCAATAATTCATTACTTTAAAAAAGGAGTCGTGCAATGAGTTTGTGGAGCAGTACTTTCGGCAAAATTATAATGACATTTTTAATATCAATGGTGCCGGTGCTTGAACTGCGCGGCGCAATACCCATTGCCGTTGCAAACGGACTTAATTTTTGGGTGGCTATTGCGGTTTCTGTAATAGGCAACCTTGTTCCCGTGCCGTTTATTATTTTGTTTATCAGAAAAATTTTTGCCCTTATGCGAAAATGGAGCTCAAAACTCGACGGGCTTGTAACACGCCTTGAGCAAAGAGCCGCAAAAAAATCCGATGTGGTGCAAAAATACGCTTTTTGGGGGCTTTTTATACTTGTGGCAATTCCACTTCCGGGAACGGGTGCCTGGACGGGTGCGTTGGTCGCAGCAATGCTTGATATGCGACTGAGCCGTGCTTTTCCCGCAATATTGCTGGGCGTAGTCGGAGCCGCGGTAATAGTCACCTTTGCAACCTACGGGGTGGGCGCTCTGTTCGCTTGAATAAAATTTAAAATAACCTTTTACGGTAAGCGCCGTAAAGGGTTATTTTTTTATTTATATTTGAAGTTTTAAAATCATAAAATGTAATAAAAAAATTATTATAAGGTGATATTATGAGTGAAAAAACCCCGCAAGATTATGCGCGAGAGCTTATTGAAATGTACCGTGCAAATTCCGAACAACAAACTGCCCTGCTAACCGGTGCCGTCGAAACATCAAATCTCGATATGCCGCCTGCCGAGCAAGCAAGTGAAACGGTGTTTGAGGACGGCACAGGCGGTTTGCAGTTAAATGTTACAACACTGCAAAGGCTTTATCCCGTAAAGGGTGCGCTTATAACGGTGTTTACGGGCGCGCCCGACAATATGACGGTGATTGAAACAGACACAACCGATGAAAGCGGGCAAAGCGGGGTGTTTAATTTGAAAACACCGCTGAAATCTCAGTCACAGCAGTATGACGCCGACGGTACCGCCGCATACGCAAAATATAATGTTTCAGTGCGTTCCGACGGTTATGTAGAGCAGATTGCAATGAATGTGCCCGTTTTTTCGGGGGTGTTATCGGTTCAGGGCATAGACCTATTGCCGATTTCTGCCGCAGGCGGCCACACATCGACACAAATTATAAACGAAGGAAACAATTATAATTTATAAAGGGGAGATTTGATGCCTGAAACATTAACGCCCGTAATACCGCAGAATATAACCGTGCATTTGGGTCCGCCGAGTTCATCGGCAGAAAATGTAACGGTAAATTTTGTAGATTACATAAAAAATGTCGCTTCAAGTGAAATATACCCTACATGGCCCGAGGAGGCGCTTCGCGCAAACATTTACGCCATTATCAGTTTTGCGCTTAACCGCATTTATACCGAATGGTATCCTTCACGCGGGTATGATTTTGATATAACAAACTCAACTGCCTTTGACCAGGCGTTTGTTCCCAACCGTGAGATATTCCAAAACATAAGCCGTATAGTCGATGAAATTTTTAACAATTATGTTGTCCGTCAGGGCGAGGTTCAGCCGCTGTTTACCCAGTTTTGCAACGGCACAACATCACAGTGCGCAGGCCTTTCGCAGTGGGGTACGGTTGACCTTGCCGAGTCGGGTCTTACCGCCTATGAAATTTTGCAAAGCTATTACGGGCCCAACATAGGCATTGTTGAAAACGCTCCGATTGCCGAAATAGAAGAGTCATACCCCGGCGTTCCGCTGAGGCTCGGTGATTCGGGCAACAATGTAAAAATAATACAAACCGAGCTTAACCGCATATCGCAAAACTACCCTGCCATACCGAAAATTGCCGAAGAAAACGGCGTTTTCGGTGTTGATACACAGGCGGCTGTTCGTAAATTTCAAGAGGTTTTCGGTCTTGACCCGACGGGCGAGGTTGATAAATCAACATGGTACAAAATCAAGCGATATTATGTGGGGGTTAAAAATCTGTCGGACTTGGTAGGAGAAGGCGTTTCTATAAGCGAGGCGCAGGTACCTTTTCCTACACAGCTGCGAGAGGGCTCGCAGGGCATAGGAGTGCGAACTATTCAGTATTATTTGAATATACTTGCATACTTTAACGGCGCTTTGCTGCCGTTGCCGCTTGACGGAATTTACGGTCCCGAAACCACAGCCGCCGTAAAGCAATTTCAAAGGTATTACGGCCTGCCCGTAACCGGCGTTATGAATACCGCAACATGGAATGTGCTTAACCGCGTTTATTCCGAAACGGTTGAGTTTTTGCCCGAGGGCTATTCGGGTGAATTTGCAAAGCTTTACCCCGGCTATTTTTTAAGCGAGGGTATGAGCGGCGAGAATGTGCGCGACCTGCAAACATATCTGTCGCTTATAGGCAGAAATTACGACTCTATACCCGAAATACCCGTAACCGGTTATTACGGCTCTCAAACGCGTGAGGCCGTAACCGCTTTTCAAAACGCCTTCGGTATTCCGCCTAACGGCGCTGTAGGCCCTGTTACTTGGAATACCATAGCCCAGCAGTACAATTTTTTAATTTCGGGTAATAATTCATAAATCTTAATTTGTTGTAAAAGATAATACAAAAAAAGATTTTAGGTGATTAGGTTGTCGGGCGGAGTAAACGATTACGAAAATGTATGTTTAAGCGGAAATATAGATAAAGATATAACGCTTTTTAAAACTATTTTCAGCCGTGACGATGTTGTTCGCATAAGAGAGGTACGCATAGCGGGTGTTTGGCGGTGCTGTCTTATATACATTGACGGTATGGTCGATTCGCTGCAGCAGGGTGAAACGGTAATTGAAGCTTTGGTTAAATATGCTCTGCCCGAAAACACCGCGCTTAATTGTGACTACATCTCAAAAAATATACTTTACGCTAATGAGATTTCCGAAACCGACAAGCTTACCGATATGCTGCGCGCTATACTTTGCGGCGATACCGTTTTAATTGCGCAAAACAACAAGTCGGCGCTTACTATTGACACAAAGGGTTGGAAAACGCGCGGCATAAACGAGCCCGACAGCGAACGCGTGCTTCAGGGTCCGCGCGAGGGGTTTGAAGAATCGGCTATGTCTAACCTCGCTTTAATAAGGCGAAAGCTGTTAACCCCCGACCTATGTATAGAGATGATGCGCATAGGCCGCCGCAGTGATACCCCCGTGTTTGTTTGCTATCTGGGCTCGCTTGCCGACCCTGCAACCGTTAAAAAACTAAAACACAGACTTTGCAAAATAGATATTGACGGAATACTTGACAGCAATTACATTGCCGAAAACATACGCGATTACCGACACAGCATTTTAAAAACAACGGGTGCTACAGAAAAACCCGATATCGTAGCTGCGCGATTGCTTGAGGGCAGAATAGCCTTGGTTGTCGAAGGAACGCCCGTAGTGCTCACGGTGCCCTATCTGTTTTCTGAAAATTTTCAGTCAGACGAAGACTATTATGTTAATTTTACACTGGCTTCACTTTCAAGAATGTTACGCTGGTTGTGCTTTTTTATAGCCGTCAGCGTACCGGGCGTGTTTTTGGCGCTTATAACGCATCATTTTGATTTACTGCCTACAAATTTTGTAATATCGGTGTCCCGTCTTCGCACAGGCGTGCCGCTTAACAGCACCGCCGAATGTCTGGCGTTGCTTGGTGCTTTTGAAATTTTAAAAGAATCAGGTCTTCGCATGCCGCAAAATTTAGGCCACGCTTTAAGCGTAGTAGGCGGTCTTGTTGTCGGACAAGCCGCAGTTGAAGCCGGCATTATAAGCGCGCCTATGCTGATTGCGGTATCGCTCAGCGCAATTTCGGGACTTATGGTGCCTCGGCTTTCGGGCGCTGTCATTTATTTAAGGCTTATAAATGTAATAGCCTGCGCCGCACTTGGCATTTACGGATATTTGATTGTATCAACCATATTGGTGCTTTATGTGTTCAATTTAAGCTCTTTCGGCGTAGATTATACAGTATCTTTTTCACGTCCCGACTCACAGCATTTAAAGGACATTTTTATACGCACGTCTTGGACAAAAATGCTGACCCGCCCTATGTTTAACAAAAACCGTATAAGAAAGGGTGATGAGCAGTGAAAAAGGTGTTATCGGCGCTTGCAACTTTGTTGTTGATTCTGTGCTGCGGTTGCAGTACGGGCTACCGCGAAATCGAACGCGGATATTTTGTAACCGCCGTTGGAATACAAGAGCGAGAAAACAAAATTCAGATTATTTTAGAAACACTCTCAGCTTCTGACAGAGAACCCGGCAGTGAAAGCGTTAAAATTTTATACGGCGAGGGTGAAAGCTTGAGCAACGCATACGGAAATATAAAAAAGAGTCTGGTAAAATCGCTTTATTTTGAGCACTGCGGCGTTATAGCGGCAGACAACGGCTTTACGGAGAATGAAATCAGCGAAATATTAGATTTTTGTAATGACCTTGAAACGCTTAATATAGATGTTTATGTTGTGCGCACCGATAACGCTGCGGCGTTGTTTGAAACAGAGACGGCTTATAAAAGTGTAGGTTACAGTATTATAGAGCTTATAAAAAACTCAGGCAGCTATGATAACGCCGAAAATCAGCTTTACAATATCAGAAAGCGTTATGAGGGCGGGTCGACCGACCATCTGCCTTTAGTGAATGTTAAAAATGATACTTTGATTTTAGAGTGAAATAAAGATGAGAAAATACAATTATAAAAGTCATATTTTAGGCTCTGTTGCACTTTTTATTGCGGGTAACGCCGTTATAACCCTACCTTTTTATAAAACCGAAAACCCGTTGCCTGTCTTTTTGGTGAGTTCGGTTTTAACATTGCTTTTTGTTTTGCTTTGTGTTCCGGTTACAAACTTTGCGTTTGGGTATAAAGACGGTTTTTTTAAAAAAGCGGTAAGAGGTATTGTGGTCGCATTGGTGATAACGGCGGCTTTTTACGGCGCTGTATCCGCCGTTTTTGATTATGTGTCTTTTGTTAAAGAGATACAAATGCCCAAAACCGACGCCGTCTTAACGACTGTTGTGTTGCTTTTGTTGTGTGCAGTATTCATTAAATGCAAGAATGAAGCGGTTTTAAAAACAGGGCTTTTTTTGGCGGTGCTGTCGCAGGGTGCCTTGATGTTGCTTTTTGCCGCGTCGGTAAAGCTGTTTGATTTTGGCGAAATAAAATTCGATATAAATATTACGGGCTTTGATATTAAGGGGTCACTAAAATATTTTATAAAATATTTTTCACCCCTTTTGGCAGCGACGGCTTTTGTTACACTGACAAACGGCAGAGCAAGAACATTAAATATGCTCTGCGGCACCGCATTGGGACTGTTTAATATCTTTGCGGTGCTTATTCAAAGCATAGCTGTTTTGGGTTTTGCAACCGATTACGATTTTCCGTATTTTTATGCCGTAAGCGCGTTTTCGGCAGGCAATCTGTTCTACCGTTTGGGCGGTCTTGTGTATTTTGTTTTTTTCTCGGCTTCGGTTATCAAAATTGCCCTTTGCATAAAAGCAATACCTTTAATAATAAAAAGCCAAAAGCGCTGTTGATAACGCTTTTGGCTTTTGTGCCGAGTTTATTGTTTTATAAGGGTGTATTTACCGCTTGACAACGGCTTTTGACGGTCGCCGTCGTTGAAAATATAATTATTTTTCGGCTCTATCACACCCGTCATACCGTCGGGCACGCTGACGGTAAGCGTTACGGCGCCGTTTTCTTTTACCCACGCGACTTCGATTTTGCCGTAAATACAGTCATAATAGGCGGCAACATCGTTCAGCTCTTGCACAATATGCGGCTTTATATCAACGCGTCTTAAATCGTCGGCGTCGGGGTTGTAGTCTATACCGGCAAGCGCCTTTACAAACCAAGCGGTAAAACTGCCCCAAAAATGATGATTTACCGAATCAAACGGGCCCTCGGTTATTTGCTCCCACAGGGAGTTATAACCGCGCTCTGCCATATAACCGAGCGAGGGAAAGTCGGGACGGATAATCATTTTAAGCGCCAAGTCGGCATAACCGAAGTCGGACAGCACATCAAAAATAACCCTTGCACCCAAAACGCCGAGATCTATATGGTTATCGGCTTGTTTTATAAAATCAAGCAACCGTGAGAAAGCGGCAGCCTTTTCGCCCTTTTCAAATATATTATAATATATCGCCATTGCCTGACTTGTCTGACATTCGCCGCTTACGGTCATAGTGTCAAAATCTATAAGCTTTGCTCTGAATGACCTGCGGTATTTCGCCGCTACAGCCCGCGCAAAATCTGCCTGCGCGTTCATATTTACAGCGTCAAAAAGCAGAGCCATTTTATCGGCAATATCGATTGCCATAATTGTATCGGTGACAATAAGCGGAGCTTTAGGTTTGGCGTAGCGCTCGCCTACGGGGCACCAGTCGCCAAGCCCTATATGAAGCAAACCGTCAGGGTCGTTACGGGTTGTAAGGTAATGTAAATATTTTACAAATGACGGTGCACATTCGGTTATAGGTTGCTTGTCGCCGCGGTATTTGTAGATAAAGTAGGGCAAAACCGCCAGCACACAGTCCCATGCGGGGCCGTTACCCCAATCAAAGCCCCAACCGCCTGTCGGCACAATACCGGGCAGAGCACCCTGAGTGTTCTGAGCCTTGCAAATATTGCGCAGCCATTCCTTGTAGCTTGCGGTTGCGTCAAACTTTAAAAGCAACTGTTCTGCCGAGAGCGCCGCGTCGGCTGTCCAGCCGTTCTTCTCTCGTTGAGGGCAGTCGGTCGGAAAATAGTAAAAGTTTGCAAGATCGGAACGAACTGTCATATCATACAGTGCCGAAACGGTTTTGTTGCTTGAAGTGAAATTTCCGCAAGGGGCAAGATCCGAATTCATCACAAGGTATGTAAGCAGTTCGGGCGTGGCTTGGCTCTCTTTAATACCCGTCACCATTACATACTGAAAACCGTGATATGTAAATGAAGGCGTATAGGTTTCAAGCCCATCTCCGCGGCAGGTGTATATGTCTTTGTGAACATTTTCTTTGTCAAACGCCCAGTGCACGCCGTTTTCATTATAAGGAAACCATATATATTCTAAATCTAATTTTCCGTCAACAAGCATTTCGCCGTGCCGCATTTCTATGCGCTGACCCGCGTCGCCTTTTACGGTAAGGCGGCATACACCCGCACCGTTCTGACCGAAATCATACAAATAACCGTTTTCAAGCTTTGTAATGTTTACGGGCTTTAACTCTTTTTTTACAACAATAGGCTCTGCTTCGCAAATACGAATTTCGCCGCGCGGTGTGGGCGCTGTCAGCGCGTTGCCCCATTTGCTGTCGTCAAATTCGGGCGTGCTCCAACCGTCAAGCTGTAATCTTGCGTCGTAATGTTCACCGTAACGGTAATCGTCAAAGGTAATTGGAGACGGAGCGGTTTTAAAGCTTTCATCGCTTTCAATTACCAAATCGCCGCAAACAAGCTGTAATGCAAAATGCGGAGCCGAACGGTATTTTGCCCTGTCAAACTCCCACACCCAGCCGCCGGGATTGTTAACAAAGCCGTTGCCGAGCAATACGCCTATAACATTTTTGCCGCGTTTTAAGTTTACAGTATAGCAATCGCAATAAATAAAATCATCGGGGTTGCTTATATACGGCGCAAGCGCTCCCTTGGTAATGTCTTTGCCGTTTAAAAAAAGCTTATAAAAGCCACAGACGGCAATTTTTATTTGAGCGTCTGCGGCATCGTTTACGGTAAAGACTTTTCTGAAATATGGCGCCGCAACAAACTCATCGGGAGTGTTGAATTTTTCTGTAGCTTTTATAAAACATTTCGGAAAGTCCATATAAATACCCTCGTATTAAATTATTTCAAAGCTGTGCAGGCGGTAAAATTCGCCGCCCTTTTCGATTTTTTCTATACCCTCTTTTTCGCACAGTTGTTTATTTGTATTAACATTGTCGGTAATTCCGCACCAGGGCTCAATACAAATATAGTTAGCACCGGGTACAGTCCACAAAAGCATATAACCGAAGCCTTCAAAAACAACCTTTATGTTTTGGTCGGTTGTTTTGTTGTGCAAACAAACAGAGCTTGAATTTAAGTTTTTAAAAATAAGGCAGTCATTTTCAAAAAGCGATTTATCAAGCTGCAGGGTGGCAGTGTTTTGACCGTAGCTTTTTGTGCGGTCGGTAAGCAACGGGCCGTCAAGCTGGTACGCATCAAGATTTTCGAGCTTTTCAAATACGATTTCGTAGTTTTCTATGCCCTCGGGGCAAAAATAGGCTTCATGAGCGCCCACCGAAAAATACATATCGCCGTCGGTAAGGTTGCGAATTTTATATTCAACATTAACCTTTTTACCCACTAATGTGTATGTGATTCTGAATTCATACTTAAACGGATAATTGTCTTTAGGGCAGTTGTCGGAACTGAGTAAAAAGGTTACGCGGTTATCCCCGACGCTTTCAACCTCGAATTCGCTGCGGCGTGCAAAGCCGTGCTTCGGCATTGAATAGGTTTTGCCTCCGTAGATAAACTCGTCATCCTTTAAACCGCTGCATATTGGAAACAGAACGGGCGCCGAGCCGGTCCAAAAGGCAGGGTCGCCGTTCCAGATATATTCACGCGAGCCGCATTTGAGGCTTTTAAGCTCCGCACCGATTTCGCTGAATACAGCGGTCAAAAATTCATTAGAAACAGTAATCATAATTTTTAACCTTTTATTTTATTGAATTTACGATTTCACGCATTTTGTCTTCTTTGGCTTCCATATCGGAAACAAGCTTAAACTGCGTGCGACAACGGTCGAGATTGTGGTTTTCTCGGTGTATCTTAAAGTAAACGTCGCCGTTAAGATAGTCGGTAAGAAAACGCACGCCGCACTCTAAGGTCATAAGGTATGCGCCTGTTACAAGGCTGTCTTTTTCGGCAGGTGTCAAAAACTTGTTTGCTGTCGCAAGATATCCCTTTGCAAAAACTTCGAAAAGGTGTAAATCTACCTCGACCTTTGAAAGATCGGTTTCGTCCTCGGAGGCTGTTGAAGCACCGAAACGAATGCAGTCACCAAAGTCATAAGCCACAGCGCCCGGCATAACCGTGTCAAGGTCGATAACGCATTTTGCTTCTTTTGTGACATCGTCAATAAGTATGTTGTTAAGCTTGGTATCATTATGCGTTACACGCCAAGGCAGCTCTCCGCTTGCAAGCTTTGATGTAATGGCGTCTGCCTTGCATTCGTGCGAAAGCACAAAATCGATTTCGCTTTTAACGCTTGAAGCCCTGCCTGCTTTATCTTCGGCGAGCGCCTTTTTAAAATCTGCAAAACGGCTCGGAGTGTTATGAAAATTAACTATTGTTTCATGCAGCTTTTCGGCAGGATACTCCGACAGCAACTGCTGAAACTCACCGAAAGCAATACCGCAGGTGTAAAAATCTTTATCGTTTTCAATTTTTTGATATGCGGTAGCACCGTCGATAAATTTATATACACGCCAATAATTGCCGTATTCATCAAGCAAAAAGCTTTTGCCGTCAAGGGTGGGAATAACGGTAAGTGTGCCGTCTTCTTTAACCTTATCACGCAAAAATTCGGTAACGCCCACAATGTTTTCCATAAGCTCGGCGGGCTTTTTAAAGGCGGCCGTGCTTATTTTCTGCAAAAGATTTTTGGTCTGTTTGCCGTCGGGCGACTTATGTACCGAAAGCCATGTCGAATTGATATGGCCTTCGCCGTAGGGCTCAATATAGGTTATTTCGTCGGAATTGAATTTTTTTGCTGCTGAAATTGCGATCTCTCTATCAGTCATGGTTTATACCTCGTGTCTATTATTTTTCACTGTAAATTACGGTTACATCGGGGTGAAGCTGCAAAATTGAAGCGGGTACTTGGGGTGTAATGGGGCCGAAAAATGCTTTTTCGACTATATCCTTTTTGTTGGCGCCGTTGGCGACAAGCAAAACCTTTTTGGCGTTCATAATAGCACCCATACCCATTGTTATTGCCTTTCTCGGAACATCTTCAATCTTTTCAAAAAAGCGGGCGTTGGCTTCGATGGTCGATTCGTGCAAATCTACAACATGCGTCTCTTTTACAAAAACATCGGCAGGCTCGTTAAAACCTATATGACCGTCAAGGCCGATACCCAAAAGCTGCAAATCGATTCCGCCCAAATCGGCAATGTGCCTGTCATAAGCCGCACCCTCCGATTCAAGGTCGCTCGATATACCGCTCGGTACGGCGGTGCGTGACTTGTCGATGTTTACATGGTCGAAAAGATTTGTGTTCATAAAATAGCGGTAGCTTTGGTCGTGAGATCCGTCAAGACCTACATACTCGTCCAGATTAACCGATGTAACGGCGGAAAAATCAAGCTCGCCTGCCTCGTACTTTTTAATAAGCTGCTTGTAGGTGCCTACGGGTGAAGAGCCCGTTGCAAGACCTAATACGCAGTTCGGCTTCATAATAATTTGCGAAGCAATAATGTTTGCCGCGGTAACGCTTAATTTTTCGTAACTGTCAACTTTAATGAAATTCATAATAAATCCTCCCGAAAAAATTAAAAATCATTTTTAATAAAGCAAGCTTGTGCCTTAAAAGCACAACAACAATATTATAATTCTTCCCCGAATAAAAGTCAAATATAAAAGATAAATATATTCATTTTTTAAAAACAAATTTCAAACAAAAACAAGCCCTGCGATGCAGGGCTTGTATAAACAACAAATGATTAACGTTTGCTGAACTGAGGTGCACGGCGTGCGCCTTTGAGACCGTATTTCTTTCTTTCCTTCATTCTCGGGTCACGAGTGAGGAAGCCGGCCTTTTTAAGCTCGGGTCTGAGCTCTGCGTCTGCCTGTAAGAGCGCGCGTGCAATACCGTGGCGGATAGCGCCTGCCTGACCGGTAACACCGCCGCCCGAAACGCGGCAAACAACATCGAACTTGTCAGCGTTTTCGGTAAGAACGAGCGGCTGACGAACGATAACCTTTAAGGTTTCAAGGCCGAAGTAATCGTCAATATCTCTTTCGTTGATGGTGATTTTACCTGTACCTTGATATATTCTGACACGGGCTACAGAACTTTTTCTTCTGCCGGTGCCGTAAAAATAAGGCTTTCCTTCAAACATATCTTCTGTCTCCCTTCTCAAAATTCATACTTTTCAGGCTTTTGAGCAACCTGAATATAATTTTCGCCTTTGTATATGTGCAAACGGGTAAGAGCCTTGCGACCGATTGTAGTATCGGGAACCATGCCCTTAACAGCAAGCTCCATAGCAAGCTCGGGGCGGGTGCTCATAAGGGTTGAATACTTAACCTCTTTAAGACCGCCTATAAAGCCCGTATGACGGCGATAATACTTGTTTTCTAACTTTTTGCCTGTTAAAACTGCCTTTTCAGCATTGATTATGATAACATGGTCGTCACAGTCAACATGGGGAGTGAATGTGGGCTTAAGCTTACCGCGAAGCAAATCGGCGGCTCTTGCGGCTGTGCGGCCGAGCGGACGGTTTGCAGCGTCAATAATGTACCACTTGCGCTGAACTTCGGCAGGTTTTGCCATAAATGTAGACATAACCGAAACCTCCAAAATTAAAATTCAATATTTAAGTACCCGAATATAATACCACAGGCAAAAGTCTTTGTCAACACAATTTTTTCAAAAATTTAATTTAAAAATCAAAATCTTTGTTTTTCTCTTATTTTCTCTCATTTTCTC
>CAJMBP010000012.1 GCA_905211675.1 uncultured Oscillospiraceae bacterium
GAGGGTCAGGACCCCGATAAAGATATAAGCTTTTACATTAACAGCCCCGGCGGTTCCGTATCTTCCGGTCTTGCAATTTATGATACAATGCAGTATATAAAATGCGATGTCAGCACTATTTGTATGGGCATGGCGGCGTCTATGGGTGCTTTTCTGCTGTCTTCGGGCGCAAAGGGCAAGCGTTATGCATTGCCTAACAGTGAAATTATGATACATCAGCCGTTGGGCGGCGCTCAAGGTCAGGCAACCGATGTTATCATTCACGCTAATCATATTAAGCGCACCCGTAGCAACCTGAATAAAATCTTATCGGAAAACACCGGTAAGCCTATTGAAATCATTGAAAAAGACACCGAGCGTGATAATTTTATGTCTGCGGCCGAGGCGGCAGAATACGGTCTTATTGACAAGGTTATTACTAAAAGATAAGAGGTACACCGAATGTCCAAAGACATCGATTTAGAAATACGCTGTTCTTTTTGCGGCAAAACGCAAGATGAGGTTAACCGACTTATAGAGGGCCCAGGCGTATATATCTGCGACAGCTGTATTAACTTTTGTTCTTCTTTGCTGTTTGACGATGAAAACGCTTACAAGGAAAAAAAGAAAAGCAAAAAGCAGCCCGAAAAGGTTTTGCCGAAGCCCAAAGAGATTAAGTCTTTGCTTGACGAGTATGTAATCGGTCAGGATGAGGCAAAAAAAACCCTTTCGGTTGCCGTTTACAATCACTATAAGCGGGTTTACAAAAATGCCGATTCGGATGTTGAAATTGCAAAAAGCAATGTGCTTATGCTGGGTCCTACCGGTGTGGGTAAAACCTTGCTTGCGCAGACCCTTGCAAAAATTATTGATGTTCCGATTGCCATAACCGATGCTACAACCCTTACCGAAGCGGGCTATGTCGGCGAAGATGTTGAAAATATACTGCTTCGTCTTATTCAGGCGGCCGATTACGACATCGAAAAGGCAGAGCACGGTATCATATATGTAGATGAAATTGACAAAATTTCCCGCAAAAGCGAAAACGCTTCGATTACCCGTGATGTAAGCGGCGAGGGCGTTCAACAGGCACTGCTTAAAATTCTTGAGGGTACTGTTTCAAATGTTCCGCCGCAGGGCGGCAGAAAGCACCCTCAACAAGAGTTTATACAAATCGATACCACAAATATACTGTTTATTTGCGCAGGTGCGTTTGAGGGTATCGACAAGGTGATCGAACGGCGTATCGGTGGCAGCAGTTTGGGGTTCGGAGCCGATGTAAAATCTTCCAAGAGTATTGAGGCTCAACAGCTGTCAAAGCTTGCAACCCATCAGGATCTGGTTAAATTCGGTCTTATACCCGAGCTTGTAGGCAGATTACCCATTATCACCACACTCGACGCTATGAATAAAGATGTTCTTATTCGCATTATGACCGAACCCAAAAACTCTATCGTTAAGCAATATCAGGCGCTTTTTGCTCTTGATAACATTAAGCTTGACTTTGAAAAAGAGGCGCTTGAAAAAATAGCGGAGCTTACCATCAAAAACAAAACGGGAGCGCGCGGTCTGCGTTCGGTAATTGAAGGCATATTACAGGAGCTTATGTTTGAAATGCCTTCAAAAGAAGATATTGCCGAAATTATTATTACGCCCGAAACTGTAGAAGGCGGTAAGCCGAAAACAGTGAATAAATAATTTTAAAAATAAAGCAACAACTGTTAAATTTCGGTTGTTGCTTTTTGTATCAATACAATCAAATTCTGAATAGCACAAAATAAAACAGAAAACATACACAAATTATGTTTTCTGTTTGCTTCCAAAGCCACAAAGGCAAGTTGAGAGAATAGTGAAAGATAAAAAGTAAAGCCCCAAAGACTACCGCCTTTGGGACTTTGGAGCAGGTGATGGGAATCGAACCCACATAGCCAGCTTGGAAGGCTGGAATTCTAGCCATTGAACTACACCTGCATTTGCAACGCAAAATATAATACCATATAAATCTCTTACAGTCAAGTATTTTTGTAAAATTATTTTAATTTATTACATAATTAGTGCTCGTTTTAATTGACATTATTGCCTTTATTTGTTACAATATTAAAATAACTATAACTGTGTGGTGATTATTACGGTTTCAAGTATGACCGGCTTCGGCCGAGGCAAAGCGTCGGGCGATGGTTTTAATATTACGGTTGAAATAAAAGCGGTAAACCATAGGTACTTTGAATACAGCTCGAGACTACCGCGTGCATTTCAATTTTTAGATGACAGTCTTAAAGCACTTTGTCAGCAAAAAATTTCAAGGGGCAAGGTTGAACTGTCGGTTCAGATTGAAGATGTATCTTTAAACTCTGTTGAACTTTCGGTTAACGATACATACGCAGGCGCATATATTAAGGCTTTGCGTACACTTGCTAAAAAATATCGGTTAAAAGATGACTTGAAAGCTTCATCATTTGTAGGCGATGCCGAAATTTTTAATGTCAAAAAGCGTGATCTTGACGAGGAAGTTGTAAAAGCAATCGCAATAAAGGCGACAACCGAAGCGGTTGACAGCTTTATAAAAGCCCGAGCTGTCGAGGGTGAACGCTTGGTTTGCGATGTAAAGGGCAGAGCGGAATACATTTTAAAACAGGTTGATTTTGTTGAAGCCCGTTCACCCGAAACCGTGCGTGAATACCGCGGAAAGATTGAACAAAAAATCAAGGAGCTTATCGGCGATGTGCAAATTGATGAGCAACGTCTGCTTACCGAAACCGCCATTTATGCCGATAAAATAGCCGTTGCGGAAGAAACGGTTCGGCTTAGAAGCCATATTTCTTCACTTTGCGCCTTACTTGATGAAGGCGGTGTTGTCGGCCGTAAGCTTGATTTTATCGTGCAGGAAATGAACCGTGAAACAAATACAATAGGTTCAAAATCGCAAGACATTGAAATTAACAAGGTTGTTGTTGAAATTAAATCCGAGATTGAAAAAATTCGCGAGCAAATTCAAAACATAGAGTAAGGGGTTATTTATGCGACTTGTAAATATAGGCTTCGGTAATTTGGTGTCGGCTAACCGTATGATAGCAATAGTAAGTCCCGAGTCGGCGCCGATCAAACGCATTATACAAGATGCCAAGGAACGCGGCACTTTAATTGACGCCACACACGGCAGAAGAACAAGGGCGGTTATCATTACCGACAGCGACCATATAATTTTAACCTATTTACAATCCGAAACGGTAGCAAACAGGTTAAACGATGAAGATGTTGTTGACGATGAGGAGGAAACCGATGAATAAAGGCAGAGTTTTTATAATATCGGGGCCCTCGGGTTCGGGTAAGGATACGGTACTTAAAAAAGTGTTTGCCAAATGCCCCCAAATTGCCTTTTCGATTTCGTCAATAACAAGGCCTATGCGCGAGGGTGAAATAGAAGGTGAAAAATACAACTTTGTTTCACGCGAGCACTTTGAACAAATGATTAAATGCGGCCAGTTGCTTGAATATAATTCTTTTTTAGGTAATTATTACGGAACACCTAAGGAGCCTGTAATCAACTGCATTGAAAGCGGCAAAGATATTATTATTGAGGTTGATGTTAACGGCGCCGAGCAAATACGCAAAAAAATTCCCGATGCAGTCAGCATATTTATTATGCCGCCTTCATTAGAAATTTTAAAAAATCGGTTGTCCGCCCGCGGAACCGAAAAGGCCGATGTAATAGAAAAAAGGCTTAATGAGGCTCTTTCAGAAATAAAAAAAGCCTCCTGCTACGACTATATTGTAGTTAATGACATGCTTGATGAGGCTGTTGATGATGTAATGCATATTATTACGGCAGACCGTTTTAAAACAGACCGTAACATAAATATTATAAATAAAGTTTTAGGCAAATAAGAAAGGAAATGTTATATTATGCTTAACAAAAATATCGGTAAACTTATAGATAATTATGAAAATCGCTATGCACTTGTAATGGATATTTCGAACTGTGCACGCGAAATTTCAAGCGAGGCAGAGCACAACGGTCAAATTTTAACCGAAAAGCCTGTTAGTCTTGCCATTGACAAATTGGCAAATAAAAAGGGTTTTTAATTTATTTTAATTTTTATTGGGGAGGGTCGGCATGAGTCGTTTTGTTGCAGAGGTTGTAATAGATGGCGCTGTCGGCTCTTTTGATAAGCGCTATACCTATTCTGTGCCCAATGCCTTAATCGGCAGGGCTGTTGCGGGGTGTCGTGTTACCGTGCCCTTCGGTATGGGAAATTCTAAAAAGCAAGGTATGATATTAAATGTTTTTGAGGGTGAAGTAACCTCAAAAACAAAAGAAATTTTGTCACTTACCGATACCGAACCCGTTTTAAACGATGAAATGATTAAAATGTGTGAATGGCTGAAAAGTAATGTATTCTGTACCTATTTTGACGCAATTCATACAATGCTGCCTGCGGGTCTTAACTATAAACTTACCGATTTTTATTCGGTTAATGATGAATTTTGCGGTGTATCACTTTTAAACGACGCTGAAAAGCAAATTTTTGAATTCTTAAAATCAAACGGCGAACAACCGATAAAAAGAATACAACAGCTTTTTAATGATGCCGATATTCTGTTAAACTCGCTGTGTGATAAGCAGGCAATTTTAAAAAACACCGTGCCGAAACGCCGAATGAATGACCTTACACGGCGCTATGTCAGGTTGAGCGACAATAAATCCGATGCAAAGCTCACATCAAGACAGCGTGAAATCATTGATATAGTTGAGGCAAGCGGCAGTGTTTCGGTAAAAGAATTACAGTATTTTACCGGTGTTTCGCTTTCGGTAATAAACACACTTGAAAAAAAGGGTATTTTAATATCCTTTGAAAAGCAGGAATTTCGAATTCCTTTCACGCAAAAAAACAGCGGCAGGTATGAAGAAATCGTATTAACCGCCGAACAGCAGGTCGCATTTAACGGCTTAAGCGGCTTAATTGACGGGCAAAACAGCGCTACCGCGCTTTTGTACGGCGTTACGGGAAGCGGCAAAACTCAGGTGTTTTTAAAGCTTGTTGACAAGGTGACGGCGCGAGGAGAGGGCGTTATAATTATGGTGCCCGAAATTGCGCTTACGCCGCAAATGATTAAAATATTCAGTTCGCGCTACGGCAGTAAAATTGCTGTTTTTCACAGTGCCATGTCATTAGGTCAGCGTATGGATGAATACAACCGTATTAAGCAGGGCAAGGCTCTTATTGCAATAGGTACGCGAAGCGCTGTTTTTGCGCCATTTGCAAAATTAGGCTTGATAATTATTGATGAAGAACAGGAGCACACCTATAAATCTGAAAAAAGCCCTCGCTTTCATGCTCGAGATTTAGCACATTTTAGGTCGATATATCACAACTGCCTTTTGTGTCTTGCAAGCGCCACGCCTTCGGTTGAAAGCTACAGCAATGCTGTTGCGGGCCGATATAAGCTTTTTACACTTAAAGAACGGTACGGCAATGCAAAGCTACCGACAGTTCGCTTGGTTGATATGAAAAACGAATTTGCCGACGGCAACCCGTCGGACATAAGCCGTGAACTCGCCTGTGATGTAGAAAAAGCCCTGTCTGATAAAAAACAGGCGATTATTTTGCTCAACCGCAGAGGACATAATACATATATAACCTGCAATCAGTGCGGATGGGTTGCAAGCTGCGAAAATTGCAGTATATCGCTCACATACCATTCGGCAAACCGCCGCCTTATGTGTCATTATTGCAATGCGTCACATATCTTGCCCGACAAATGCCCCGAGTGCGGAAGCGAGTTTTTGCATTTTGCAGGCTCGGGCACTCAAAAGCTTGAACAGGAACTGAAACAGTTGTTTCCCGATGCGCGTATTTTACGGCTTGACGCCGACAGTACGGCAACCAAAGATTCCTACTCAACAAATCTTACGGCCTTCGGTAACGGTGAATATGATATAATGATAGGTACTCAAATGGTTGCTAAAGGGCTTGATTTTCCGCTTGTTACCGTTGTTGGCGTAATCGGAGCCGACCGAGCACTTTACAGTGATGATTATCGCGGGTATGAGCGAACCTTCGCACTGCTAACTCAGGTTATAGGCAGAGCGGGCAGAGCTGACGATGCGGGCATTGCGGTTATTCAAACCAATGACACGCAAAATAATGTCATACGCCTTGCTCAAATGCAAGATTATGATGCCTTTTACAAGGAAGAAATTTTAAATCGAAAGCTTATGATTTTTCCGCCGTACTGTGATATTTGCATGATATTTGCACAGTCATCCGATGCAGATGCGGCGAAAGAAGCCGTAAACGAAATACTTTCAAATATTAAAAAACTTGTAGAAGACGATTACAGCGATATTAAACTGATTATTTTAGGCCCTGCTCCCGCGGCAGTGGCGAAGGTTAATAATAAATATCGCTACCGTATGGTTATTAAGGTTAAAAACAACGCCAGATTTCGTGATATGATAAAATCGGCAATAAGCATTAAGTTGAAAAACGATACTTATGTAGGCGTTGATATTAACCCTGAAATTATAATATAAAAAGAGGAAAAATATGGCAAAGCGTAATATTGTAAAAATAGGTGACGATATTTTAAGAAAGGTATGCCGTACCCAGCTTACTTTTGATGATAAGCTTCATACAATACTTGATGATATGAAAGAAACAATGTACGGTGCCGAGGGCGTAGGCCTTGCCGCGCCGCAGGTTGGAATTTTGCGCCGTTATTGTATTGTTGATGTAGGTGACGGCTTAATAGAACTGATAAATCCCGTTATTATCGAAAACAGCAGCGAAACGCAGACGGGCAATGAGGGTTGTCTGTCAATTCCCGACCGCAGTGAAATTGTGACAAGACCTATGAAGGTTAAGGTGCGCGCACAAAACAGATACGGTGAAAATATTGTGGTTGAGGGCGAAGGCCTTAAAGCACGCGCCTTATGCCATGAAATCGACCATCTTGACGGAGTTCTATACATTGATAAGGCCCAAAGGAGAAGAAAATAAATGAAAATAGTTTTTATGGGCACGCCCGACTATGCGGCGGTAACTCTTCAAAAACTTATTGATGAAAAATTTGAGATATCGGCGGTTTTTGTACAGCCCGACAAGCCTGTGGGCCGCAAACAAATTTTAACATCTCCGCCAACAAAGCTTTTGGCTCAAAAACACGGAATTCCGGTTTTTCAGCCCCAAACCCTTCGCGACGGCGAGGCTTATGAAATTTTAAAACAAATAAACCCCGATGTGATTTGTGTCGTTGCTTACGGAAAAATACTACCAAAAGAAATTTTAAGCCTGCCGAAATACGGTTGTATAAACGGTCATGCATCGCTTTTGCCGCATCTTCGCGGTTCGGCGCCTATTCAGTGGGCTATAGTAAACGGCGACAAACAGACGGGCGTTACCACACAGCTTATGGATGAGGGTATTGATACGGGCGATATTTTAGAAACTGCTGTTACCGAAATCGGTGACGATGAAACTGCCGAGGAATTATTTGACCGCTTGGCCGTTATTTCTGCCGAGTTAATGGTATCTACCTTACAAAAGGCTAAAAGCGGTCTTCTTGAACCTAAAAAGCAGGATGAATCACAGGCTACCTATGCGCCTATTATTAAAAAAGAAATGGCTCATATTGATTTTTCAAAAACAGCGCAAGAGGTCTATAATACCGTTCGCGGCTTTTATTCATGGCCGTGTGCCTACTGTTTTATAAACGGCAAAAGAATTAAGGTTTTAAAGGCCGCAATTTCAAATCTTGAGTCAAATAAAAGCGGTGTTGTAATTAAAAATGACGAAAAACTGGTTATTTCCTGCGGGAAAGGGAGTATAGAGTTTATAACCGTTCAGCCCGAGGGCGGTAAGGCAATGAGTGCCAAGCAAATGCTTAACGGCAACAAAATAGAACTCGGAACGGCAGTGGAATAATGGCTAACGCAAGAAAAATTGCGCTCAAAGCATTGCTTGAGGTGCGGAGCATGGGTGCATATTCAAATATAACGCTAAATAAACTGTTAAATGACAGCGAACTTTCCGATTGTGAAAAATCGTTTACAACCGCGTTGTTTTACGGAGTTTTGGATCGAACCTTGACGCTCGACCATGTTTTGTCGAAGCATATAAAATCTCCGCTTAAAAAGGTTTCGCCGTTTGTTCTCGAAAATTTACGGTTAGCGCTTTTTCAAATAATGTTTATGGACAAAATTCCCGAAAGCGCCGCAGTTAATGAAGCGGTAAAAATAGTAAAGGCTTCAAAGCAAAAAAATCTTTCGGGCTTTGTAAACGGTGTTTTGCGAAATATTTTACGGGAGGGAGCAACCCTGCCTGACGGCGACGGCGTAAATGACCTATCGGTAAGGTATTCCTGTCCGCAGTGGATTGTAAGCAGTCTTTTAACCGACTACGGTTTTGAAAACACAAAAGAATTTTTAGATCATTCACTTTCGGCACCTAATGTGATATTAAGGGTAAATACTTTAAAAACCGATGCCGAATCTTTAATTTCCGAGTTGCTCAATTTAAAAATACCCGCCAAGAAAGGTTTGGTTGAAAACTCTGTTATAATAGACGGCGGTATTGATGTTTCGCACAATAAGTTGTATAAAAACGGTCTTTTCCATATTCAAGATTCTGCCTCGCAAATAGCGGTTAAGGTGCTGTCGCCCAAAGGTAACGAAAGGGTGCTTGATTTGTGTTCGGCTCCGGGCGGCAAGGCCTTTACAATGGCTCAATATATGGAAAACAGCGGAGAAATTGTTGCATGTGATATTTACAGTCACCGAGTTGAACTTATAAATAACGGTGCAAAACGACTGGGGATTGATATTATAAAGCCTGTTGTAAACAACGCCTGTGTATATAATGCAAATCTCGGCACATTTGACGCCGTACTGTGTGATGTTCCGTGCTCGGGAATAGGCGTTATTCGCCGAAAACCCGAAATTAAGTATAAAAGCCTTGAAGAGTATAACGATATCACGCAAATTCAAGCACAAATTCTTGATAACGCCGACCTTTATCTTAAAGAAAATGGGCGCATACTGTACTCAACCTGTACCGTAAGAAAATGCGAAAACGACTTTGTTGTACAGCGTTTTCTTGACAAACACCCATATTATGAGTTAAAATACCAACATACCTTTATGCCGCACATTGACGGCACCGACGGATTTTATTGCGCCCTTTTGCAAAAAAGCAGGTGATAACATCACAAATAAGTTAGATTTAAAGTCAATGAGCAGTCAGGCGCTATCGAAGCTGCTTGAAGATTTAGGGCAGCCCAAATTTCGCGCGCTGCAGCTTTTCAAATGGTTGCAGTCGGGTGTTGACAGTTTTGACGAGATGACTAATATTCCGCTTTCGTTAAGAAAAGAATTAAACGAACTCGGGTATATTGCAACCGTAAAGCCTGTTCGAAAGTATGTGTCAAAAATTGACGGCACGGTTAAATATGTTTACGAATTATTTGACGGTGAACTTATAGAGTCCGTTCTTATGAAATATGAACACGGCTATACCGTTTGTATTTCAACGCAGGTAGGTTGCCGTATGGGGTGCAAATTTTGTGCTTCGGGAATTTACGGCCTTACAAGAAACCTTAGCGCATCCGAAATGCTTTCTCAAACAACATACGCCGAGCGTGACAACAACATACGCATTTCAAATGTTGTAATGATGGGTATGGGCGAGCCACTTGATAATTTTGATAACAGTGTTGCTTTTTTAAAGCTTGTAAGTGATGACAACGGCCTTAATATAGGGCTTCGGCATATTTCGCTTTCAACATCGGGTGTTGTAAGCGGAATTGATAGGCTTGCCGAATATAATTTTCCGATAACGCTTTCAATTTCACTTCATGCACCTAATGATGAAATAAGAAACCGCACAATGCCAGTAAATAAAAGGTGGAACATAACCGAATTGCTGAACGCCTGCAGGCGTTATCAAAAGGTTACATCACGGCGAATTTCGTTTGAATACGCCTTAATCGAAGGGGTTAATGACAGCGATGAAAATGCAAAACAGCTTGCGTTTGTTCTTAAAGGAATAATGTGCCATGTTAATTTAATACCTGCGGATCCCATAAAAGAAAATACCTTTAAAAAGCCCGACCGTAAGGCAATAATTGCTTTTCAAAAAAAGCTTGAGGATTACGGAATTACCACAACAATACGCAGAACGCTGGGTGCCGATATAAACGCGTCTTGCGGTCAGCTTAAAAAGAAAACAAAGGAGGAGATAGCCGGTGCGAATATTTGCTGAAACCGACAAAGGAAAAGTGCGCAGTATAAATCAAGATGCCTTTGCCCTAAACACACTGTCCGACGGAGCAGCTTTAGCCATTGTATGTGACGGTATGGGCGGCGCAAATGCAGGCGATGTCGCAAGCAAAACCGCAGTTGATATAATATTGCAATATATATTAGCTTCATACACGCCGACTATGAACTCCGAGGCTGTGATTAAGCTTATAAATAACGCTATAGCATCCGCTAATTTTGAAATATACGATTTATCGCTTAAAGATGAAAATCTAAAAGGAATGGGAACCACCGCAGTTGTTGCGGTTGTGCGTGAAAATGTTGCTTTAATATGCAACATTGGCGACAGCAGAGCGTATTTATACGATAATGAATTAAAACAAATCACACGCGATCACTCGGTTGTTCAATCGCTTGTTGAAAGCGGAAAGCTGTCTCCCGAGCAGGCAAGGGTGCATCCCGAAAAAAATGTAATAACAAGAGCGCTTGGTGTTGAAAAAAGTGTTTTGCCTGACAGTTACACGGTAGATTTTAATGAA
Source organism: uncultured Oscillospiraceae bacterium (assembly GCA_905211675.1). Taxonomy (GTDB): domain Bacteria; phylum Bacillota; class Clostridia; order Oscillospirales; family Acutalibacteraceae; genus UBA737. Next base: position 10,777 of record CAJMBP010000012.1, read on the forward strand.
AACGGTAAAATTTTGCTTTGTACCGACGGTATGAGTAATTTTGTTTCGGAAAACCGAATTTTTGAAATTTTAAAAAACAATAACATTGAAAAAATAACCGAATTGCTTATTGAAGAGGCAAATCGGGGCGGCGGCAAAGACAACATTACTGTTGCCGTAGTTTCCTACTGACAGAAAGGATTGTGTTTTAAATGGATAAATATGTAGGTAAGCGTTTAGACGGACGTTACGAAATTCAAGAGATTATCGGTGTCGGAGGTATGGCAGTTGTTTATAAGGCGCACGATAATGTTGAAAACCGTACTGTTGCCATTAAAATTCTTAAAGATGAAATTGTTACTAACGAGGAGTTTATTCGTAGGTTTAAGAATGAATCCAAGGCAATCGCCGTTCTTTCTCACCCTAATATTGTAAAAGTCTATGATGTAAGCTTCGGCGATCTTATTCAGTATATTGTAATGGAATACATAGACGGAATAACCCTTAAAGAATTTATTGAACGGCAGGGCAGTCTTAAATGGAAGGACGCCGTGTATTTTACCGTTCAGATTTTAAAGGGTTTACAGCACGCTCACGATAAGGGCATCGTTCACCGTGATGTTAAGCCGCAAAATATTATGGTTTTGTCTGACGGAACAATAAAGGTTGCCGACTTCGGTATAGCGCGTTTTGCAAGGAACGAACAACGCACAATAACCGATAAGGCAATAGGCTCGGTTCATTATATAAGCCCCGAGCAGGCACGCGGTGAAAAGACCGACGAAAAGGCCGATATATATTCGGTTGGCGTAATGCTTTATGAAATGCTTACAGGAAGGCTTCCGTTTGAGGCCGAAAGCGCTGTTTCAGTTGCTATTATGCAGCTTCAGCGCGACCCTGAATTGCCTACTGCAATTAACCCGTCAATTCCGCTGGGACTTGAACAGATTACAATGCACGCAATGCAGAAAAATCCAGAACGCCGATATCAGTCGGCTTCTGAAATTCTTTGTGATTTAGAGCAGCTTAAAAAAGACCCCGACACTACATTCGATTATTCCTATTTTGTTGACAATTCGCCTACAAAATTTGTTGATACGTTAATGTCGTCAACCCCTGCTTCTGCGGTTGAAAATGAAGATAACGGCAATGATGAAGAACAAAAAGAAAAGAATAATATGATACCTATTCTCGCGGGTATAGCCTCGGCGCTTATTATTGCGATTATTATTCTTGCAATAATATTTGTGCCCAAGCTTTTTAAGGGTACCGGTAAAGAAATAGAGTGCCCGAATTTTGTTGGTATGACTATCGATGAGGTTAAGGAAAACAAGTATTACCAGTCGTTTGAAATCGAGTGGGAAAACAAAGCAAACGAAAATTACGATGTCGGAATTGTTTGCGAACAGTCGCAGTCTGCAGGTAAAAAGCTCAAAAAGGGTGCTGTTATTACCCTTTATGTAAGCACCGGTAAGACAAACATAAAAATTCCCGATGTTTACGGTAAAACCGAATCTTATGCCGTGTCCGAGCTTAAATCAAAGAACTTCACAACAGTTGTAAAAGCAGTTGCTGATGATGAGGTTGAAGAAGGACTTGTTATTAAGACCGAACCTGCAAGAACTACCGTTGTTGCAGAGGGTTCAGAGGTTACGGTTTATGTAAGCACAGGTAAGGCAACAAAAATGCTTGATGTTCCCAATGTTGTAGGTCTTACACAGGAAAAGGCGCAATCCGACATTGAAAAGCTGGGTCTTACGGTTGAAATTGAAACCCGCGACCTTACTTCGAATGATAAAGAGTATCCGAAAGGCTATGTAATAGCACAGTCGCCTGATGCAAATTCAAGCGAAAAAGTGCCGGAAGGCACCGTTATTAAGATTTATGTAAGTTCTGGTGTTGTTAACTACACTTACAGCCCTGCCGTTGCTATCAGAAGCGATTTTGTCGATTTTGAAAAAACCGGTTATGTATCACTTTGGGCAGACGGAAAAATGATTAGCGAAAGCGAAAAGCTTGACTTTTCCGAAAAAAGCTCCTACACATTTAAAGAAATGACCGGTACCGCAAAAGAAATAAAATATACCGTTAAAGTAAGATTCGGCACCGACGAAGAATACTACACCTATGCTACTGTTAATGTTGACGCTTCTAAAGACAAAACTACCGAGGTTAGCAGCAGCAAAGATTATAAAAAGTATGTTTCAAATACCTCAAGTCAGCCATCAAACCCTTCAAGCAGCAGTGAAAACTCAAGCAGCAGTCAGGATTAGTTATGACAGGTGTACTTACCAAAGCAATTTCCGGCTTTTACTATGTCAGCTGTGACGGTAGATTATACGAGTGTAAAGCCAGGGGAAACTTTCGCAAGGCGGGAGTTTCCCCTGTTGTGGGTGATGGCGTAGAATTCAGTCCTACCGATAATGTGCACGGAGTTATTGAAAATATAAATCAAAGAAAAAACTTTTTAACACGGCCGCTTGTTGCAAATATTGATAAGCTGTTTATTGTATCGGCGTATAAAACTCCGTCGCCCGACACCCTTATGATAGACCATCTGACGGCTTTGGCTATTTATAATAACATTGAACCTATAATTGTGTTCAATAAAGCCGATATGGGTGATTTTGACGAGCTGTACGCTGTTTATAAAAAATCGGGGTTTAAAACCTTTGTTGTATCTGCTAAAAATAATTTAGGTTTACAACAGCTGTATAAAGAAATAAGCGGCAGTATATGCGCTTTTTCGGGTAATTCGGGCGTCGGTAAGTCAAGCATTTTAAACGCACTTTTTCCTGATTTAAAGCTAAAAACGGGCGAGGTAAGCGAAAAATTAGGACGCGGCAGGCATACTACGCGCCATACTCAGCTGTTCGAAACCGAAAACGGCTTTGTGGTTGATACGCCGGGTTTTTCATCGATTGAAACAAACGCCGACCTTTACAGCTTTAAAATATCTCTTGCAGACTGCTTTCCCGATTTTTCGGACTATATAGGAAACTGTAGGTTTTCATCCTGCACACATACAAATGAAAAAGGGTGCGCCGTTATTGATGCTGTAAACAGCGGAAAAATTGAGAAAACCCGCCACCAAAGTTATGCAACGCTTTTAAGCGAATTAAAAAATGTTACACAATGGAATAACCGCCTAAAATAATAAACCGATGAATATTTTCAAAAGGCCTATGTTTTATGCGGCGCTTGTTTGCTCTGTTTCTGCCGCAGTTTCTTTGTTTAGTCTTGGCTTTGCTGTTATAATTACGGCGTCATCACTGTTAATACTTATTTCGGTAAGCGTTTTTTGTAAAAAAATTAAGTATATTACCGTTTCGGCTTTTATACTCTTGTTTCTGTTAAATTTAATTTTGCAATTTAAGAATATACAACAGATTGAAAAGCTTGATTCGCAGAGCGTATCAGGCAGTTTTCTTGTTACGGATGATACCGTTGAATATGAAAAATTCAATACAGTCGAGTTAAAGGTTTTACGCAGTAAAAATATTCCAAAAAATATAAAAGTCTTTGCTTTTGACAATAGAAAATCCAATCTTAAAATGGGCGATATAATAAGCGGTACTTTGCAATTAAATTCAATAAAAATTTATGATGAATACAGAGCAGTTGATTATGCCGACGGCGTTTACGCCACTGCAAAACTTACCAATGTTAAAAAGAGCGGACGGTCTAATTATTTTTACCAAACAGCTCACAACATACGCTTATATATAAAAAATGCAATACACACCTGTTTCGGTAATGAAGCAGACAGTTTTTTAACTGCACTTACCGTAGGCGACAAGTCGCTTTTGAGTGATACATTCTTAAATAATGTAAAATCTACCGGTGTCAGTCATTTGATTGTGATTTCGGGTATGCATCTGGCCGTAATTATGATGACGGTGTTTTTTGTAACTGACCGAATGTTTTATAACAAATATATAAGATGCTTAATTACGGTGGGTTCAGTTTTGTTTGTAAGTGCTGTGTGCGGATTCGGTATGTCGGTAATAAGGGCAGGAACCATGTATATTTTTGCGGCTTTTGCGTCCGTTTTTAACCGTGAAAGCGATTTGTTAAATTCAATGTGCGCCTCGGTTACCGCAGTGCTTATAAGTTCGCCGTTTGCTGTATTTAACGTTTCTTTTCAAATGTCTGTTTTATCAACGCTGGCGCTTGTTTGGGTGTTGCCGTTTTATTATAACCTGTTTATTAAAAAATTTAAAATTACCTCTAAATTTTTAAAAGCAATAATAAGCACGGCATTGTGCTCTGTCACGGCGGTTATTTTTACATTGCCTGTAAAAATAAAAAACTTCGGCTTTGTGTCTGTGGTTTCACCCGTTACAAATCTTTTGGTTGTTTTGCCGGTAAATCTTGCCCTTGGCTTTAACATAATTGCGATTGCGGTTTCGGCAATCCCGCCTATAAAATTTTTAAGTTATCCTTTGTTTTTTGCAGCGGGTCTTTTTTCAAAATTTATAACCGTTGCCGTAAATGCAGTTGCGCGTCTGCCGATAACGGTTGCGGTTTTGCCCAAAAGTGCTTTTTGGTGGGCTATATTACTTATTTTTGCAATCATAGCATATATGTATTTTAATGAATTCAAAAGAAAGGGAAGTGATTTTCGTGCCGACGGTATATGAAGACGCACTTATGCGTGATATATCTGCAAAGCATTTTTCGCCTGTATATATCATTTACGGTGATGACCCGTATCTTAAAAAGCACTATCAAGATGCCTTGGCAAAAAAAGCTTCCGACGGGGACCAGTTTTTCAACCTTCAAAAATTTGAGGGCAATACCGATTTGCAAGAGGTTTTCGATGCAGTAAATCAGTTCCCCATGATGGCGGAACGCAAAAGCGTAGTGCTATCCGATTTTGATTTTGAAAAATGCAGCAAAGACGATTTTGAAAGACTTTTACAGATTATTAAAAATGCCAACGACAGCTGTGTTTTGATTATTTGCTTTATTGCAATTGATTTTGACGCTAAAAAAGGTAATAAAGAAAAAAGACTTATGAATGCGGCAAACAAGGCAAACGGAAAATGCGTCGAAATTAACCACCGCAGTGTCACGGCGCTAGTTAAAATGCTTTCAGACGGGGCAAAAAAACGCGGTTGCGTCCTCGGTGAAATAGCCGCGCGTTATTTGATAGAAGTGTCGGGTAACGACCTAAACACATTAAAAAACGAACTTGACAAGCTTTGCGCCTTTGTATCGGAGGGTGAAATAACAAAAGAAACCGTTGATTTGGTTTCGTCAAAATCTGTTGAGGCTTCTGTTTATGAATATGTTAAACAAATCTTTGCGGGTAACATTTCAGAGGCTTTAAAAACACTTAATGATATGTTTTTTATGCATATCGAGCCTATGTCAATACTCTACATTGTTTCTTCGTCTTATGTCGATATACACCGTGTTACAGCGGCAAAAAACGCATCGGTTACAAAGGCCCAAACAGTGCAGGATTTTGCATACCCCCAAAACCGAGAATTTTTACTTGACCGTGCTGCTCAAAACTCAAAAAAGTTAGATTCAAAAAAATTAAGGCTAAGTCTTGAGGCGCTGACAAAGGCAGATAAAGCGTTAAAAACTTTTGCAAACGACCCGCACGCCGTTCTTGAACAGTTGACGGTGAAATTAGTATATATACTTGCAAAGGGTGAGGCCGTTGATTAAATTAAATCAGGCGGTTATTGTTGAGGGTAAATATGATAAAATCACCCTTGAAAACATTATTGACGCCACTATCTTTACAACAGACGGTTACGGCATTTTTAAAAACAAAGAAAAGCGAGAGCTTATAAGGCTTTTGGCAATTCGGCGCGGTATTGTCGTAATTACCGACTCGGATTCCGCAGGCGCTCTTATTCGCTCGCACATAAAGCAAATTTGCACAAGCGGAACTGTAATAAATGTTTATGTACCGCAACTTTCGGGCAAAGAAAGGCGTAAGACAAAGCCTTCAAAACAAGGCTATTTAGGCGTTGAAGGGTTAGACAGTCAAACAATTATCGAAGCGCTTGAACGCAGTGGAATTAAAGGGGAGAATGTTACAAAAAAAGCCCCCGAGATCACTAAAATTCAGTTGTATAAATTGGGCTTGTCGGGCGGTGTAAACAGCGCAAAACTGCGTGACAGCCTTGCAGAGCACCTCAATTTACCCAAAGGCATATCCTGCAACGCTTTTTTAGACAGTGTTAATGCGGTATGCGGTTATAACGAATTTGTTAAGGCGGTGGAATTATGGCGGCAAGAAACGGACAAAAGGTAAAACTGCTATATATTATTAAAATATTAACTGAACTAACAGATGAAGAACATCCTTTGTCGGCAGGCGAGATATGCGAAAGGTTATCGTCATATAATATTACTGCCGAGCGCAAGGCAATCTACGATGACATCGAGTGCCTTACTACCTTCGGATATGATATTATTCATACAAGAATTCCGAAAAACGGATACTTTTTAGCAAGCAGAGATTTTGAACAGCCTGAAATTTACCTTTTGAGCGATGCTGTTAGAACCGCCAAGTTTATCAGCGAAAAAAAGACTCTTGAATTAACTTCAAAGCTTTATAGCCTGCTTAGTTGTTATCAGTCTAAGCGCAACATAGGCAGCATATATATTGACGGCAGCAGTAAAACCCACAATGAAGAAATTTTTTATAATATCGACTGCATAAATACGGCAATAAAAAACGGTAAAAAAATAAAGTTTAAATACGGCAAACGCGTTCTATCTAACGATAAGCACATTGTAACTGAGTATAAAACCCATACCGTCAGCCCTTATGCAATGACTTGGCAGGATGACCATTATTACCTGATATGCAATTACGAAAAATACGATAACCTTATGAATTTGCGGGTTGACCGTATAAAATCGATTTCAATATGTGAAGAACCTATAAGACATTTTAGTGAGGTGAGCGAATACCGCGACACCTTTGATGTTGCAGACTATACAAAAAAGCTTTTCGGAATGTTCGGAGGGGAAACCGACAGTATAAAATTCAGCTGTCAAAACAAGATGTTAGAGCAGGTAACCGACCGTTTCGGAAACGATATTTTTATCACAAATGTAACCGACACGCATTTTGATTTTACCGTTAAAGCCGCAATAAGTGACGGTCTTGTCACATGGGTTATGAACTACGGCGATGAAATTGAGGTTATAAAACCCGAGTCACTTCGCAATAAAATCAAAGAAAGAGCAAAAAAGATTTTTGATGTTTACGAATAAAAGCAAAAAAACACTTGAAATTTAAGTAAATATATGGTATAATCTTTCGGCTACTGTAAAGGTGGCAAAAAATATTACACACATTCCGTTTGATACAGGCAGAGGTGTGATCTCGGTACAGGGTCAATGTCTGGTGCTTTCGGAATGGAGGAAAAACCTCAGGAGGAAAAAATTATGGCAGTTGTATCAATGAAACAACTTCTTGAAGCAGGTGTGCATTTCGGCCACCAAACAAGACGTTGGAACCCGAAAATGGCAGAGTACATTTTCACAGAAAGAAACGGTATCTACATTATCGACCTTCAGAAAACCGTTAAAAAGCTTAACGAGGCATATTTGTTTGCCCGTGATATTGCGGCTGACGGCGGCGATATTCTTTTTGTAGGTACAAAAAAACAGGCTCAGGATTCTGTTAAAGAAGAGGCGGAGCATTGCGGTATGCCATACGTTAACGCGCGTTGGCTCGGCGGCATGCTTACAAACTTCAGCACTATCAAAACCCGTATTGCCCGTTTAGAGCAGCTTCGCGCAATGCGTGATGACGGCACATTCGACCTTCTTCCCAAAAAAGAGGTTGCCACTCTTACTCTCGAAATCGAAAAACTCGAAAAGTTTATCGGCGGTATTCAGAACATGAACAAGCTTCCCGGTGCGTTGTTTATTGTTGACCCCCGCAAGGAAAGAATTGCGGTTGCCGAAGCTAAAAAACTCGGTATTCCGATTATCGCTATTGTGGACACAAACTGCGATCCCGATGAAATCGACGCCGTTATCCCCGGTAATGATGACGCTATCCGCGCAGTTAAGCTCATTGCCGAAACAATCGCCGCTGCCGTTATAGAAGGCAGACAGGGCGAAGAAATGGGCACCGCCGCTATTGACGATGCCGAAGAAACCGCCGAAGAGGTTGCCGAAGTATCGGCTGAAGAAGCGGCTGAATAATTTAATCTGATATTACTCTAAAAAGGAGATATATTATTATGGCTTTTACTGCTAAAGATGTACAGGCTTTAAGAGAAAAAACCGGTTGCGGTATGATGGACTGCAAAAAAGCACTTGTTGAATGCAACGGTGATATGGAAGCGGCTGTTGATTACCTTCGTGAAAAGGGTCTCGCTTCTCAGGCTAAAAAGGCAAGCAGAATTGCTGCCGAGGGCACGGTTTGTGCCATATGCGAAAACGGCGTCGGTGTTGCCGTAGAACTCAATGCAGAGACCGACTTTGTTGCCGGCGGCGAAGAGTTTAAAGAGCTTGCACTTAAAATTGCAAAGGTTATCGCGGCTCAAAATCCGGCTGATGTTGACGCGCTTAACGCTTGCTCACAAGACGGTAAAACGGTTGAAGAAATGGTTCAGGATTTATTCCTTAAGGTTCGTGAAAACATCAAAATCCGCCGTTTTGTTCGTTTTGAAGGCAATGTTATCAACTATGTTCATGCAGGCGGTAAAATCGGCGTTCTTGTTAAGTTTGACGGTAATGTTCCGGCCGACAACGCCGACTTTGTTGCTATGGGCAAAAATGTTGCAATGCAAATTGCTGCTATGAACCCCGCATATCTTGATGAGGCTTCTGTTCCCGCAGAGGTTGTTGAAAAAGAAAAGGAAATTCTTATCGCACAGATGAAAGAAGATCCCAAAATGGCTAATAAGCCCGATGCTGTTCTTGCTAAAATTGTTGAAGGTAAAATCGGTAAGTTCTATAAAGAAAACTGTCTTGTTGAGCAGTCATTTGTTATGGACGGCGATGTAACCGTAGGCAAATATGTTGCAAATGTTGCAAAAGAACTCGGTGCCGAAATCAAAATTGCCGACTTTGTTCGTATGGAAAAAGGCGAAGGCATTGAAAAGCGCGTAGATGATTTTGCGGCAGAAGTTGCAAGCATGGTAAAATAAGCAAGTAATTATTGCTTTAGGAGCGTTCTTTAAAAGAACGCTCTTTTTGTTGTTTAAGTCAGGTCACTCGGCATAAAATTTTACAAAATTATACAAAGTAATATTAACGCATACTTTGCAATTTTAAAATTTCAATTTTTTAAAAAGTCAATGAATTGTAAAATTTTTGAAAAAATGTATAAAAATTACAGTAAAATGATAAAAAATTGCATTTTTGAGCCAAAAAAATGATTTGTTTCATTGCTGTTTTAACCTCTAAAATGCCTCAAAATATTGTCGTGACTAAAAAAATGTGCTAAATTTTTGGCATAAAAAAAAGAAAGAGGTTGCTTTATATGAACAAACAGCTAAAAGTCGTTATCGCTGACGATACAACGGAATTCGGACAGAAATGTGCAAAAACATTAAAAGGTTACGGCATGGAAGTCGAATTGTGCGGAAAAGACGGTTTCGAGGTTATTAAAACCATACAGCGTCAAAAGCCGAATGTGGTTGTAGCTGATGTCTTTATGCCGGGGCTTGATATTTTGGGCGTGCTTAACTCTTTAAAAGATATGAACGAAAAAGATAGGCCCTTGATTATGGCAATGTCATGCTTTGATAATCCAAGACTGGAAAAGCAGGCGCTGGATGCCGGCGCGGCGTATTATTTTCTTCGTCCGTTCGATATAAATATGATGGCGCAGCGAATTATTCAGCTGTCTGATTGGAGCAACGAAATTTCGCCGCTTGTTGTTAAAAAAGACAATGTTGTCACCGACACGCAGCTTGAATTTATTATTACAGAAATCATGCATGATTTAGGTGTGCCTGCGCATATAAAAGGTTATCAGTACATAAGATATTCAATTATGCTTGCCGTAAAGGATGAAGATATAATAGGTTCCATAACAAAATGCCTTTATCCTACGGTTGCAAAAAAGCACAACACGACATCCTCAAGGGTAGAACGCGCCATACGGCATGCAATTGAAGTGGCGTGGGACAGGGGAGATGTTGATACACTTAATTCTTATTTTGGATACACAATTCAAAACAACAAGGGTAAACCTACTAATTCGGAGTTTATTGCTATGATAAGCGATAAGATCAGGTTACAGTTAAAAGCTGGATAAAGCACAAAAACCTTTCTGTGAAAACAGAAAGGTTTTTTCTGGAGCGGCTGATGGGAGTCGAACCCACCTGTCAAGCTTGGGAAGCTTGCATTCTACCGATGAACTACAGCCGCAAATTTTCAATTTAAATTAAGAAATGTGAAAGCTTATAATTACGGCTGTTCGTCATCCGACGCTAAATAAGCACGAATGGCGTCCACCGTTAACTCATAATCTGTTTTGACATTTTCCAACAATGCAAAGGCTTTTTTCGGAATAGTATCTGTTTTATCACGAAGCAATTCCGTGAGCAGTTCGGCAGACGAAAACAGCCTGTCAAAGTTTAGGTTTGCACATACGCCCTTTAATGTATGTGCGGCTCTGAATGCGGCTTTTGCGTCGCCGTTTTGCATAGCAAAGCACAACTCGGAAAAGGAACTGTCATACGGAAATTTAGCAACGAATTTTTTGATCAGATTGATACTCGGCAAACGCTTCTCTGCCTGTTCAAGACTTCCGCCGAGTTTATTATAACATTCCTGTATTGTCATACTTTTTTCCTCTTTTAATCGGTGCTCGTCACTTATGTTTGACAGATAAAATGATACACAATGCTTAAATTATTTATATCATTATATCATATTTTGACTTATAATTCAATATTTTTACCGATTTTATTTCAATCCAAAAATCTCTTGAAAACATATAAAAGTGAAGAATGAAAAGTGAACAAGTGAACCCTCAGACTATCGTCTGAGGGTTTTTGGTGCCGCTGACCGGACTTGAACCGGTACGGTATCGCTACCGAGGGATTTTAAGTCCCTTGTGTCTGCCTATTCCACCACAGCGGCGTTTAAAATATAATATATCAAACATATAGATTTGTCAAGTTTTTTTGCAAAAAAATTAAAGCCTCGAAGGGTTATGTTCGAGGCTTAATTTAAACAATTTTGCCTATACAGTGGTCATCTTTTACCGATTCAAGCAATACATTTAAAATTTTTCCCGAAATATCCGTTTCGGTATCGACTAAAACCCTTGTATAGTTGGGTGTATATCCTTCGGATTTTCCGTTTTCGTATTTTTCAAAAAGAACGGGGCATACATTACCTATTTGACCTTTTAAAAAGTCAATTTCTGTTTTGCGAGTTATCTCGGCCATAAGCTGTGAGCGCTTTTGCTTATCGGCGTTGCTTATTTGTGGCTTAAGTTCGGCGGCTACCGTTCCGCTGCGTCTGGAATAAACAAAAATATGCGCTCTTGCGAAGGCGATTCTTTTTGCAAATTCAAGACTTGCGTTAAATTCATCTTCGGTTTCGCCCGCAAAACCGACCATAATATCGGTGGTAATAGCGGCGTCTTTAAAAATTCTTCGTATTCTTGTTACCAAATCTTCATAAAAAGCGGTGTCATAATGCCTGTTCATACGTTTTAAGGTTTCGTCGCAGCCCGATTGCAGCGACAAATGAAACTGCGGGCAAAATTTTGATTGTGCTTTAAAACGGTCGAGCATACTGTCGGTTATATGGTCGGGCTCTAAAGAGCCGAGCCGTACCCGCTTTATTCCGTCAATTTCACATACTGCGTCAACAGCGTCGCATAAATCAAAATCTTCACCCTTGCCGAAGGATGTCAGGTTGATGCCAACCAAAACAATCTCACAAAAACCGTTTTCGGCAAGCTTTTGCGCTTCGAGCTTTATATCATCAATTGCGCGCGAGCGTACTCTGCCGCGTGCAAACGGTATAATACAATATGTGCAAAAGCGGTCACAACCGTCCTGTATCTTCATAAAAGCGCGCGTGCGTTCGTTAAAGTTATTAAGTGAAAGAGTGTTGTATGAATCACCGTTTTGATGAGGCTCTACACTAAAAATTCTGTTATTTTCGTAGTTGCCTATGGCTTCTACTATTTTTGATATATCACGGTTACCCATAACAATATCTGCTTCGGTTATTTCTTGGGCTTTTTCGGGAAAAGCCTGTACCATACAGCCTGTGAGCACAATAACGGCGTTTGGTTGTTCACGGCGCATACGGCGTACAAGCTGACCGGTTTTTCGATCGCTTTCGGCAGTAACCGTGCATGAGTTAATAATTACCGCGTCTGCGGGTAAATTTTGGTCGGATGTATGGCCCGAATTTAAAAGTGCTTCACGCATTGCTTCGGTTTCGTATTGATTTACCTTGCAGCCGAGCGTATGAAAGAATATATTCATTGATTTTCCTCTTTACTTGTTTTTTAATATTTTAATAAAAATAAAAATGATTGTCAACAATTATTGAAGTTTTATTAAGATTGTGGTATAATATTTCGAAGTTTGTGTTTTTAGGTGATTTTATGGGTTTTAAAAAAGATTTTGTCTGGGGTGCCGCAACCGCATCTTATCAAATTGAAGGTGCATGGAATGAAGACGGAAAAGGCCTCAGTATTTGGGACGTTTTTTCGCATGAACCAAACAAAATTTGCGAGGGTCATACCGGCGATGTTGCGTGTGACCATTATCACAGATATAAACAAGATGTAAAGCTTATGAAGCAGTTAGGCATTAAGGCATACCGTTTTTCAATCAGTTGGCCGCGGCTTATACCAAACGGCGTTGGCAAATTGAATCCGAAAGGCGTTGAATTTTATTCAAATCTTATTGACGAATTGTTAGAAAACGGTATTGAGCCTTATATAACGCTTTTTCATTGGGATTATCCTTATGAGCTATATAAAAAAGGCGGTTGGCTCAATGATGACAGCGTTAATTGGTTCGCTGATTATGCAGCAAGGGTTGCGGAGCTATTTTCGGACAGAGTTAAAAACTTTATAACCTTCAATGAGCCGCAGTGCTTTATCGGTGAGTCGTATCTCGGTGCTGCGCATGCTCCGGGGCTAAGAGTATCATATAAAGATGTTTTTCAAATGTGCCATAATGTTCTTAAGGCACACGGTGCCGCGGTTATTGCTTTGCGAAAAAATGCAAAACAGCCTATAAAAATCGGTTATGCTCCTACCGGAACGGTTTGTTATCCTTCAAGCGAAAACGAGGCAGACATCGAAGCCGCCCGTAAGAATATGTTTAAATGCAACTATATTAACAATGGGGTAATGTGGAATATATCTTGGTGGAGCGACCCTGTAATTTTAGGCAAATATCCGCAGGACGGACTTGAACTCTATAAAGAATATCTCCCGGAAATTACCGATGAAGATATGAAGCTAATAAATCAGCCGATAGATTTTTTCGGCAGTAACATTTATAACGGTGAAGAAGTAAAGTCCGACAGCAACGGCAATCCGGTTATCGTTGCTCGCAAAATAGGTCACGGTAAAACCGCAATTCAGTGGACTGTTACGCCTGAATCTTTGCGCTGGGGTCCGAGATTTTATTACGAAAGGTATAAATTACCTTTTTTTATAACTGAAAACGGTATGTCGGCTCATGATGTAGTTTCGCTTGACGGCAAAGTTCATGACCCTAATAGAATTGACTTTTTAAACCGTTATTTGATTGAACTTGAAAAAGCAACCGATGACGGTGTAGATATCGGCGGATATTTCCAATGGTCTTTTATGGACAATTTTGAATGGGCAAAGGGTTATACTGAGCGTTTTGGTTTGGTTTATGTTGATTATGAAACACAACAGCGTATTCCTAAAGATTCAGCTTATTGGTATAAAAATTGGATAGAAGAACATACAAATTAACTTAAACATAGGGGACTTATAAATGGCACTTGAAAAAAGAGAAAATATACGTAATGTTGCGATAATAGCGCATGTTGACCACGGTAAAACAACACTTGTCGATCAACTGCTTCGACAAAGCGGCACATTTCGCGAAAATGAGTCGGTAGAAGAGCGCGTTATGGACTCAAATGACCTTGAACGCGAAAGAGGCATAACAATACTTTCAAAAAACACAAGCGTTATGTATAACGGTGTTAAAATTAACATTATCGATACTCCGGGACATGCCGACTTCGGCGGTGAGGTAGAACGCATTTTACAAATGGTTGACGGCGTCTTACTGCTTGTAGATGCTTTCGAAGGCTGTATGCCGCAAACGCGTTTTGTGCTTAAAAAAGCATTGGCGCTCGGTAAAAAAGCGGTAGTTGTGATAAATAAAATTGACCGGCCTATGGCGCGTCCTATTGAGGTTGTAGACGAGGTTTTAGATTTGTTTATTGAACTTGGCGCCGATGAGGACCAGATCGAATTTCCGGTTGTTTTCGCATCGGGCCGTGACGGATATGCCACCTATGCTCCCGATATTCAGGGCACCGATATGAAGCCCTTGTTTGAAGAAATTGTAAAAGAAATTGAACCTCCTACCGGCGATAGCGAAGCGCCGTTACAAATTTTGTTTACCAACATTGAATATGACGATTATATCGGCAGAATAGGTGTAGGCAGAGTAATCAGAGGCAGTGTAAATGTAGGGCAAGCCGTTGCCCTTTGCCACAAAGACGGCACAAGTTCAAGGGTAAAAATTGCAAAACTGTTTATGTATCAGGGCTTAAAACGTACCGAGGTTGAAACTGCTTCTGTGGGTGATATAATTCAGGTTGCAGGCATAAACGAGCTTGAAATAGGTGAGACTGCCTGCGACACGGAGTGTATAGATCCTTTGCCGTTTGTAAAAATTGACGAGCCGACTTTGGCAATGAATTTTATGGTTAACAATTCACCCTTTGCCGGTAAAGAGGGTAAATTTGTCACCTCGCGCAATTTGCGTGAACGCCTTTTTAAAGAGGTGCTTACAAATGTAAGCCTTCGTGTCGAGGAAACAGATAGTGCCGACACCTTTAAGGTTTCGGGCAGGGGCGAGCTTCACCTTTCAATACTTATCGAAACCATGCGCCGTCAGGGTTACGAATTTCAGGTTTCACAGCCGAGTGTTATTTACAAGCATGATGAAAACGGTAAACTGTTAGAACCTATCGAGCTTCTTATGATTGAAGTTCCCGAACAGTATGTCGGCGCCGTTATGGAGCGTCTCGGCACACGCCATGCCGAGCTTCAGAATATGGGCACCCGTGAAGGCGGTATGTCTCACCTTGAATTTTTAATACCTGCAAGAGGTCTGCTCGGTTACCGTTCACAGTTTATGACCGATACCAACGGTAACGGAATTATGAATCACATTTTTAACGGTTATGAAGAATACAAGGGTGATATAGAGCAACGCAACACAGGCTCGATTATTGTTCACGAAACGGGCGAGAGCACGGCTTACGGCCTGTTCAACACCCAAAGCCGCGGCAGATTGTTTATCGGGCCGGGTGTTCCCGTTTACGAAGGTATGGTAATAGGCGAAAGCCCCAAAAGTGAGGATATTGTTTGCAATGTTTGCAAGGCAAAGCACCTTACCAATACCCGCGCTTCGGGTTCGGACGATGCGTTAAAGCTTGTACCACCTTCAATTATGAGCCTTGAGCAGTCGCTTGATTTTATCAAAGCCGATGAGCTTGTCGAAGTAACACCTAAAAGTATTCGTATCCGCAAACGGATTCTTAACAAGGAATTGCGTATGAAGCACGAGGCTAAAAACCGTTGATGAATTATGTAATACTTGATATGGAATGGGACAGTGTCTATCATAAGCTTTATAAGCGGTTCATAAACCAAATTTTGCAGATAGGCGCAGTTAAATTAGATGAAAAATTCAATATTGTTGATATTTTTGATGTTACGGTAAAATCTTCGGTAAGTAAAAAGGTAACAAAGCGGTTTAGCGAGCTTACCGGCATTACCAAAGAAATGATGCTTGACGGTATTCCGCTTAACGAGGCTGTTTCTCGCTATAATAATTGGTTGGGCGATGACACCGTAACAATTACATGGAGCAATTCCGACCTATACACCATTGCCGAAAATGAAAAATATTTACTCAAAAATCAAAAGTTTAAGATTGACAAATATTTAGATTTGCAAAAATTCATTCAAGGCGAACTGCGTTTGTTGGGGTATGAATCAAATTCACAGATTTCTTTGGCAAATGCCGCCGAAATTTTAGGTATTACTACCGACAGATACGATCTGCATACCGCAAAGGACGACAGCCTGCTTTGTGCGGCATTGCTTAAAAAGCATTATAATGCTCCTGCTTTTGAGGGGCTTATTAAAGATACCTCCGACCCCGAATTTTATAATCGGATGTACTTTAAAGCTTATTACATAAGCGACATAAATGACAGGCTTATTGACAAAGAAACTCTTAAATTTCACTGTGAAAATTGCTCAAACGAGATGACAAGACAGTCAAAATGGCGTTACCGCAACAATTGGTTCAGCGCGAATTTTATATGCAAATCCTGCAATAAAAAGCATGTGTGCCGCGTCAGTTTCAAAAAGACCTACGATAACCTGATTGTGAAACGCAGAATTTTAGAACCGAAGCTGCCCGAAAATAATAAGGAGAATGCCGATGCTCTGCAACCAATGCCCACGACGGTGTAACGCCCTTCGTACCGAAAAAGAAAATATCGGCGGCGTATGCCGTATGCCCGAAACCGCGCATATAGCCCGAGCGGCGCTTCATTTTTGGGAAGAACCTTCTATAAGCGGCACAAACGGTTCGGGCACGGTCTTTTTCAGCGGGTGTTCATTGCATTGTGCTTTTTGCCAAAACAACGACATAAGCCTTAAAAACAAGGGTAGGGCGGTGTCGTCTGCCACGCTTGCCGAAATTTTCAAAAGGCTTGAGGGCGAGGGCGCGCACAATATCAACCTTGTAACGCCCACGCATTATGTTCACAGCATATTAAATGCCCTTGATATTTACAAGCCAAAAATTCCTATTGTGTACAACTCGGGCGGTTATGAAAATGTTGAAACACTCAAAATATTACAAGACTATGTTGATATATATTTAATCGATTTCAAATATATAGACAGCAATAAATCAAGCCTTTATTCTAACGCTCCCGACTATCCCGATGTTTGCAAATCGGCATTGCTTGAAGCGTACAGGCAGCACAGTAACTGCGTATTTAAAAACGGTATTATGCAAGGCGGAATTATTGTAAGGCATCTTCTTATGCCTCAGGCAACACGCGACGCAATTGCGATTTTTGATTGGGTAAGGAATAATATGCCTAATTCTTACTTCAGCCTAATGAGCCAATATTTGCCACTCGGAGCGGCCGAAAAAATGCCTGTTATTAACCGCAAAATAACGTCGCGTGAATACAAAAAACTTACAGACTATATTTTAAACAGCGGTTTTTACAACTGTTATATTCAAGAGCTTTCAAGCGCCGACAAGGGCTTTATACCCGATTTTGACTTTACGGGTATTTAATTGAACCGCTGCTTTTAGGTGATTTTCTTTCTCAATTTGTTAAGCGCCGCCGTTTCGATTCGTGATACATAACTGCGTGAAATACCTAATTTTTTTGCGATTTCCCGTTGAGTAAGTTCGGTTTCGCCGTTCAGGCCGTATCGCATATTTATGATTTGAGTTTCCCGACTGTCGAGCGTGCTGTCAAAGACTTCACGAAGCCTTTGAATTTTCAGTTTTGTATCTATCTCATCTTCAATATTGCTTTCATCGGCAATTATATCTATAAGCGTTAAAACATTTCCGTTTTTATCTGTGTCTATGGGGTCGCTTATGTAAACATCGTGCGATGTCTTTTTAATGTTTCTGAAATGCATTAAAATTTCGTTTTCAATGCAGCGTGCGGCGTATGTTGCGAACCGTATTTTTTTATCGGGTTTAAAGGTGTTTACTGCTTTAATAAGCCCTATTGTACCAATAGAAATAAGATCATCCTGCTCACAGTTTACCGTATAATATTTTTTTACAATGTGCGCCACAAGCCTCAAATTATGCTCTATAAGCTTGTTTTTTGCGTTTGTGTCGCCCTGTTCTTTAAGTCTTAAAAGCTCTTGTTCACGCTTAGAAGACAGTGGCGGGGGAAACGCCCCCGCGCCTTTTACATGCAAGGCAAGGTAAAATATGTGCGATATTATTTGCGAAATCAGTTCTAAAAGCATAATACACTCTCCGTTTGGGTTATTTCGGCAAACTGTAACCGTTATATAAATATATGAAAAAATCGCTGAAATAATTTTATTTATTGAAAACGGTTGACTTTTAAATATTATGTAGTATAATAAAGTAAAATATTGGGTAAAGTTATCGAAAGGTAGCGGCACAAAGCTATGGGGCTAAAACATTTTTGTCATGCTTGCCAGGTTGCAGGTTTCTAATAAAATTGCAACCTGTTTTTTT
>CAJMBP010000013.1 GCA_905211675.1 uncultured Oscillospiraceae bacterium
GCGCGCACCGCTTTGCGACTCGGCGCCGAAAAGGTTTATATTGTCTATCGCCGTTCTATGGAGGAGCTCCCCGCCCGTAAGGAAGAGGTTGAACACGCTATTGAAGAAGGCATCGAATTCAAACTGCTTAACAACCCGATAGAAATTTTGGGTTACAACAACCCCGACGATAAATTTGACAGCAAAAACGGCTTTGTCACCGGTATGAAGTGCATTAAAATGGAGCTTGGCGAGCCGGACGAAAAAGGCAGACGCCGCCCCGTTCCGATTGAAAACTCCGAATTTGTTTTAGATGTTGACACTGTTATTATTTCAATAGGCACTTCGCCCAACCCGCTTATTAAAAACACTACCGCAGGGTTAGAGGTTAACTCTCGCGGCGGTATAATTGTAAACGAAGACGGTATCACATCACGCGAGGCTGTTTATGCAGGCGGCGACGCGGTAACGGGCGCCGCAACCGTAATTTCTGCAATGGGTGCGGGCAAAACTGCGGCAAGAGCCATTGACGAATACCTGTCAAACAAATAACGGTAATGAAAGTAAATTATCAGACCGAGCTTGAAAAAATTATAGAATTTCATCAGTCAAAGGGTGAAATTCCCACCCTGTTTTTACATAGCTGCTGCGCGCCGTGCAGCAGCTATGTGATAGAGTATTTATCGCAGTATTTTAAAATTACGGTGTTTTATTATAACCCCAACATATACCCAGACGAAGAATACTACAAGCGTGTAGATGAGCAAAAGCAGTTTATAAACCGCTTTCCTGCAAAAAATAAGATTGACTTTGTTGAAGGTAATTTTGATAAAGAACGATTTTATGCAATGGCAAAGGGCAAAGAAAATATGAGTGAAGGCGGCGAGCGTTGCTTTTTGTGTTATCAACTTCGTCTGCGTGAAGCGGCGGAATATGCAAAGGCACGCAATTCTGATTATTTTACAACCACCCTTTCAATCAGTCCGCTTAAAAATGCCGATAAGCTTAATGAAATCGGTCTTTCATTAGGCAAAGAATACGGTGTTAAATATTTAGTGTCCGATTTTAAAAAGAAGAACGGATATAAACGCTCTACCGAGCTTTCCCGTCAGTACGGAATTTACAGACAAGATTACTGCGGCTGCATTTTTTCAAAGCAAGAAAGAGAAAAACAAATAAAATCAAAAAACGCTGATTGTTAACAATCAGCGTTTTTACTTTTAGTATTTAATCTCGGTCATTTGCCAGCAATCTATTTTAGGCACAGTAAAGTTAATTCTGCCGTCTTTATATTCAAAATCAATCGGTGTATTTTCGGGCACCAATTTAACACTCTTCGGTGCCTTATCGCTCTTTACAGATACCGTGGTATCATAAATCGGAATAATATCTTCTATTATCTCAATCTTTTCGCCGCGGCGCACGGGGGATGCATAGAGCGTGTGAACAATCTGACTATCACCTTTTTCGGTAAGCGTTACAACACCCTGTGCCGGCAGATTTGTTTTAATTCTTTTCTCCTCGCCGATAAGCGCTTCAATAGCGGCGCGTACGATTTCTTTTGTATAAATATTTCCCTGCGTATAATATTCTTGGAATATTTTATGGGCAAAATATGCCGTGTTTTCGGTCATTACCACCGCGTCGCTGTATTTTTCGCCGCTTGCGGGTGTGTGAATATGTGAACAAAAATGCTCTAATGTACGGTTGAAATACGGCTTGTCAATAATTGCGGTTGATTTGCCACCGTTTGCCGACACCTTCATTGCGTCTTCATATATAACATAAGACGCCTGTGCAAGACTTTCCAAATCGCTGTTTGGTCTAATATATGTAGGCTTATATTCGCTTACGCCCTCAAACTTACAGCCGAAATCAACAGCAAAGTCGGTTTTTTCGGGATTCAAGCCCGACTCATAGCTTGCAAGAACTTTACCGCCGTTTGCCAAAAATTTTTTTACCTTGCCCGCAAGCTTTTCGTCTAAAACACAAATATCAGGCATAATAAGAAGCTTATAATCCGAAATGTCCGCCTCGGTGTCAACAACATCAAAAAGATAGTTGCTTTCAAGCAAAATACGCGCACAACCGGCATTCCAGCTCAAACTTTTCCAGTGAGGAAGCGCAATACCGTTGTAGTTTAAAATAGCCTCGCTTGAAAGAATTGCGATATCCGATTTATTTTTATAGCCATCAAGCCAAGGCTCACGCTCCTCAACCGTTTTGTAAGCCTCACCTATAAGAGTATATGTAGCGTTGTCCATAAGTCCCGTAGGATGCAGTTGGTCTCCTATTGAACAGCAAGCACCGTTTGCCGATGACAAAGCCACCTCATACTTTAGGGCATTCGGGTGCTTATATCCGCCGAATTCACCCCACGATTTGTGGAATTTACCGGTCATACCGAGGTATTCCATGCCGATTGTGCGAACATAAGCCGCCGACATTGGAAAATGGTCATAGCCCCAACCGCCTGTTGGCAGGCTTTCAATCTCTAAATGAGTGTTCATATGCGCTAAATCGCGTCTGCCGTGGCGTATATGCCCGCCGTTGTGGAACACGGGAAGACCGGGTTTTACCGAATCAACCGTTTCGCGAACACGGCGCGTATAGTTGGCATATACCTCTTCTGCTAAAGCGTTGACATCATCGGGGTTATTTATATCCATGCCGCGCCTTTCGAGCTCTGCACGGCAGGTGTCGCAGTAGCATGGGTCAACGCCGACAATATCAAGAAAAATTCCGTCAGCGTCATAATTTTCACAAACCTCTTTAACCTCGGCAAGAAGCTCGTCAAGGTAAGGCGTATTAAGGCAAAGCTTATGATAGCCTACCCATTCCATATTTACGCCACCGTTTTTATACTCGTCCTCTCTTACATGCAACCATTCATTGTGCTCGTTCATCGCCTTGTGATCAAAGCCTGCCGAAATATACACAGGCGTTTTTACACCGATTTCATGCGCGGCCTCGATTTGCGCGCCTAAAAGATCAAAATCAAGGTGTGGATGCATTTGGTTGACCTTAGTAGGATGATATGACCAACCGTGATGGCATTTAGAAAATACCGTTATAGAATCAACATGGCCTTTTTTGAGCATTTCCTGAAACTGCTGCTTTGAAAATGCGCTGCCTATGCCGCCTATTTTCTCTGATGTGTGAAAATCAAGATGTATCTGTCTTCTTTTCATAAAGCACCTCGCTGGTTAATATTTTTATTTATTATACATATAAAATCATAAAAAAACAAGTGTATATCTGCAATTTTTATAGCAAATATACACTTAATTTTTAAATCATAGTAGCCGCTATTACTGCCTTTATTGTGTGCATACGGTTTTCGGCTTCATCAAAAACAATCGACTGCCGAGATTCAAATACCTCATCGGTTACTTCCATACAGTCTATGCCGAATTTTTCGTAAATTTCTTTGCCGATTTTTGTGTCAAGATTATGAAATGCGGGTAAGCAGTGCATAAAACGGCACTGCTCGCCTGCTTTTTGCATAAGCGTGCCGTTTACCTGATATGGCATTAAATCTTTTATTCTCTCTTCCCAAACCGAATCGGGCTCGCCCATAGACACCCAAACATCGGTATAAACAACATCGGCTCCGACTACTGCGTCGGTGCTTTCGGAAAACTCAATCGTTGCGCCCGTTTCTTTTGCAATTTCAAGGCACTGATTTACAAGCGCGCTGTCGGGAAAATATTTACTGTTTGTGCAAGCCACAAAATGCATACCCATTTTAGCGCAACCCACCATAAGCGAATTACCCATATTGTAACGGGCATCTCCCATATAAACAAGCTTTTTTCCCTTAAGCTCGCCGAAATGTTCGCGTATTGTAAGAAAATCTGCCAAAATCTGAGTAGGATGAAATTCATTTGTAAGACCGTTCCAAACGGGAACGCCTGCAAAGCGGGACAATTCCTCAACAATTTCCTGACCGAAACCGCGGTACTCTATGCCGTCATACATTCTGCCCAAAACGCGAGCCGTGTCGGCAATGCTTTCTTTTTTGCCTATCTGTGAGCCTGTCGGTTCAAGATATGTAGGGTGAATACCAAGGTCAGCCGCCGCCACCTCGAAAGAACAACGGGTGCGTGTGCTTGTTTTTTCAAATATAAGGGCTATATTTTTGCCCTCAAAATACCTATGCGGCTCGCCGCATTTTTTCTTTTGTTTTAGCTCGCTTGCCAAATCTAACAAACCGTTTATTTCTTCAGGTGTAAAATCAAGAAGCTTTAAAAAGCTTTTACCGCCTAAATTCATATTGCCGCCACCTCTTTTATAACCTGTATAGCCTTTTTTAAATCATCAAACGGAATATTAAGCGCAGGAAGCAGACGCACCTTATCTTTTGCTGTAAGACACAACACACCCTTTTCCATTGCCGCTTTGACAATTTCAGCCGCGGGTTTTACTGTTTTTATGCCAATCATAAGACCCATACCGCTGACACTTTCAATTCCAACAGCACCGGATAATTCGCTAAATGCATAATCACTTTTTGCCTTAACCTCTGCCAAAAAACTGTCGGTCAGTCGGTTTATTACGATAAGCGCGCCGGCGCAGCACACAGGGTTGCCTCCGTATGTAGAACCGTGGTCGCCGAATTTCAAAACATTTTCTGTTTTTTCACCTAAAATCGCCGCACCTATCGGCAAACCGCCGCCAAGCCCCTTTGCCGTAGTGACAATATCTGGCGTTATATCATAATTCATATAGGCGTACATTTTACCGCTTCTGCCATTGCCGGTTTGAACCTCGTCAACAATTATTAAAAAATTATCCTGCTTTGAAAGTCTGTCAATCGCCTTTACAAAATCATAATCAAGCGATATAACTCCGCCTTCGCCCTGAACGCACTCAATCATTACAGCGGCTACTTTATTTTCACTGACAGTTTTTTCAAGCGCGCCAATATCATTGGCAGGCGTGTGGACAAAGCCCGCAGTCAAGGGGGCAAAAAGCTCGTGATAATGGTCCTGCCCCGTTGCTGCAAGCGTGGTGACGGTTCTGCCGTGAAAGCTGTTTTTAAGGGTTACTATAGTAAAATAATCTTCGCCCTTTTGCTCGGCCGCCCACTTGCGCGCAACCTTAATTGCGCACTCGTTTGCCTCGGCGCCGGAATTTGAAAAGAATACCTTTTTAAGACCTGTTTTGTCACATAAGGCTTTGGCAAGCCGCGCACAAGGCTCGGTATAGTAAAGATTAGATGTATGCTGTAAAGCAGATGCCTGCTTTGTAACAGCCCGAGCCCATTCTTCATCGGCAATGCCGAATGATGTAACGCCTATACCTGAGCCCATATCTATATATTCTTTACCCTCTTTATCATAAAGCTTTGAGCCTTTACCGCTCACTAACTCCACGGGAAAACGGTTATAAGTATTAGCAATGTACTGTTTATCGGTAGAAATTGTATCAAACATCTTCACTCACCATTGTACCGGCACCTTCGTCGGTTAAAAGCTCCATAAGAATTGAGTGCGGCACTCTGCCGTCCATTATAACAACATTTTTAACACCCTTGTGTATTGCTTCGACACAGCAATCTACTTTAGGTATCATACCGCCCGAAATTGTGCCGTCAGCTTTAAGCTGTTTAATTTCACTTATTGTAATCTGCGGAATAATGGTTGACGAATCATCTTTATCGCGCAGTATCCCGTCAATGTCGGTCATCATAATAAGGCGTTGCGCGCCTAATGCACCTGCAATAAATGCAGCCGCCGTATCGCCGTTTATGTTATAAGCGTTTCCCTGCTTATCACAACCTATGGTAGACACCACCGGTATGTAGCCCTTTTCAAGCAGGTCTATCACAGGCGAAATATTTACTTTTTTTATCTTTCCTACATACCCTAGGCGCTCATCCTTGATTTCGGCTTCAATGAGTCTTCCGTCCATACCCGAAATACCCATAGCATTTCCGCCTTTTTTTTCAAGAAGATTTACAAGGGTTTTATTAACCTTTCCCGCAAGCACCATCTGCACAATGTCAACCGTTTCTTTATCGGTAACGCGCAGACCGTCAACAAACTGAGGCTTTTTGCCGAGCTTGTCCATAAGGTCGTTAATTTCAGGGCCGCCGCCGTGAACAAGAACAACCTTAACACCTATAAGCCACAAAAGAACAATATCCTCCATAACCTGTTGCTTAAGCTGTTCGTTTATCATGGCATTGCCGCCGTATTTTATGACTATAATTTTTCCCGTATGCTTTTTAATATATGGCAGCGCCTGTGTTAAGACCTCGGCGCGTTCGGAATTAGAAAATTGGTTTTCCATAGTTTTCTCCCTAAGTCCTGTAATCTCCGTTAATTTTTACATAATCGTAGGTAAGGTCGCAACCCCAAGCAGTTGACGAATAATCGCCGCTGTTAAGCTTTATATCTATAACTATTTCCTTTTCAAGCAAAATTTCCTTTGCCTTTTCTTCAGAAAAATCTACGCCCGCGCCGTTGCGGCAAACGAGTATTTCGCCCTTGTTGGAAATAAACGAAACATCTATCTTTGTAACATCAACATTAGCACCGCTGTAGCCTATGGCACAAAGCACTCTGCCCCAGTTAGCGTCTGCACCGAACATAGCGGCTTTGAGCAGACTTGAACATATTACACTTTTAGCAACTGTTTTTGCCGTGTCGAGATTCTTAGCCCCGCTCACTTTACATTCAAGTAGCTTTGTAGCGCCTTCGCCGTCGCCTGCAATAACGCGGCAGAGGTTAACTGTGACTGTGTTAAGTGCTTTCATAAAGATATCAAAATCTTCACCAAAGTCGGTAATTTCATCATTGCCCGCTTTACCGTTCGCAAGAACTGTTACCATATCATTTGTTGATGTATCACCGTCAATGCTTAGCATATTAAATGTGTTGGCAATATCACCCGACAGTGCTTTTTGCAGCATATTTGAAGATATTTTGGCGTCGGTGGTAATAAATACAAGCATTGTAGCCATATTGGGATGAATCATACCGCTGCCTTTTGCAATACCTCCTATTTTGCAAGTCTTACCGCCTATCGTAAACTCAACAGCAATCTGCTTTTCTACTGTGTCGGTAGTCATTATTGCTTCTGCCGCGTCACTGCTGCCGTTTTCTGACAAACCGCTTACCAAAGCAGGAACACCCTTAGCAATCGGCGCAATATCAAGCGGCTGACCTATAACGCCGGTTGAAGCCACAACAACATCATTTGCGTTTATATTGAGTTTGTTTGCAACAAGCTCGCTCATTTGCTCGGCAATCTCTATGCCGTTGGCATTACAAGTGTTCGCATTACCGCTGTTGCAAATTACAGCCTGTGCTTTGCCGTCGCTGATATGATTTTTTGTAACGGTGAGCGGCGCACCCTTTACTAAATTTGTAGTATAAACCGCCGCAGCATTACAAATACTGTCGCTTAAAATGAGCGCTAAATCTTTTTTTGTTCTGTTTTTGCGTATTCCGCAGTGCACACCCGACGCCTTAAAACCGCTTGCCGCGCACACACCGCCGCTTATAAATTTAATATCCATTGTTCCTCCGTTAAAAAACAAGACCTGTTTCTTCCGAAACTCCCATAAGTATATTCATATTTTGTATTGCCGCACCCGACGCACCCTTACCGAGATTGTCATACCGTGCAGTAAGTATTATTCTGTCTTCGTTTCCGAATACACAAAGCTGCATATCATCCCTACCCGAAAAAGCCGCCGCAGATAAAAAGCCGCTTTCGTCGGCAGTATCTTCAAAATGAACAAGCTTGCCTGTATAATAATTTTTGTATATTTCCTTTAAGTTAGCTATATTAGCCTTTATATCTTTCTTAAACAGCGTAACTGTAACTTCCATACCGCTGTAAAAATCGGCAACCACAGGGCAAAATGCAGGTGCCGCTTCAATGCCCGAAATTATCTGCATTTCTTTTAAATGCTTATGCTGTTGAGGAAGTCCGTACTGTCGCGGTGCATTAAGCAAAAAAGACCTGTCATCGCTTTCATATTCGGCAATCATTTTTTTGCCGCCGCCCGAATAACCCGTAACCGAAAAACAAGTAAGCGCTGAATTTGTGTCTAGAACACCCGCCTCAATAAGCGGTTTAACAAGCGCTATAAAGCCGCTCGCGTGACAACCTGGGTTGGCAATTCTTTTTGAACTTGCTATCGCCTCACGCTTGCCCGTAAGTTCGGGAAAGCCGTATATCCAAGCGCTATCTACACGGTGAGCGGTTGAAGTGTCGATAACGGCGGTTTTATCATTTTTCACAAAACCTACCGCCTGCCTTGCCGCGTCATCGGGCAGGCAAAGAAAAACAATATCTGCCGAATTGATTGCTTCTGCGCGGGCGTTATCGTCTTTTCTTAAATTTTCGGGTAAATTTATAAGCGAAATATCATCTCTTTTGCTTAATCTGTCATAAATGCGAAGACCGGTCGTCCCCGCGCTTCCGTCTATAAATACATTAGTCATAATACATTTATCTGCCCGACCTTGCAGTCGGGCAGATTTATCCTTTTTTTATTTTTTGCCGTCAACCATTGCCTGAACCTTAATGGGCAATCCGTAAAGGTTTATAAAGCCGGCAGAATCTTTTTGGTCATAATCGCTCTCGCCAAAGGTTGCAATTTCTTCACTGTAAAGCGAATAATCGCTCCATATACCCGCTTTGATAATATTGCCCTTATAAAGCTTAAGCTTAACCGTACCTGTTACCTTTTCCTGAGTCTTGTCAACAAAGGCGGCAAGAGCCTCACGCAAGGGTGTAAACCACTGACCGTTATACACAAGCTCTGCATATGTAATTGCAAGCCTTTGCTTTTCGTGAAGCGTCATTTTGTCAAGGCAGATGCTCTCGAGCGCTTCATGTGCGCGGTAAAGAATTGTACCGCCGGGGGTTTCATAAACTCCGCGGCATTTCATTCCTACAAGACGGTTTTCTACAATATCAATAATACCGATACCGTTTTTACCGCCAAGCTCATTAAGCTTTAATATTATATTTTTAGCGCTCATCTTTTCGCCGTCAACGGCTACCGGTACACCTTGATTGAATTCAAGTGTTACATAGGTAGGCTCATCGGGTGCCATTACGGGCGATACGCCCATTTCAAGAAAGCCCGGCTTATCGTACATAGGCTCATTGCCGGTATCCTCAAGGTCTAAACCTTCGTGAGAAAGATGCCATAAATTTTTATCTTTAGAGTAATTGGTTTCTCTGTTAATCTTTAGAGGAATATTGTGTGCTTCTGCATATTCGATTTCTTCTTCACGAGATTTAATATTCCACTCTCGCCAGGGAGCAATTATAGGCATATTGGGTGCAAAGTGCTTGATTGCAAGCTCAAAACGAACCTGGTCGTTACCCTTACCCGTACAGCCGTGACAAATGGCGTCTGCTCCTTCTTTAATGGCAATATCAACCAGACCCTTTGCAATGCAGGGGCGCGCATGGCTTGTGCCTAAAAGATAATCTTCGTAAATTGCACCTGCTTTTACACAAGGAATAATATAATCGTCAACATATTCTTCGGTAAGGTCAAGAACATAAAGCTTTGATGCGCCTGTCTTTATTGCCTTTTCTTCAAGACCTTCAAGCTCGTCTGCCTGTCCGACATTGCCCGACACCGCAATAACCTCACAGTTATTGTAATTCTCTTTAAGCCAAGGAATAATTATTGATGTATCAAGACCGCCCGAGTAGGCAAGCACTACCTTTTTGATATTCTTTTTGTCCATTGTTTGTAGTCTCCTTTTAAACTGCATTTCATTTAATATGCAGTCATTATATGCCTGATTATCGCATTTGTCAAGCATTTTTTGAATAAATATTCAATTTTTTTGATTTTATGCAAAATTTTTGCATATTTTCATAAAATATCAGTTAATTTGACTATGCTGTCAATTTCATAGGTGGGTTTGTATGGGGCGGTTTTGCCGACGGTGTTTAGCCAACAGGTATCAACCCCGAAATTTATTCCGCCCAAAATATCCGAAGACATTGAGTCGCCGATAACAAGTATTTTTTGCTTATTCTTTTCTTTGCTTTTTGACATAACATATCGGAAATATTCTGCCTCGGGCTTTTGATGACCTGCCTGCTCCGAAACAAACACATAGTCAAAATACCTCTTTAAACCGCTTTCGGCTATTCTGCGGTATTGAGTTTTGGATATTCCGTTTGTTGTGATGCACACGGTATAACCGTTATTTTTTACATACTTTAAAACGGCTTCGGCGCCGTCGATAACATCGTGCCCCGAAGCCAATAATCCGAAATAGTCAGCCGCCATTTTTTCGGAACTCGCCTTAAATCCGTA
This sequence comes from uncultured Oscillospiraceae bacterium, assembly GCA_905211675.1. Classification (GTDB taxonomy): domain Bacteria; phylum Bacillota; class Clostridia; order Oscillospirales; family Acutalibacteraceae; genus UBA737. The sequence continues at coordinate 10,289 of CAJMBP010000013.1, forward strand.
AAATTCAATAAAGGTTTTAAAACGGCCTTCGAATATTTGCGATTTTTCTATTTCACCTTTTTCAAAGCGTTCCCACCAACTTTGGTTTATTGCGGAATATTTTGCAATTATTTCATCGCTGACGGGCAAATTATGTAATTTTAAAAGCTGCTCAACGGCATTATGCTCGGTAGCGGTAAAATCAAGGATGGTGTTATCAAGGTCAAAATAAAGTGTTGTGTATTTTTTCATAAACTATACCAAAAGCGTAAGCCAGCTTAATAAATTAGGAACCAATATCAATATTGCCACGCCCAAAACCGCCATACCCGACGATGTGCCGCCTATTGAAGCAAGACCTATTTTGTAATATCTCGGGTCAACCGACATATCGCGGTAACGGTTAATGCTTCTCACAGCGTGACGCTTATAAAAATAAAAACCAAACATTCCCGCAACAATCATTGTTGCAATGCTTACAGCCGAATCAAGAACGCTTGCCGCAATGCTTCTTACCGTATCTTCCGAACAAAGCAGTTCGCCTACACCGTTATAAAAGCCTTCATAATCGCCGCTGTAATAGCTTTCTACAGCACCTTGAAGAAAATCTTTATCGGTAATCGGACCTGCTATAATGCCGACGGCAGCGCTAAACACTATGCCTATTGCCATAAATATAACAGCCGCTTTATACATCTTTCTGTAAAAGAACCATATTGCCGCACCCAAAGGACCAAACAAAAAGCCTAAAACCGCCGCAGGCCAGCACCAACTTACTTTTGACCCCGTAAGCTCCATTTTTGTGAATTTTGCCATTATCTGATGAAAATTTTTACCTGCAAAGGCCAGCCATATCTTCACTCGGCACACCGTCGATTGTATCGAGTATAACGGTGCGATTATATGTATTTTGATTTGAATTGTTCACATTATATTCGGAATTATAATTTTGACCTTGGGCATATTGTGTATTGTTGTTAACCGTGTCAGGTCTTAATGAAGCGCCGCAGTTTTTGCAATAAATATATTGCGGCTCGTTTTCGGTTCCGCATTCATGACAAATAATGTTATTCATTTTGAATACTCCTTTTTAAAAAATACCTATAGGCATGGCAAAAATTGCCGGTAAATACCGTACCGCCATAAGCCCTATAAGCGCCGCCGTAAGACTCATACCCCCGCGGCGTCGATAGGCAACAATCGGGTCTTCTATGCTTTTTTTAATTTCGGTTACAGCCGATATGACGCGATTTCTGTAAGAATAATCTGCAAATATTGCGCACACAATGCGCAATATCAAGGCAAAAATTGAGCTGACAAGCGCCGCAACAATTGCCACTGTGCCTACCTTATCTAAATTTTGCATAATAATTTCAAAGATTTGAGTATAGTTTTTTGCGCCGGAAAAATCCAAAAAACTGATTGCGCGTTGAAGCGGCAAAGTCAACATTGAAAATACCACTTGAAACGTTCCGATAAGAGCGGCTTTAGAATACATTTTTCGTGAAGCAAACCATGCGCACGGAAACAAAAAAGCCGCCCAATTCCAAGATGCCTTTTTGCCGAGTATAAAACCGGCAAACTTACGTATATAGCGCTGTGTATTTGAGGCAACAAACATTTTTGCCTCGTTTGCGGTAACGCCGTCGCCTAAATCCATATCGGCGGGAACACCGCCCAAAAGGTCGATTTCGATAAATCTTCCGCCCAATTTTGATATATTCGGCGCGCCGCAGTTTGGGCACTGGGCGCTGTCACGGTCAAAACCTTTTCCGCACATTTGGCAAACCGTTTCTATGTCATCTTTAACCTCTGGCTGTTCCTGTACCGCTTGCTGCGCGGTCTCATTTTGCGGCCTTTTATACTGTTTTTCTGTGCCGTGATACTGTTCTAAACCGCAATGCCCTACAGAATTATAGCAATCTCGGTGATGCGGTGCGCCGCACTCGGGGCAGTAAACAATATCGTCATCTTCAAAAAGATAAGCCTGACACACAGAGCATTTTTCTTCCGAAATATTTAAGCTCATACCGTAACACCTCGCAATTCGTCTATTTTAGAAAACAGAGTTTCAAAATACTCCGAACCGTAATTATGAAATTCGCCGTTTTCAATCATTGATATAAATTCACTTTTGCAAACCCATTTTGCCTCAGCTACCTCGCTTTTTTGAAGGCGTAAATTTTCAATTTTAATATCGGTGTTAATAAACCATATATCAAGCAGAGAATTACGCCTTTTTATGCGCACCAGCTTTTTAAGGCTGTGTCTGTTTGAAGGTATACCGAGTTCTTCGTAAAGCTCTCGGTTTGCCGCTGTGTATGAGTCCTCACCCGAAATTGCGGCTCCGCCTGTTGCCGCCCATTCTCCGGGCATAAGCTTTTTGTTTTCAGACCTGCGCTGAATTAAAAATTCACCCTTTGACGATACCGCCCATATATGAACAACCAGATGATATTCTCCGGGTTTGAGCCTGCACCGTCCTCGAAGGGTTGTCTTGCCGGTAGGCTCACCATCCGAGTTTAATATGTCCCACTTTTCCATAACTTCTCCGTTAATTTAAACTTTTCAGCCGTATCGGCTTTTGCCCCTTTAACTATATGTTATATAGTATAGTAAGGATAATTGAAATTATTATAACAGTTTTATTAACATTTTTCAACATTTTATAAAATTTAGGTGTTGCAAATATGTGGATTTTGAGTTATACTTTTAAAGTAGCCTGTATATTCGGTCGTGCGAATGAGCGGGTCCTATACGACGGAAGGCTGTGAACCATGTCAGGCGGGGAACCGAGCAGCATTAAGCAGTTTTTTCCGTGCGAATAGTAAATCGGTTCATTCGTACGACCGAAGATATAGGTTAAATTTATATTCGGGGTGAATTTATGGCATATCAGGCGTTGTATCGCAAATACCGCCCTCAAACATTTGATGATGTTGTGGGGCAAGAGCATATTACCAAAACGCTTAAAAAAGAAATCGAATGCAAAAAAACCGTGCACGCTTACCTTTTTACCGGCACTCGCGGCACCGGCAAAACCACCTGTGCCAAAATTTTTGCAAAAGCAATCAACTGCCTGCACCCCGTAAACGGCGACCCCTGCGGCGAATGTGAAATGTGCCGTGCTATAGCCAACGATGAAATAACCGATATTGTTGAAATGGACGCCGCATCAAACACAGGCGTCGAATATATACGCGAGCTTCGCGAGCAGGTGAATTTTGCGCCTGCGGCAGCTAAATACCGCGTTTATATTATAGACGAAGTTCACATGCTTTCGGGCTCCGCTTTTAACGCATTTCTTAAAACGCTTGAAGAACCGCCTGAGCATGTTGTGTTTATACTTGCGACAACCGAGGTATATAAACTGCCTGCCACTATTCTTTCGCGTTGTCAGCGTTTCGATTTTCGCCGTATAGACAGCAATGAAATCATAAACCGTTTGAAATATGTTGCAAGCCGTGAAAACCTGACCGTTACGGACGACGCCGCAACGCTTATTGCATCTGCCGCAGACGGCGGTATGCGTGACGCGCTTTCCATTCTTGATCTGTGCGCTTCAAGCAGCAATAATATTACCGAGGATACCGTTACAGCCGTTTGCTCTATGGCGGGTAACGATTATCTTTTAAAAATGGCAGACCTTATTAAAAATCAAAACACCGAAGGCGCGCTTATGCTTATTGATGAGCTTCACAACTCATCGGTAGATATGCTAAGACTGCTTTCGGAGCTTACTCAGCATTTCAGAGACCTTATGATTGTTAAGGTTGTAAAGGGAAACGATAAACCGCTTGTTTGTTCCGCAAAAAAAATGTCGGCGCTTGAGGCTCAGGCACAAAATTTTGACATAAAAGAGATAATGGCAATTTTAAGTGTGCTTCAATCGTCGGCGGCAGCAATGCAAAGCGGAAACCGACGCTGTGAAATGGAAATGTTGACTGTGCGACTTTGCAATCCCGAAATCAGGCAAGACATCGCGTCGCTTGAAAGACGGATTGCGGCACTTGAAAGCAGAAAATTCGTGTCATTTGAAAACAGCGAAACAAGCTCCGATTATGTTGTAAACGAGCAGGAATCCGCCGTATCCGAAAGCGAAAAGCAACCCGCCACACCCGTTTCAGAGGTTGATTTGCCGAAAGCGCAGGCTCCTGCACCGAGCACCGCTGAGGGCATACGCCCCGTAACTCAATGGGAAGATATTTTGTGTATTTTGCGTAAAAGCTGTCCTATAATTGCGGGTGTGCTTCAAGGGTCCGACGCATATATCGAAGGCGACCGACTGCTTATCGACACCGATAATTCGCAGTTCCGCACACTTGTAAACGGCAATAATTCGGTTTATCGCGATTCTATACGCAAGGCGGCGCAGGCAGTGCTTGGCAGGGTTTATAAATTAGGACCTTACCACGCAAAAAGCGTTAAATCGCAAAATACCGACGACCCGCTTCAAAGCTTTGCTCAAAGGTTAAAGCAATTAGAAAATAATTAAATTCAGGTGATAAAATATGAAAGTACGAATTCCCAATTCCGGCGGACCCGGCAATATGAACCAAATGCTTAAACAGGCTCAAAAAATGCAGGAGGATATGGCCACTCTTCAAGCCGACCTTGAAGCCCGCGAATACACAGCCTCTTCAGGCGGCGGTTCGGTAACGGTAACGGTTGACGGCAAGCATTTAATAAAATCTGTTAAAATCAATCCCGACATCATTGACCCCGAAGATGCCGAAATGATTGAGGACCTTGTAACCGTGGCTGTTAATGAGGCGATAAACAATGCAATTAAAACCGCCGAAGAGGAAATGGGCGCTATAACCGGCGGGCTTAATTTGCCGGGTATGTTTTAATTATGGGTTACAATATAGTTCCGCTTACCGAGCTTATTAACCAATTTGCGCGTCTGCCGGGCATTGGCAAAAAGACTGCTCAGCGTTTGGCATACAGCATTTTGGAACAGCCGCCCGAGCGCGCAAAACAGTTTGCCGAAGCACTTGTCAACGCACGGCAAAAAATACATTTTTGCTCTGTATGTCAGTCGCTTACTGATTTAGATATTTGTCAAATCTGCTCTGATGACCGCCGTGATAAAAGCGTTATTTGCGTGGTTGAAGACCCGCGCGATGTTATGGCATTTGAACGCACCCGCGAATACACAGGCGTTTATCATGTGCTTCACGGCGTTATTTCGCCGCTCGACAACATAGGCCCCGATAAGTTAAGAATAAAAGAACTGATGACACGGCTTGGCGACGGCAATGTAAAAGAAATTATTATGGCAACAAACCCCACTGTCGAGGGCGAAGCCACCGCAAGCTATATATCGCGTCTTGTAAAACCGATGGGCATAAAGGTTACACGCTTGGCTTACGGCATACCGGTAGGCGGCGACCTTGAATACGCCGACGAATACACGCTTGCCCGCGCGCTTGAGGGCAGAAATGAGATTTAATTATGGAACAAAAGAAAATCGATCGTATAAATGAGCTTGCCCGCAAGCAAAAGTCCGAGGGTTTGACCCCCGAAGAAAAGGAAGAGCAGGCAGTTCTTCGCCGTGAGTATATTGAAAGCTACAAAAGAAGTCTTGTGGCTCAACTTGAAAATATGTATATTCTCGAGCCCGACGGTACCAAGAAAAAGGTTGTGCCCAAACAATGAAAATTTTAATTTCTGACTGCGCCACCCTGACGCAAAATAATGATTTATCACTCACCGTATTTGAAAAATACGGTGATGTTGTTTATAACCCCAACATATCGCAAAGCGAACTGCTCGACACGGCGGCAGGGTACGATATGATTTTATGCAATAAAACAATCATAGACAAAGCCGTTATTGAAAAGGCAAAAAATTTAAAATATATCGGCGTTTTTGCCACAGGCTATAATAACATCGACATTCAAGCGGCAAAAGAGCGCGGCATTACCGTTTGCAACGCCGGCAGTTATTCGACCTCTGCCGTGGCTCAACAGGTTTTTGCATATATTCTGAACCATTACTGCCAAATAAGCCGTTATAACGATTTTGTAAAAAGCGGCGGTTGGCAAAATTCCGAAATGTTTTCGGTGCTGTGCTACCCTACCGACGAACTGCAAGGCAAGACAATCGGCATTGTAGGTTACGGCAGTATCGGCAAACGGGTAGCCGAAATCGCCCTTGCTTTTGATATGAATGTTTTGGTTTTCGCCCGCACACCGAAAGCTGACGGACGAGTTAAATTTGTATCTTTTGATGAGTTGTTAAAGCAGAGCGATATAGTAACGGTACATTGCCCTTTAAACGAGCAAAGCCGCGAAATGTTCGACGTCACTGCTTTTTCAAAAATGCGTGACGGCGCCTTCTTTATAAACACGGCGCGCGGCGGAATTGTAAACGAGCAGGACCTTGCAAGCGCGCTTAAATCGGGCAAACTGTCGGGTGCGGCGATTGATGTGCTGACAACCGAGCCTATGGCAAAAGACTGTGTGCTTTTAGGCGTTCCCAATTTAACCGTTACACCACACACCGCATGGGCGCCGATTGCCACACGAAAAAGGCTTATAGGCATTGTTGAGGATAATATTATTGCCTTTCTAAAAGGCAAACCAAAAAACACGGTATCATAAATATTTACATATTACAAAAATTCCCCAAAACGATTATCTTTTGGGGAATTTGTTTTAAAAACTATTTTATTGAATTATAATAATCCTTCATCTGCTTTACATCTTCAGCCTGTGTACCGTCAGATTCGCAGATAAAGGTGGGGCTGCAGCCCTTTTGCACTACAAGGTCGATTACCGGCTCAAAATCAGGACCGTAAACGGTATCGGCAAAGGTAAGATGTCTCTTTTCGCCGCCTGTAGTATATTCGATTTTTGAAAAATGCGAATGAAAATTGCAAAGCCTCTCGTAACCCAAAGCATTTTCAATTTTATCAAACACGGTTTTATAATCTTGCTTTGTTTTAAAATAGCCTAAATCACGCGCGTTAAGATGGCCGAAATCTATGCAGGGTATAAGCCGTTCATCAATTTTACAAAGAGCCAAAACCTCATCCAAAGTGCCAAGCTGATTGACCTTACCCATAGTTTCGGGGCAGATATGAATATGACCGAGATTCTCGTTATCAAGCGCGTCAAGCGCTTTTTTCATGGTGTCTATGGCAAGTTCGAGCGCATCCTCACGGCTTATTTTACCGCAAGAGCCTGTGTGCACTACAATGCGGTTGCCTCCCATAAAATCTACGGCTCTTGCCGAAGACAAAATATAATTTATAGAGTTTAGCCGTTTATCCTCTTCAACCGAAGACATAGATATATAATACGGAGCGTGAAGCGACAGTGTTATGCCCTTTTCTGACGCAAGCTTACCGAGCTCACGGGCCTTATCCTCGCCGATATTTACTCCCCTGCCGCATTGATATTCGAATGCATCAAGACCCATACGCTCTATGTATTCAGGTACTTGCAGACTGCCTTTATAGCCCATTTCAAAAAAGCTGTTAGAATTGCCCGCGGGGCCGAATTTTGCTGACATAGTTATACCTCGTAATCTTTTATATTGTAATGCTTGTATATTTTTTTCTCTAAGTTGCGGCGAATTTTGAAGCTCAAGCCGTCTTCAAGTTTAATAGGTGTTAACAAAACGGTTTTTACGCCTACAATATTGCCGCCTAAAACATCGGTAAAAATCTGGTCGCCCACAATGGCAACATTTTTTCGCTTTTCGCCCAATGCCCTTACGCCGCGCAGATAGCCCATGGGCAGCGGTTTACAGCCAAGGCTTATAAAAGGCAGTGATATACGGGCGGCAAAAGGCTCAATGCGTTTTCTTTTTGAATTTGACAGCACCATCAGCTTTATACCGTTTTTATTCATGCGGTCAATCCATTCGAGCAAACCCTCGGTTAAAGCTTGACCGTGGTGTGTTGACATAGTGTTGTCAACATCTAAAAGCAACGCCTTAATATTAAATTTATTTAAAATTTCAACGGTAATATCGGTTATACCGTGAAGCTTAATATTTGGTTTAAGTAACATTTTAATTTCTCCGTTAAAAATTAAAAAGGCGACAAGGGAGTTCCCTAATCGCCTTTTAAGTGCCGTAAATTAGCGGAACTTTCTCTTGCGAGCAGCTTCCGACTTCTTCTTACGCTTTACAGAGGGCTTTTCGTAGTGCTCTCTTTTACGAACTTCTTGAATAACGCCGTCCTTAGCGGTCTGACGCTTAAAGCGACGAAGCGCATTATCGAGTGATTCATTTTCTTTAACTTTTACCTGACTCATTAACATTCCCTCCCTCCGCAAAAGTGCAGGGGTATAAACTTACAAATGTCATTATACTATAATCGGGCAGGTAATGTCAAGAGTATATTTTTAAATTAACATATTTTTAAAATCTGCCTCGTCGATCACCGCAACACCCAAGGCATTTGCCTTTTCAAGCTTACTGCCCGCTTCTTCGCCTGCAAGCACATAGGTTGTTTTTTTAGATACCGAACCCGAAACCTTACCACCGAAGGATTCAATAATTTCTGTTGCCGCAGAGCGTGTATATGTCGGCAATGTGCCGGTAAGAACAAATGTCATTCCCGCAAAGCGGTTATCCGATATTTTTTTAGTTGACTTGGTATTAACGCCCAATTCTTTCAATCGGCTTATCATATCACGGTTTTCTTCGACTTCAAAATATTCCAAAGCGGAGTTTGCAAGAACCGTTCCAAAGCCTTCTATTGACTCTAATTCTTCACGGCTTGCCGCAATAAGCGCGTCAATATCCGCAAATCTGTCGGCAAGCAGCTTTGCCGCCTTTGTGCCTATATGCCTTATTCCCAAAGCCGTAATAAGCTTTGACAAATCGTTGCCCTTTGATTTTTCTATATTCTCAAACATATTCCGAGCAGATTTTTCGCCTATTCGGTCAAGTTCTTTCACCCTGTCAAAATCGAGGGTGTAAAGGTCAACTATGTTATGCACAAGGTCTGCGTCAACCAGCTGTTCAAGCACGGCTGGGCCCAAGCCCTCAATGTCCATAGCGTCGCGCGAGGTAAAATGTATAAGATTGCGAAGTAGCTGCGCGGGGCAATCTGAATTAGTGCAACGAATTACCGCCTCACCCTCTTCTCTGAACACGGGCGCATTACAAGACGGGCAGTGTGTCGGCATTTTAAACACAACCGAATTTTCACAGTGCTTACTTACCGCCAAAACCTCGGGTATAATCTCGCCGGCTTTGCGCACAACAATTGTGTCGCCTATGCCTATTTGCTTCTCGTTTATAAAATCTTCGTTATGAAGCACAGCTCTGCTGACTGTTGTTCCCGCAAGCTGTATAGGCTCAAACTCTGCCGTGGGGGTCAGCGCCCCTGTTCTGCCTACATTTATTTCAATATTTTTAAGCACAGTCTCTTTTTCTTCGGGCGGATATTTAAACGCCACCGCCCAACGGGGATACTTTGCCGTACTGCCGAGCTCTTTACGGTAAGCAAGGTTATCGACCTTTATTACAGCGCCGTCAATGTCAAACTCGAAGCTGCCGCGGTTTTCGCCTATGCGGTTTACTTCGCCGATAGCCTCGTCAATGGTTTTGCATTTGGTGTAAAAAGGCAAAACATTAAAGCCAAGCCCTTTCAGAAAGTCGAGCGTTTCTATGTGAGAGTTAAAGCTTTTGCCTTCAATGCTTTGAACATTAAAAACAAATATATCAAGCCCTCGGCTTGCCGTTACCGCGCTGTTTTTTTGGCGCAAAGACCCTGCCGCCGCATTGCGCGGGTTTTTTGCCGGCTGTTCACCCAAAAGCTCCTGCCTTTCAACAAGTCTTAGAAAAGATTTTTTGGGCATATAAACCTCGCCGCGCACCTCTAAATCTCCGTCAAAATCAATGCTTTTCGGTATCGACTCAATCTGCAAAAGATTAGCGGTTACATCTTCGCCCGTATTGCCGTCACCGCGGGTAGAGCCTCGTGCAAAGCGGCCGCCCGAATATTCAAGCGAAACAGAAAGGCCGTCAATTTTAGGTTCTACCGAAAATACCGTTTCTTTTGTATTAATCTTGCCGCCGAACTCACGCAGTTCATCAATGCTGAAAACATCCTGTAAGCTTTCCATTTTAACCGCATGCACAACAGGGTCAAAAAGCTTTAATGCAGTGCCGCCCACCTTTTGCGTAGGTGAATCGGGTGTTATAAGCTCGGGGTATTCCTTTTCGATTGCTTTAAGCTCACGCGTAAGCGCGTCATATTCAAAATCGGATATTTCAGGCGAATCCTGATTATAATAAAGCTCGTTGTGATACCTTATTTCTTTTGTAAGTTGCGCCGCTCTTTTTTTTGCCTGTTTAAATTCCATTTTTATCCTCCTGTCAGTCAAGGTCACCGAAGTTAAATATTTCATCTGCCAAATCGTTGTTTGGGTATTCGATGACATTTGTGTATGAATCAGGCACCGTGCCCGAAATCACCGTTTGAGCCGCAAGCGCCTTTGTTGACACATCAAAACCGTCTGTGCAGCCAATCATCAGCACACTTGTCTTTATGTCAATATTTATAATTATTTGATGCAGTACATTGTTTATTCCCGCCGATGTAAACTTGCTTTCAAAATCTAAAATTGCCGTTTCGGTAAGCTGCATTTTAAATCTGACATTGGGTCCGTAGCCCGTGGTGTATTCGTTTCCGAAAAGAGTACCTAACGGTACAAATAAATCGTATTTATTGTTTTCGGCTATGATGCGTGCAAGTTCGTTTGAAATTTGGCTTTTAAGCAGGTTAACCTTTTCAATATCAATTTCAATGCCCGTAATCACGCCGTCATCTTGCCTTGATACATTTGATATGTCCGAATATGAAATATTGTTTTTCTCTATTATATTAAGCACGGCGGTATTTGCCGCATTTAAAACAATTGTTTCGGCCTCGCTTTTGGCGTATGTAAAAACAAACGGCTTCACGCTTATAAAACATCCAATAAATATAACACAAAGGCACAAAAGCACAATAAACCAACGCCGTGCCACCGAAAAAGTATGTCTTTTTCTTAAATGCCTCATTTTAACACCCCCACTTTATTTTACGAAAAAGCAGGTCAGGTGTGAGTGTCAGATTACATAAAACAAAATGCAAATAAAGTGCATAAGGCTTGCAAGCACAACAAATATATGAAACACCGAGTGCATATACCTTACCTTTGCGCCGATGCCGAAAAGAACCGCACCTATTGTGTACATTATTCCTCCGCCGAGCAACCACATAAAGCCCCAAAAGGTCAGCGCCCTGTAAACCGGAACAACGGTAAGAATAATGCACCAGCCCATCCCTATATAACAAATCATTGAAAAAACATTATACTTTTTAAGGTCGATTGCGGTGAGTGTTATGGCAAGCGCCGCAATACCCCAAACAACGCCGAAAACCGTCCAGGCTATGGCAGGGTTAGTGCGCCTTACCAATGAAAGCATAATTGGAGTATATGTGCCCGCAATCATAAAATAAATTGTGCAGTGGTCAATCACCTGCAAAACTTTTTTTGCCATAGTGTGCTTAACCCCGTGGTAAACGCTTGACATTGTAAAAAGCGAAATAACCGATGCGCCGTATATTGCCGATGATACCACGCCCCATACATTATGATGTAGTGCCGACACAATAACGCAAATTACAAGATAAACAATGCCGAGCCCGCCGCCTATAATGTGTGTTACCATATTAAAAACTTCTTCACCGTTTGTATAGTCGGGGAGTATTCTGTCAATAAGTTTAGTGCGTTTCATAGTTAAACCTTTCAAAAAAATTGCCTTAAATATTATATCATATTTTTTCAAGCTTTTCAATCAATACACAAAAAATCACAGCACCCGCTTTTTGCAGGTGCTGTGATTTTTTGTATAATCGATATTACTTTGTGCCCGTTGAGCCAAAGCCGCCTGCGGCACGCTCGGTCTCTTCAAGAGTATCACATTCGGTAAATTCCGCTTTAATATACGGCATTATTACCATTTGAGCCACACGCTCGCCGCCTGCGATTTCCTGAACCTCGGTCGAATGGTTGTGAATCGCCACCATTATTTCGCCGCGGTAATCGCTGTCGATAACACCCACCTTGTTAGCGGGAGCCAAGCCGCGCTTGGTTGCAATGCCGCTGCGTGCAAAAATAAAGCCCGCATAACCGTCGGGTATCTGCATAGCGATACCTGTATGAATTAAAACTGTCTCATTAGGCTTTATTGCAACGGCACCGTTTGGCAGTGCGTATAAATCAGCACCTGCGGCACAATCAGTGCCGTAAGTAGGAACAATAGCGTAACTGTTAAGCTTAACAAATTTTACGGTAGACATAATAAACAACCACCTTGAAAATAGTTTTTTACATTACAAAAGCATTATATCATACCGCAGTTTATAGTGCAAGAATTTTTGATTTGGATATGGTTTTCGTAAGAAATTTCACTAGAACCAATAAATCTGCCATCGAATACATTTCATTCAAATTTCAATCTGCACGTTCGGATTGACTGTATCACTTGCGTGCAATACAGTCCGACCGAGAGTTTGTGTCAATGACCGATTATATTACTGATTTTTGGAAACAATCAAAATCGGTCATAAATTGTTTTGAATCTGTTTGCGAGCGACAAAAAATTGATTGTTTGTTTGTAATATTGCACGAAATTGATTGAATTTGATTGAAAATGATTGAAAATGTTTTTTTATTATGTTATACTGTGCTTGTAAAACAAAGGGGGATTAAAATGCTTAATTCCGAAAGGCACGAAAAAATTTTAAAAATAGTTAATGAAAAAGGCGCCGCTTCGGTAGCCGAGCTTACGGCGACTCTCGGAGTGTCGGAATCCACAATACGCCGAGATTTGCTGGAACTTTCAAGAAGCGGCAGTCTAAAAAAGGTGCATGGCGGTGCCACTTTGAATAGTAAGCAGTTTATTTTTAATGAGGATACCGTCAACGACAAGCAGGACAAAAACATAGACGAAAAAAGACGAATCGCAAAATATGCCGCCGAACAAATAAGCGACAGCGACTTTGTATATCTTGACGCAGGAACGACCACCCTATCTATGATAGATTATCTTCCCGAAACGCTCAAGGCGAGCTTTGTAACCAACGGAATAAGCCACGCAAAATTGCTTTCAAAAAGAAACTTTAAGGTTTTTATTCTCGGTGGACAGCTAAAAAGCTCAACCGAAGCGGTTATCGGTCTTGCCGCCGCAAACAACCTACAAAATTATAATTTTACAAAAGCGTTTATCGGCACAAACGGCATAACCGAGGATCAGGGCTTTTCCACACCAGACAGCGAAGAGGCTTTTGTAAAGTCAGCGGCTATTAACCGTTCATTTGTATCATATGTGCTCGCCGATTCTTCAAAGTTCGGCAAGGTATCCTTGATAAGCTTTGCAACCATTGACCGAGCTTGTGTCATTACAGGCAAAAAGCCCGACGGACTTTTTGAAAAGCTGACGGTTATAAAGGTTATAGAGTAAACTCGGAAAGGAGTAGAGTAAAAATGGTATATACCGTTACATTTAATCCCGCACTTGATTATGTGATGAATGTTGAAAAGCTATCAACTGACGATATAAATCGAACAGAATCCGAAGAACTTTATTACGGCGGGAAGGGCATAAATGTTTCGGCAATTCTTTCCCGTCTTAATATCCCCACCGTTGCTCTCGGTTTTACAGCGGGCTTTACCGGTGATAAACTCAGAGAAATGATGAATTACGATGGAATAAAAAACGATTTTGTAGAACTAAATAACGGATTCACAAGAATAAATGTTAAGGTTAAATTCGGCAAAGAGCTGGACATAAACGCCAACGGGCCCAAAATTACCGCAGATAGGATAAATGAACTTTTCCGCAAACTCAAACAACTCAATTGCGGCGATTACCTCGTGCTTGCGGGAAGCGTCCCATCTTCTTTGCCCGATGATTTATACAGCAAAATTCTCGAAGAGCTTTCAGAAAAAAACATAAAAATTGTTGTCGATACAACAGGCAGTCAGCTTTTGAACGTTCTCAAATACAATCCGTTTTTGATAAAGCCCAATCATCATGAACTCGGAGAAATATTCGGTAAAAAAATGAACACATCCGAAGAGATTACCAAATATGCGAAAAAGCTTAAAGAGATGGGCGCTGTAAATGTGCTTGTATCACGCGGGGGCGACGGTGCGGTGCTTGTTGACGAAAACGGTACTGTTCATCCTGCGTCGGCAGTCAAAGGAAAACTTGTAAACTCAGTCGGCTGCGGCGATTCAATGGTAGCGGGATTCATTGCAGGATATATTAAAAGCAAAAGCTATTCCGAAGCATTAAAACTTTCCGTTGCATGCTCCGCCGCAACAGCATTCTCAAAAGAATTGGCGAAAGCTGATGAAATATATGAAATTTATAAAAATTTATGAAAGGGGTAAAACATTATGCGTATTACCGATTTGCTCAAGTCAAACGCAATAGAGCTCAATGTCAACCTCGCAACAAAGGACGAAGCTATTGACAGGCTTATTGCACTACACGAAAAGGCCGGCAATCTTACCGATGCCGCAAAGTACAAGGAGGATATTCTTCAAAGAGAAAGCCTTTCCACAACGGCTATCGGCGAGGGGATAGCTGTTCCGCATGCAAAATCTGCAGCGGTTAAAGTGCCTTCCCTTTCCTGCATCACAATTCCGGGGGGCATCGACTACGAAGCGCCCGACGGCAAGCCGTCAGATATTTTGTTTATGATTGCCGCAACAGAAGACGGCGATGTTCATCTTGAAATTCTGTCTCGCCTTATGGTGATGCTTATGGATGCTGATTTTACAAATGCTTTAAGAAACGCAAAAAGCACCGAGGAATTTCTGAAAATCATTGACAACAAAGAAGCTGAAAAGTTCCCTGACGAGCCTAAATCAGAACCAAAAAAAGAGGGCTATCGCATTCTGGCGGTCACAGCATGCCCCACAGGCATAGCTCACACCTATATGGCAGCGGAAGCGCTTGAAAAAGCCGGTGAAAAATTAGGCTATCCCTTAAAAGCGGAAACCAACGGTTCCGGTGGTGCTAAAAATGTACTTACCAAAAAGGAAATTGAGGAATGTGACGGTATTATTATTGCCGCCGACAAAAATGTTGATATGGCGCGTTTTGACGGTAAACCGGTATTAAAGGTTTCGGTTTCAAGCGGTATCAATAAACCCGAAGAATTGGTACAAAAAATTATTGACGGTAAAGCACCTGTATATCACCACGAAGGTGAGGGCGATACCGATTTTGACAGTGAAGAAAAAGAAGGTTTCGGCAGAAAGGTTTACAAACACTTAATGAACGGTGTTTCACACATGCTCCCGTTCGTTGTAGGCGGCGGTGTGCTTATTGCACTCGGTTTTCTTATTGATACCATTGCGGGTAATGCAAATGCAGGCGGAACCTTCGGTTTCACACATCCTGTTGCGTCTGTTGTTTTCTGGATAGGCAAAGCGGCATTCGCGTTTATGCTTCCGATTTTGTCGGGCTATATTGCGCAGTCAATTGCAGACCGTCCCGGTCTTTTGCCCGGTATTGTCGGCGGGTATCTTGCTACAACGGGTGCTACATTAGCCTCACCGACAGGCGACGACACAGCGGTTTCGGGATTTTTAGGCGCACTTCTTGCCGGTTTTGTCGCCGGTATAATTGTAAACCTGCTTAAAAAGGCGTTTAAGTGGATGCCCAAATCTATGGACGGCATAAAGCCGGTGTTCATCTATCCTCTTCTCGGAACATTGCTTATAGGACTGTTTATGTTGCTTATAAACCCTATTATGGGTCTTATAAACGGCGCGGTTTCAAACGGCCTTTCCTCACTCGGAAACACAAGCAAGTTATTACTTTCTATTGTGCTTGCAGGTATGATGGCGATTGATATGGGCGGTCCGTTCAATAAAGCAGCGTATGTGTTCGGCACTGCAGCTATTGCCGACGGCAACACATGGATTATGGCGGCGGTTATGATAGGCGGTATGGTTCCTCCCATCGCAATCGCGCTTGCTACCACATTCTTTAAAAACCGCTGGACAAAAGACGAACTGAAAAGCGGCCCCGTAAACTATCTTATGGGTCTGTGCTTTATCACAGAGGGCGCTATTCCCTACGCCGCGTCCGACCCGCTGAGAGTTATTCCCTCATGCATTGTCGGCTCCGCCGTATCAGGCGCTATTACCGCTTTGTTCCACTGCACCTGCCCTGCTCCGCACGGCGGTATCTTTACATTTGCAGTTGTAGGAAATCCGATCGGATATTTAGTAGCACTTGTTGCAGGCTCTGTGGTTGGCGCACTTATGCTGGCGCTCCTTAAAAAGAAAAAAACTAATTAACGAGGTATTTAATCATGGTATCAAAAGACACAAAAGTAGTTGATAAATTGGGACTTCACATGCGTCCCGCAAACATTTTTATAACCGCTATGACAAAGTACAAATCAGACATCACCATAGTATACAACGGCAACAAAATCAACGGTAAAAGCATTATGAATATTATGGCAGCTTGCATTAAGTACGACAGTCCTATCACAATTATATGTGACGGCGAAGATGAGCAGGCAATGCTTGATGAGGCGGTAAGTCTTATCGAAAACGGGTTGGAATAATGAAAGCGCTTAAAGGAATAGGTGTAAGCCCCGGATATGCGGTCGGAAAAGCAGTTGTAATAAAAGAAACAGAAATTGATGTGAACTCCTCTGTCTTTACTTCGGCAGAGGAGGAACTTGAAAAATTTCAGAATGCGGTTTCTGTTTATACACAGCAAACTCGGGAGTTAATTGACAATCTTACGCAGTCTGCCGGTAAGGAAAATGCTGAAATTTTAAACGGTCATATTGTTATGCTGAATGATCCGTTTATGCTTTCCCAGATAAACGACAATATATCGGGCGGAAAAACGGCAAGTCAGGCGGTTAATTGTGTTTGCAACGGCTTTTACGATATGTTTGCCGCAGTCGATGACGAAATGATGAGACAGCGAGCCTCCGATATTCTTGATATCAAGAACAGCCTTATCGAAATACTTTGCGGTCATAGCGGCGTTGCGATTGAGGATATTCCAAAAGGCTCTATACTGATTGCAAAGGACTTTACACCCTCAATGACATCACGTATAAACCGTGAAAATGTATATGCAATTATAGCAGAAGTCGGATCTGTTACGTCACATTCCGCAATTCTTGCAAGAGCGGTTGATATTCCGGCTGTTTTAAGCGTTAAGGATGCGACTGAACTGATAAAGAACGGCGATCTGCTTGCAATAGACGGCAGCAAGGGTCATATTCTTTTTGAGCCGGACGAAAAAGCCGCAAAGAAATACGAAAAATTACGCCAAAACTATTTCGAGGAAAAAGCCTCGCTTAGCGAATATTTCAGCAGGGAGACCGCTACAAAAAGCGGCATAAGAAAAGCCGTCTACGGCAACATCGGCAAGCCCGAGGATGTTGAAAATGTTATTCACAACGGTGGCGAGGGAATAGGTCTTTTCAGAACAGAATTTCTGTTTATGGATCGCCCGTCGCTTCCCTCTGAGGATGAACAGTTTGAAGCCTATTCAACGGTTGCAAAATCGATGGGAAGCAAAGAAGTTATCATCCGCACTCTTGATATCGGCGGCGACAAAGCCGTGCCTTACCTTAAAATACCTAAAGAAGATAATCCGTTTTTAGGTTACCGCGCCATAAGATACTGCCTTGACAATCCGGATATGTTCAAAATGCAGTTAAGAGCTATCCTGAAAGCCGCATATTTCGGCAATATCAAAATTATGCTGCCGTTAATTACTGATATAGACGAGGTTAAATCTGCCAAGGCGCTTATCGCCGAATGTGAAACCGAGCTTGAAAACGAGGGCGCTCTGTTTAAAAAGGATGTGCCTGTCGGCGTTATGATCGAAACTCCGGCGGCGGTGCTGATTGCCGATGAACTGGCAAAAATTTCCGATTTCTTTAGCATCGGTACAAACGACCTTACCGGATATGTTATGGCGGTTGACCGCGGAAACGGCAGGGTGTCGAGTCTATACAGCGTACACAAGCAGGCGGTACTTAAAGCGATTGAAATAACAATTCACAGCGCTAAAAGTGCAGGCATACCTGTTGGAATGTGCGGTGAATCAGCAGCCGACCGTGAACTTATTCCTAAACTCGTAGAGTGGGGTCTTGATGAATTTTCGGTAACTCCAAATTCCATTTTAGGAACTCGAAAAGCAATTTGCGAGTGCAAATGAATATAACCACAAAACACAGAAAAAGCCCAGTAAAAACCGGACTTTTTCGACAGTCTGAAAGACGGCTAAAACCGTCTTTAATAAATTAGTTATTATTTATATACACTACCGAAGCTTGA
>CAJMBP010000014.1 GCA_905211675.1 uncultured Oscillospiraceae bacterium
ATCGGCGCGGTCGCCGTACGGCAACCGCGCATTTTAATTTATTTAAATTTTATTCGCCGCTTATTGCAAAAATAAGTCCTTTTTTGTTTTCGGTTACAAAGCAATCGTAATACAGACGGAAGTTAATTTTGTATGCGTCCATATCCTGCACAATATCGGGGGTAAAAATATCAACCTTGTCAACCTTTTTAACAAGCGACGCCGCAGATTTAGGCATAATAATTGCCTTTATATATCCTGCGCCCTCGCCTGCGGTAAAGCCCGCATCGTTAAAAGTATAAGCGGTTCTCATTCGGTCGGCGGCTACCGGAATAATCGCACAGCCGTTAAGATTTTTCACCTTCAAATTGGCATTGCCCTGTTCAAAATCACTGACGGTAATTGAATGCTGAAGTTCGTTAGAAGTCATAAGCGCCGCATACATTACGGGGTCAACAAACGCAACCATCTGCTCGTTTGTGTAACCGCTTGCCGCCTCTGCCTTGTTAATGGCGTCAATCATGCCCGATGCCGCCTTATCGCTTGAAAAAGCGGTAACATTGCCCTTTTCGTTTGCGATGCCGTAAAGCTTTGACATTACATAAGCGTCAATTTCGGGATTAACCTTTGTGCGTGTGTATTCACCTACTACCTTACCGGTAAGTGATGACATACCGCTTTCGTCGGCGTCCTGCGCGTCAATTACAAGCTGCTTACTGCGTTCCTGCTC
Source organism: uncultured Oscillospiraceae bacterium (assembly GCA_905211675.1). GTDB lineage: Bacteria > Bacillota > Clostridia > Oscillospirales > Acutalibacteraceae > UBA737. The sequence continues at coordinate 710 of CAJMBP010000014.1, forward strand.
AAGCGTATATGCGGTATAATTAAAGTTAGTACCGCCCTTTGAATAACCGGTTTCACGGTTATAATCGCCAAGACCGTCAAAATCAAGCTGAGGCATATTAACGGTTCTTGCCCCCGTAAATCTTGCCTTAAACTTTCCGTCGGCCAAAAAGCCTGTTTTAGATTCCTGAACTATCATTCTGTCAAGTTCACTTGCGTATTTATTTGCGTGTTCAAAAATATTTGCCATAATTTTTTACCTTTCCTTTTTCACTTATCCCACAAGCCCGATAAAAAATTTCTGTCGGCCGATGACAAACTGTCTCCTCCGCTTTTCATCGCACCTGTGCTGGCTGACCGAGCCGCTGTTTCTGCTTTTTGGGCGGCTTCGATTTTCTGTTTTTCTTTATGTAGATAGCACAGATAGGCAGAGTACAAATCTCTTTTTCCCTCTGCCGCTTCTATAATCACTGAATCGGGCAAGGCGGCATATTCCGGCGCTTCGGGCATTTGAGTTTTAAGCATTATATACTCATCTGCGAGCCGTGAATTAACACTCTTTATTTCTGCTTCTTTATTTTTCATCTCAATACTGTTTTCACGCTCGGCAATAATCTTTTTATAAGCTTCCGATTGACTTTGTCGGTATATCTCCATACCGATTTCTACCTCCTTACTGCCCTTGCCGTATAAATTCTCAAGGTATTCGCGGTGTGCATTTTCCGGCGCCGATATTATGCGTTCAACCAAGGTGTTAACATCTACACCCTGAATCGATGCGGCATACTCAAGCTTGTTTCTAAGGCTTTCCGTGTGCATACCCTTTTGAATATACTCTATTGCCTCATCCTTGGTAAAATCCCTGTTTTTGTGATTGTACTGCACCGAAACAAAGGGTTCAGGTGCAGCCTTATTTTCTGATACAGAATCCTGTGCCTTACTGTATTCTGTATCTCGTGCAACATCTTCATACTCCTCGGTTTCACCGTCTGGTGTGTCGGTTTGTTCCTCGGTGTTGTCAATATCTGCTGTTTGCTCCTGATTTATATCGGGTGTGGCATCCCAAAAATCAGTGTTTTGAACGTTTTCTTCTTCGTTCATATATCTTACTCCTTTAACATTACCCTATGGTGAAGGGTTTTATATAAAATAACCTTATCGGTTATTTGGGGCGCTTCCGTCATATTTTAAAAAGTTTTTCCATTCTTCTTTAGATTTTTTCTCCTGTTCACTTTCGAAAATACCGTTTTCATAATTTGTATGAGTTTTACTCAAAATTTTCTTTTCTTCGTGTTTGTATCCAATTAAAAAACCTATCACGAAAAGCGCGAATATTATTAGCAAAAGTGCCGAAACTGCGCTTATAACCGCGCAAACAATAACTATACCGTTCATAAATTAAAAACCTTTCTTAAATCCTATATCACGCGCATTTAATGCGTGACTTTTTATGTAGTGTTCTTCAAATGATATTTTTCTTTTTGGTGCATTCGGGTCAATAGGCTTAAAATATTTCACATCGTAAAAAGCATATCTCAAAGCGTCACAAAGATGATTGTTGCAATCCTGCGGCTCGTTCACACCGTTTTCGTTTGAATCTTTTTTCCAACTGTAGCTTGACAGCTCCGCAAGCATATTCTTGCATTTGGGGTGAACATAAATTTTATATTCCTGTATCAAAGCAATACCGTTAAGTACCGAATCTTTACCCTTAACCGAGGGCATTATTCTGGTTATACCCAACCGCCGCAAATCCTCGTTGCTTTTCGGTTCCGCACAATCTGCCCTTATGCGTTCCTTTGAAAATCCCTTACGCTTAATCATATCCGCAATATCGCAGTTTAACATTTTGGTTTCGTAATGCTCATCATAAATATAAATCGACTTTGATATGGGATTTACTGCAAAAGCAATAAAAGCCGTAGGATCGTTTGAATATCCGTAATCGAGACCGAAAAAGTGACGATATTGCCACTGCGTATTATCCTCTGATCCAAGCCTGTCCTTATCAAATGCAAGCGTTTCAAAGTTTTCATATATCAGCCCGTCTGACACACCCCACTCTCCGAGTCCCGCAACGGCATATCTTCTGTAATTTGTCGTTTTCATCCGTTCAAATACGGCGCGGTCGGTATCATCCAAAAATTCGTTACAAAGATAGTTTGTTGAATACACACCAACATCATCAGCGGCTTTATCGAAAAAGCGTTTTTTGAGCCAATGATTTTCACTCCACGGGTTAAAGGTAAGCGTTGTCTGTTTAAATAAATGTTCGGGCACATTACCTCGCGGAACCGACAAATCAAGCTTTTCAAAATCTTTTTCGCTGCCTATTTCAAACGCTTCTTCAATCCATACCCAACACAAATAACCTTTTGATACCGTAGTTGACGCAAGCTTTAAAACATCGTCAAAGCCTCTGAACAGAATTATTTGTCCCGTAGGTTTATATACCATTTCCATAGGCGATACCGTATTCTGCCACAGGTGCGAAACACCCAGCTTTTGCTGCGCCCATTTAAGCTGTGCAAATGTACTGTCACGGTGCGTATTAAAAACAGCGCGAACAACAAGTAAATTACTGTCGGGGAATTTCATAATTCTGTATATTAAGTTAAGTGCGGTTGTTGCGCTCTTTTTACTTCCCTTACCACCCTTTAACACACGGTAACGGTTTGTGTCACGCCAAAAGTCACCGTAACCCTTACCCACAATCTGCGGCAGATAAAATGATTTATTGCTCAATTTTATCCTCACCCGTTATAATAACCACGCCGCCGCCATCGCCCTTACCGTACAGATTTTTAAGTTCAAAAAAAAGCTTCAAAGCCTGCGGACTGCCCTTTTTTGCAGTGTCTATTATTGCTTTCCAAATATTAAACAATTCCGTTTCGGTGTACCGGTCAATAAGAAACCTTATATATTCTTTAAATTCATTCTTTTCGTACCATCGGTAAAAGGTTGAGCGCGCAATGCCAAGCTCTTCACACAGCTTGCTTATGTTTCCGTCAAAATCTTCACTTATAAGTTTTTCTGCGCACCTGCGCATTTTAACACTCATCACAGCGCCGCGGTTATTATTTGTTTTTTCCATCAAACGCACCTCCTTTTTTGTGTATAGTTATTTAAGCACTATTTGCCACGCTGATATACTAACATACCTTTTACTGACATTCACTGACATGCTTAAATTATATCCGGCAGATTCATAAGCGCCTTTTTATATATTCTGTAAATCTGCCTTTCGCTGTAACTTAATATATTTGAAATTTCAGAAAACGAATATCGGTATCTGTCACCGTATTCATCTATTTCACCCAAATACAGCAACCGCAGTAATCTTTGCTCGGTAATATCATCTAACGAGTAAATTGCATGTTCGATTTTTATTCTCAATTCATATAACTCTTCAAGTTCTTTTTTTATAAGAGCGTCAAAATCTTCGGCCCTGTTTTCAACCGCTATCTCAACTACCGTTCCTTTTTTATTGCCGCCTTTTACCTCACCGTTAAAATACATGCTTTGATATGTATCGCAAATGCGGCTTCTTTCTTTATCGCGTCGCAGCTGTTCTATGCGGTCATCTATTTTACCGTAGTTTTTTAATATTTTTTTCTTGTCTTCTACTGTCAAAACGATTTTTCCTCCTTGCAATGCCGTCGAGCATTGCCACAAACTGACCGTATGATTTATATGTACCGTGCATACGGTTATAATCTTCCCTGAATTTTTCAACTATTTTTATGTTCTTACTGCGTTTTGCCCGCAATAAACGCATACATTCCTCACAAATGCCGTTTTTTGCAGATTTGCTTCCGCATACGCATGTATTACTTTCCATCTCTTATCCCTTCAAATACAATAAAATTTTCTGTATATCATTCTGATTTTTTAAATTAAATATTTCTCTTTCCTTATCAACCGTAATAAAAGAAAAGATTTCGCTTATAAATTCGGTAAGCGTTTCATATCCCTCTTCAAAATCTCGGTTTGCCGATAGATTTCCGAAAACATTTTTTATGATGTCGGAATATCGGTTAAAAGCCGCTATCGAATTTAAAAGCCTTTCGGCAGCCTCACTTTTTTCAACAAACGGTTCAAAGGTAATAAAATCTAAGGATTGACATTTAGGGCATATCGCCTCTCTTTCATAAGGCGGACTGTCAAGATTATGTGTTTCATAATAAATTTGCGGTGTTGAAAAAACCTTTCCGCAGTTGTTGCATCTGTAAGCTTTTCAAATCATCGGTACTCAATTCCCCGTATTTTAATTTAAGTTTAAAATTGGCCTTTGACAGCATTTTGTTTTTGCGTGTTTCGCATTTTAATAACTCCCAAAGAATAAGGTTTCGCCTGTCGGCATAAGCCGCGCATATAAGGCACGCAACGCTCAACAGCACCAGCGCCAATAATAAAGCTAAAAACAGGTAAAGACCTATTCCTTCAATAACTATGTAATTCATTCTTATCCTCCTGTTATTTTTTGTATCTTTTTAAGATACTCAAATATTACCATATCTTTTTTGATTTGTCAAGAGTTTTGTATCTTTATTTTAGATTTTTTTAATTTTTGCTTGACATTTTGCTAAAATTAAGATACAATACCCCATGGAAGGTAGGTTAGGTTATATGAGTATTGGTAGTTATATTAAAAGTCTTCGTACCGAAAGGGGTTACTCGCAAGAGGAATTGGGCGCGCTTTTAGGTGTTCAGCGTGCGGCGGTTCAAAAGTGGGAATGCGGTACGGTTAAAAATTTAAAGCGCGACACCATAAAAAAGCTTTCGGCAATTTTCGGTGTTGACCCATCGTCTTTTATAGATAATGACTATATGTCTTATAAAAATGTTTGCGCCTTACCCAAAATGAACCGTATTCCTATTTTAGGCACTATCGCCTGCGGAACACCTATATTTGCTACCGAAAATTTTGATGGTGAAACAATCGTTCCCGAAGATATTAAGGCGGATTTTGCCCTGCGCTGTACGGGTGACAGCATGATTGACGCCCGCATTATGGACGGCGACATTGTTTATATACGCCAACAGCCAACCGTCGAAAACGGCGAAATTGCCGCGGTGCTTGTTGACGATGAGGCGACGCTCAAACGGGTTTATCTAAACGATGATACCTTAACTCTCGTTGCCTGCAACTCAAAATATCAGCCCTTTGTATTTACGGGCGAACAGCTCGACAAAATAATAATTTTAGGAAAAGCCGTCGGCTTTACAAGCTTCTTAATATAAATAGAAAAGCAACTGCCTTACAAATCAAAAGACAGTTGCTTTTTTTATTTTTAAAAATATTTAACGCTGAACTCGACCCGAACCGTCGCCGCCCGCAAGCTTTTCAACTTCAGAAACGGTTACACGGTTATAATCGCCCTCAACCGAATGCTTAAGCGCCGACGCCGCTACCGCAAACTCAATGGCATCTTGCGTAGATTTTCCGGTAAGAAGTGAATAAATAAGTCCGCCGCCGAAGGAATCACCGCCGCCTACACGGTCAACAATATGTAAATGATAGGACTTAGAGAAGCAATAGTTCTCGCCGTCATAAAGCATACCCGCCCAATCATTATCACTCGCCGAAATCGAAGAGCGAAGTGTAATTGCAACCTTTTCAAAGCCAAATTTATCTGCAAGCTGTTTTGCAACAGACTTGTATCCCTCATGATTTAATTTACCGCCGTAAATGTCGGTGCCCTCGGCCTCAATTCCGAATACATCCTTTGCGTCTTCTTCATTTGAAATACAAACATCAACATACTGACAAAGGTCGGTCATTGCCGCCCTTGCTTCTTCACGGGTCCAAAGCTTACCGCGGTAGTTAAGGTCGCATGAAATTTTTACGCCCTTTGCTTTAGCGGCTTTGCAAGCCTCGCGGCATATTTCAACTACATTCGGTCCGAGTGCGGGTGTAATACCTGTAAAGTGAAACCAATCGGCACCTTCAAAAATTTTATCCCAATCAAAATCTTCGACGGTAGCCTGCTGAATAGCCGAATATTTGCGGTCATAAATACAAACCGAGCCACGCTGTGAAGCGCCTTTTTCAAGGTAATAAATACCCACGCGTTCACCGCCGCGAACAATATTTGATGTGTCAACGCCGAAGGCACGAAGCGAATTTACAGCCGCCTGACCTATTGCGTGCGAAGGAAGCTTTGTTACATAAACGCTGTCCATACCGTAGTTTGCAAGCGAAACCGCAACATTTGCCTCACCGCCGCCGAAGGTCGCCTGCATTTGGTCATTTTGGAAAAATCTGTAATAACCGTTGGGAGCCAAGCGCAGCATAATTTCACCGAAAGTAATAATTCTTGCCATTATCCTCTAATCTCCTTTAAAAGTTCTACAGCCTCACGGGTGAGCTGTTCGATTTCGTCAAACTTGCCATCGGTAATTTTATCGCCCGGCACCATCCAACTGCCGCCGCAGGCAAATATAGCCTTGCAATTCAGATAATCTGCAAGATTTTTAGGTCCTATACCGCCTGTAGGCATAAACTTAATTTTTGTGTAGGGAGCCGCCATGGCCTTAATCATTTTAACGCCGCCTGCCGCTTCTGCGGGGAAAAACTTTAGATAAGTAAGACCCAAAGACATTGCCTGCTCTACCTCGCTCGGAGTACAAACACCGGGTATTATCGGATATCCCTTTTCTATGCAATGTTTAACAACTATTGGGTTAAGACCGGGGCTTACTATAAACGAAGCACCCGCATTCATTGCGGCGTCTGCCTGTTTAGGAGTAAGCACTGTACCTGCCGCTACAAGAAAATCGGGGTACTCCTTTACTATCAATTTGATAGCCTCTTCAGCCGCATCGGTTCTAAAGGTTACCTCGGCGCAGCATAAACCGCCCTTTTTCAGTGCAGCCGCCAGCGGAACAGCGTCCTTTGCATTGTCGATTTTGATAACGGGAACCACCCCGATATCACTAATCTTTTTAATTAACTCTTCCATTTTACTCATTGCCTTTCGGAAAATATTTACAGTCTAATTTTACCACATAACAAAAGATTGTCAATAATTAAATTGATTATTTTATTGGGCATTTCCTTCGGTATTTTCAGTCTTTTCGGAATCTCCTTTTTCAGCTTTCGGTGCGTCAAGCGCAGTACCCGAATGTGAAGTACATACAGACGGAACATTATTCTTTTTATACCAACCTACCGATTTCGAAGGGCACGCGTCGGTTGCAAGCAATCCCGTTTCGGTGCAATAATATCTGCTTACCGCATAACTACTTTCTTCAAATGACTTTGCCTCAAGTCCCGAATGTACCTTTGACATAACTGCGCCCCACATTTTAAGTGCAATGGCGCTGTCCGAAATAGTCTGTTGCGTATCGTAACCGCACCAGCACGAAGCCACATAATACGGTGTGCCGCCTACAAACCAAAGGTCATTTGAATTATTTGAGGTACCGGTTTTGGCATAAATCTTCATATTTGATATATATCCCGCGGCGCCTCTGCCCGTGCCGTTAGAGCCATAGACAACATTTTGAAGCAACTTATTCATAACCGTTGCGGTATCTTCGCTTATTGCCACGGTAGGCTCAACCTCTTCGTGTGAAAGCACAACATCATTGTGTTGATTATAAACCGCATAATAAAGCGTAGGCTCACGGTAAATTCCGCCGTTTCCGAAAATTGCATAGGCCGCTGCCGACTCTATTGTGGTAATACCGCCGTTAGTGCCGCCCATTCCCAGCGGAGACAAATCTATATCATTTTCATTAAGTGTTGTAATACCCAACTTTTGTGTCAAAAATTCATAGCTAACCTGCGGAGTCATCTTGTTAACAAGATATACGGGTATTGTATTTATCGAACGCTCAAGCGCATACTGAACGGTGACATTTCCCCAATAAGAGCTGTACCAGTTTTTAGGGGTCCAGCCCTTGTAGCTTGTTGCGGTATCATTAACTATTGAAGAATAATTTATCAGCCCCTGCTCAATAGCGGGCGCGTATGCCGCAATCGGTTTCATTGTAGAGCCGGGTTGCCGAACGGCGTCGGTAGCGCGGTTAAAGCCCGACAGACCTAAATTTACGGTTTTCTGACCTATTCCGCCGGCTAAACCTTTAACCCGTCCGTTATAGTCCATAACCGTAAAGGCACCCTGTAGCTGATTGCCGTCCTTGCCCTTAATGCCGTAAGCTTCCGCATTTGAAAACACCTCGTCAACATTCGACTGTATTGCGGGGTCAAGCGTAGCATAAATCTTATATCCTCCGCTGTAAAAATTTTCAGCGGCATGTGCGTCATCCCAACCGTATTTTTGGGCTAAATCTTTGGTTACATTAACTATCAAAGCATCAACAAAATAGTTGTTGACCTCACTTTCGTTAAGCTGCTCCTTCGACGCCACCAAATTAAATTCTTCGCCCATGGCGGCGTCATATTCTTCCTTGGTGATATACTTTTCCTCAAGCATAAGCGAAAGCACTGTTTCTCGCCGAGCCTTATTGTTTTCAGGCGCATCATCCGGAGCATAATTTGACGGTGCTTTGGTAATCGAAGCAAGAGATGCACATTCAAGCAGGGTAAGCTCATTAACGCTTTTTCCGAAATAATAGTTTGCCGCAACCTCAACACCGTAAAGTCCGTGACCCATGGGTATGGTGTTGAGATAACATTCGATTATTGTCGGTTTTGCATATTTGCTTTCAAGGTATCTTGCCCTCATTATTTCACGCACCTTACGGCTTGCGCTGGTATCCTTATCGCCGGTTAAATTTTTTACCAGCTGTTGCGTAATGGTCGAACCGCCTTGACGCGATGAATAAATCGGTATAAAGGTATTTATAACCGCACCGAAGGTTCGCTTCCAGTCCACGCCGTAATGCGTATAAAATCGTTTATCCTCAATAGCGACAAATGCGTCAACCAACTTTTGCGGAATACCCTTATATTCGGTATTCTCATTGTCATTAGCCGCTTTTTCGTCATACGGTACCCAAATTCTGTTATATTCGCCATGAAGCCGCTGATACTCAACCCATTGATCGCTTGACTTGTCCTGCACATAAATAGTAGTGGTAAAATTAAGCTCCAAATCGTCAAGGTTAACATCCATCGTACCGTCAACCATTGTAAACGCATAAACTAAAAATGTACCGGCAATTATACTTACGGTTATAATACCCACAAGCACAACGGTCAAAAACATTTTTAAAAAGCGTTGCTTACCAAGCTTTTTCTTTTTTCGTTTTTTGCGTGCGTCATCGACAGCCCCCGATGAAAAACTGTTAAGATCCAATGATTTATTTTCATCGTTTTCAGGGTCGCTGTGACTGAAAATATCATCATTATTCATAAAAACACCTCCGAAAAGTGCATACAAATTCCATTATACTGATTTATTATACATCAAAATGTCGATTTTTCATAGTTACAATTTTTTAACTAATATTAACATTATTTTAAGGGAATACTTTAATTGACTGTATGAGGTGATTTTATGTCGATAATATTTAAAAAACTTATATTCCCGTGTTTAGCGATTTTATTGATACTTGCCGCAGTTGTATATATTTTGATTTTTTATAAAAACACAAAGCAAGATACAACCTACACTCTTAAAGCATATAAAAATTCCGTTGCCCTTTTTGAAAACGAAAAGCCTATCAAGGTATATGACGGCATTGTTTTAAACACACTGCCCGAACAGGATATACAATTTTTCTGTAAAGGTATATCCGTGGCAACGCAGGCTCAGGCAGAAATTATACTTGAAGATTACGAGTAAAAAATTAAAGCGGCATCCGTTATGATGTCGCTTTAATAATTAAATTTTAATTATTCTGCTTTTTTCTCTTTGGCACGGTAATAAAAATAGAGTATCAAATCGGTAGTAACCATTACAAAATTAAGTATGTAAAAGAACAGGACATACCAAACAAAATGTCCGCCTATAATTTTGCCCGCTATTCCGCAAACATAACCGAAATCAATCAGCAACAAAAAAGCAAGACTTTTACCCTTAGTGGATTTATTTTTAAGCGTTGTCAATATATTATTGGGCCACGAAAAGCCGAATGCTATCATCATTGCAATTTCTAAAACCTGAGCCATAATTATTTCCCTTCAACAACTGTATCTACCGCATTTTTTATTATATTTATAAGCCTTTCGTCCGTGGTTTCACCCTCAAGCTTCGGCACAAAATCAATATCCGCGGCCTTGCCGCCGAACAAGGTGCAATACCATGTTAACGCCGCCGCAAATCTGCCGTAAATATATGACAGGTGAAACCCGTCGCGGCAAAGTGATAAACCGCCGTTTTTACAGTCAAATTCATTGGTATTATCTCTCAAATACTGTATTACATCGCCCGACGGTATAATCTGAAGCTTTGAGCTTTCGGCAGCCTTTTTTGAAGCGTCGCATATTGCTTCGTACATATAGTGCTGGTCATTGTTATAAAAAGCAAAGGCTTCGCTTTCAAAATCAGTCTCATAAGCCCATGTCCTGTGAAAATAAAACTTCGCATTTTGGCATGCAAGCCTTACTTCACGGTATAAATCGCTTAAAAACGGTTCGTATGTATCATATCTTCCGCTGTGGCCGCTGGCCTGCTGAAAAGTTACAATGTCCCACTTTTCAGCGCTCAACGCCTCTTTAAGCGATATCATTTTAACGGTTTCACCCTTAATTTGATATTCATACGCCGCCTCGTTGCTGAGGAATTTATTCCAATGATTATAAAGCGTGCAACCGCCTATATAAAGGTTAGCATTATATATTTCCTTGTCGGCGCTTTTGCAAATGTCATACAGCCATCTGTGCGCGTCCTGCGAAAAACTGTTGCCAATGCTTAAAATTTTCATAAATCACACCTCTTGATATCAATTATAATTCTTATTTTGTAAAAATCAAGATCAATATTATCTGTATTTTGAAGGCGACACCCCAAAGTATTGCTTAAAGGTTTTTGAAAAGGCATACACATCACTGTACCCCACTGACATTGCCGTCAAAGACACATTATATTTGTATTCAGACAAAAACAACGCGGCTTTTTCCATTCGTGTTCTCAACAAAAACTGTTTCGGTGATACTCCAACCCTGTTTTTGAAAAGATTTGAAAAATATGTTCTTTCCAAACCTACTCTTTCGGCTACTCCTTTAATACTCAGCGGCAACATATATTCCGACTCAATTATATTAAGCGCATTGTCAACATAGTCAACATTTCTGTTTTTCAGGTCATAGCAAAGCGAAATAAAGTTCCATATACTTCCGCACAAAAGCTCCGTTCTTCCCGATTGCAGACTTGAACACTTTTTCATATTTTCAAATACCGACCGTGCAGACGGTATATACATAACATCTTCTAATTCCAAACTTATTTTTTCGCTCTTTGTAAAGCCCACCCAAATATATTCCCAAGGGTCGCTTTTGTCTGCTTCATAATAGGTTTCAACAAAAGGCGGAATAAAAAATATACTGCCCTGACTAATACTATACTCTCTGTTTTCAATTCTGAAATACCCCTTGCCCGAAACAACATAATGCAAAAGCCAATGCGTTCTTATTGCAGGACCGAAGCTGTGCCGACTCTCACATTTTTCGTAACCGAACTGAATAGGGTTTATGTCGCTATACCCTTTATTTACTACTATCTCGTGTAAATCCATATTAAAAACACCCTTTATTAAAAACAACAAAATTACAAATTATAACAACATTCTATCATTTACAATAATGCCCTGTCAATATAAACTGAAATAAAAAAATACAGAAAGGTGAATTCTTATGAAAATTACATTTATGGGTGCAGGAAGCACCGTTTTTGCCCGAAGGGTCATAGGTGACTGTATGCTGTCGGAGTATCTGCGTGACAGCATATTTGCGCTTTATGATATCGACGCCCAAAGGCTTAAAGAAAGCCGCATTATTTTAGAGGCGCTTCAAAAAAATCTCGGCGGCTACGGAAAAATCGAATGTTACTGCGGCGTTGAAAACCGAAAAGCGGCACTTAAAGGTGCAAATTTTGTTGTAAACGCAATTCAAGTAGGGCTTTACGACCCCTGCACAATCATAGATTTTGAAGTTCCTAAAAAATACGGTCTTAGTCAAACAATCGGCGATACCATCGGCATAGGCGGAATTATGCGCGCTCTTCGCACAATACCCGTAATGCAGGATTTTGCCGACGATATGTCAGAGGTATGCCCCGACGCTTTATTTTTAAATTATACCAACCCCATGGCAATGCTTACAGGTTATATGCTGCGCTACACACCCATAAAAACCGTCGGACTTTGTCACAGCGTACAAGTATGCACCAAATCGCTGTTTGAAACACTTAAAATGGATTACAACCCCGATGAATGTACCCAGCTTATTGCAGGCATTAACCACATGGCGTGGCTGCTTGAAATTAAGGATAAAAACGGCCGTGACCTCTACCCCGAAATAAAGTCAAAAATTGACGCCGAGCTTAATAATCCCGATTGCTACAACAAGGTGCGCCTTGATTATATAAAGCATTTCGGTTATTACTGCACCGAATCAAGCGAACACAACGCCGAATACAACCCGTTTTATATTAAATCAAAATACCCCGAGCTTATTAAAAAATATAACATTCCGCTTGACGAATATCCCCGCCGCTGTGTAAACCAAATCGAAAACTGGAAAAAAGAATACGCCGAAATACTAGAAAGCGGCGAAAAAACGCATACCCGCTCATTAGAGTATGCGTCGCATATAATGGAAGCCGTTATCACAGGCACGCCTTATGAAATCGGCGGCAATGTTATAAATAACGGGCTTATTACAAACCTTCCGAAGCAAGCCTGCGTAGAGGTTCCCTGCCTTATTAACCGCAACGGTGTAAACCCCTGCTTCGTTGGCGATTTGCCCGTACAGTGCGCCGCTATGAATATGACAAACATAAATGTTCAGATTCTTACAATAGAGGCTGCTCACACCCTTAAAAAAGAACACATTTATCAAGCGGCAATGCTCGACCCGCACACAGCGTCCGAGCTCGACATTGACACAATCAAAAAAATGGTTGATGACCTTATTGAGACTCACGGAGATTGGTTGCCGAAATATCATTAGTTTATTATTTAACAATCCTTTACTTTTGAAACACAATGTGATATATTTCAAGCGGAGCATGCGTTCCGAAAATGTATTTGGAGGTTAAACAAATGACCGATTTCGAATTAAATGTTAAAGAAGAAGGCTTTTACAAGGGCGAGCCGTGCGATGATTTCAAAATTCATCTTGAAAAATATCACCCCGGTGTGCCGGGCTATTCGTTAGTCTATAACTATTATATCACCTTTAAAGGTGAGCGAATAAGCGCAAAAGGCTGTAATATAAGAGCAAATTTGCCAGAAATTTGGTTTAAGGCTGATGAAATTATTATTCCCGACCATATAAGGCAAACAGGCGAAACACTTGTAGTGTCGCTTCATTGCAGTTATGACCCCGATTATACAGCAACGCTTAAAATTAAACTTCGCAAATACGAAATGACACTTGAAGACAATTTTGAAAGTTATAACAAAGATTTATGGACACCTCGCAGTGACGGCGCAAAGGTTGATATGGCATTTACATTGGTTAAAGACAACTATGTGCGTGACGGAAAATTGTGCCTTGATTTTGAAAAGCACGAAACCCCCACAATCAGAAACGGTAAAGAATGTTACTATTCGGACGCAGGTCTTATTACAAAGGGTAAGTTTTCGCAAAAATACGGTTGTTTTTCCACAAGAATGCGGGTACCCGCCATTCCCACAGGTATTTTCTCGGCGTTCTGGCTCGTACCCGAAGGCAGATACCGTGAAGATTACTTTTTTAAACGCACCGATACAGGCGACGATTTTCACGGTTGCAGCGAAATAGACATTATGGAAATATTCCACTATCCTGCCACACGCGGCTGTGCCCACACCGAGCATTTTTGGGAACCTAATTGGACCGATGATAAGGGTAAAACAAAAAGCTCGCTCGGGTATGATTACACTATTCCCGGCTATAAAGACGGTGAATATCAGGAATATGCCTGTGTTTGGAATGAATACGGACTTTACTATTATGTAAACGGTGTGCTTGCAAAAGCAAACACCAATATAGCTCCTGTTGACGATGTAAAACCGGCATATATACTTTATACCTGCTACATAGGTCCTAAGGGCAGCGGCGCGTTTTGGGGAGAGGTTGAAGACAAAGACCTGCCGCAATCAATGATGGTTGACTGGCTCAGAGTATATAAATAATATGTGAGGTTGAATCTATGACTGACTTTGAAAGATATGTAAAAATCGAAGGCTTTTGTAACGGCAAACCGTGCGATGATTTTTTATTCCATCTTAAACAGTATCACCCGGGAATTCCCGATTATGCCGTTAAATATGATTATTTTATAACCTTCAAGAGCAACAAAATACCTATGGAGCAATATGATTTAGACTTTGATTTACCGCTTGTTTGGATTACCGAAGACCGAATTGTAATTCCCGATGAAATCAGACAAACCGGAAAAACGCTGACTATAACCGCAACATACAAGCCCATGCCGCAGTATAAATCCACCTTGCAAATTAAGCTTAAAAAGTGGGAAAAAACTCTTGAGGATAACTTTGACACATACAACACCGACCTTTGGAGCGGCGTGCCCTACGGCGCTAAAACAAATATGTCTATCACACCCGTTAAAGATAACTATGTCAAAAACGGTCAGCTTTGTCTTGAATTTTCAAAGCTTGACAAGCCAATAGTAAGGAACGGCGTCGAGTATTGGTACACCGATGCGGGTGTTCGGACTATGGGAAAATTCTCTCAAAAATACGGTTGTTTTACCGCAAAAATGAAGGTTCCGAGCCTGCGCACCGGCGTATTTACCGCATTTTGGCTAATGCCTGAAGGCAAATACCGTGAAGAATATTTCTTTAAGCGCACTGATACAGGCGACGATTTTCACGGTTGCAGCGAAATCGATATTATGGAAATTTTCAATCACCCTGACACCATAGGCTCTGCTCACACCGAGCATTATTGGGAACCCGGTTGGACAGACGATATGGGCAAAACAAAGAGCTCTCTCGGCAAGTTTTATATAATTCCGGGTTTCAAATACGGCGAATACCAAGAGTTTTCCTGTGTTTGGGATGAATACGGCCTTTACTACTATGTAAACGGTGAGCTTGCAAAGGCAAACACAGACATCGAGCCTGTAGAAGACGTAAAGTCGGCTTATATTAAGTTTACCTGCTACATAGGTCCCGAAGGCAGCGGCGCTTGGTACGGCGAAGTAAAAGACAAAGACCTCCCGCAAGAATTTATTGTAGACTGGTTAAAGGTTTATAAATAACTTAACCTAAACTTAACATTCAAGAACTTTCAAGCAGAAAAGCAGTGAGCGGCACACACGCCGCTTACTGCTTTTAATTATGATGCATCTTTTAATTGCCGTTCGGCGACAGACTCTGCTGTTTCGAGCATATTCTCGGCATAAATTCCGTAGCCCGTAAGGCTGTCTTTTACAAGCACATGCGTAAGCGCCCCTATAAGCTTGCCATCCTGCAAAATCGGACTGCCGCTCATGCCCTGCACAATTCCGCCCGTATTTTCAATAAGCTCGGGGTCGGTCACGGTCACAATCAAATTTTGTGTGTTTGAGCGGTTGGAATTGCTTTTTTTAACGGTACACGAATAAAGCTTGGGTGTGTCGCCGCTTACGGTGCAAAGTATCTGTGCGTCACCGTCATAAACCTCCTGCTTTAAGGCAATCTCGGTAAGATTGGGCGTCGATATTTTTTGCTTCGCAAAGCCGTACACACCGTTTTCGCAATTAAGTTGAATATCTGCAATACTATCATAGGTAAATTTTCCCTTTAAAGCACCCGGATTACCCGCGCTTCCCTTTTCTACCGATAAAATACTGGCACCCACAAGCTCGCCTTTATCAACATCAAGCAGGGTTTCTGTATCGGAATCGCATATTCCGTGACCGAGACCGCAAATAATACCGTTTGCGGGGCTGTAAAAGGTTAGTGTTCCTACACCTGCCGAGCTGTCGCGCACCCATATGCCGATTCTATAGGTGCCTGCGCTGCTGTCAAAAATCGGTATAACATTAAATCTCATGGTTTTGCCCGCTCTTAAAACCTCAACAGACAAAGAATCACCGTTGCTTTCCGTAACCTTTTGCGAAAGCTCTTCATTGCAGCTTATCTTTTGTCCGTTTACGGTTTTTATATAATCGCCGATTTTAATACCCGCACTGATCGCGGGGTTAATATTACCGCTTGGCGTGTTGACATCTGTTGCCTCTATTACAAGCACCCCGTCGGTATATATTTTCATACCGAACGGATTACCCAGCACCGCCACATGCATGCTGTCAACAACCTCTACATTTGCCGTCGAAAACGGTATTACCCCGAAAATTTTTAAATCAACCTTAAAACTGTCTCCCACCGAATGATTTTGATTGCTTTGTGACATTTTCACGCCGTTATATACAGCGGTTACGGGTATTAAGCTGTCTATTTGCAACTCACCGCCGCGGTTCACCTTATAATTTTTTTCCACCGTATTACTCATCAAATAAACCGAAGTAAAAATGATGCTGCAAAAAACAAAAAACATACAAAATACAAATTTAACAAATTTTTTCATATAATCACTTCCAATCTGTTTTTAATTTTCCCAAAACAGATAAATTTTAATAAAGGAAATTTTTTAAAAATAAAAAAGACATAAGCAAAGCAATTAAGCTCTGCTTATGTCCCCTGCGATTTTCTGTTTATTATTCTCCGAACGGAAAATTAAACGATCCGCCCGACGAATTACCCTGCTGCGGCTGCTCATCACGCTCACTGTTAATTGTTGACGAATAACTCGAATCGCTTCTGTTTGCTTTAAGCTTTACATCAAAATCAACCGTGTTTCCGTTGTTTTTAAGTACAGTCAGCGAAATAGTATCGCCCGCCTTGCAGTCATCTATTACATCAAGAATAATATCATCATTTGTGATTTCCATACCGTTTACATGTGTGATAATATCTCCCTCAACGATTTTTCCGTAAATATCACTGTCCTCGCCTACCGATACAACCAAAAGACCTACCGCGGCATATTTTTTCATCTCGGCAGTAACCGAATTGATTTCGGTATAGGTAATTCCGAGTTTAGCACGGTCGGTCACCTTTCCGTCTGAAATAAGCTGCTCTACAACCCTTTTCATTGTTGTAGTAGGAATAGCAAAGCCTACCGCGTCATATTCTACACCCGCAAGCTTTGAAGATGTAATTCCAACAACCTGACCGTACATATTAACAAGCGCGCCGCCCGACGAACCGGGATTTATTGCACTGTCGGTTTGAATAAGTCTTGAAGTATAGCTTGAGGTTGTTTTAACACGGCGTTTTGTAAGTGAAATCATACCGCCGGTAATTGAGGTAAAATCAGTGGCATCGTTCGGCCTGCCCATTGCAACTACCGACTCGCCGTTTATAAGCTCGTTTGAGTTGCCGAAATCGGCAGCCTGTAGATTTTTGGCATCAATTTTTAAAACTGCCAAGTCACTTACCGAATCTCCTGCAACATAAGTTGCGTTGTACTCGGTTCCGTCATACATAAACACCTTAAACTCCGGTGCTCCTATTTCCGAATATATATGGTCGTTTGTAACTATATATCCATCCTTTGAATAAATAACACCCGAAGCGTCGCTTGCCTCGCCTGCCGCGTTATACACCCTGATACCTACAATAGATTTGTTAACTATTTCATAAATCTGAGCAGGTGTATTTGGGTCGGTATTATTCGGTTTAGCGCTTAAATCAACATTGACTGCATTACCGATGTAACTGTTTTTTACGCTGCTTCTGCCGAAAAAGTAACCCGCCGTGCATGTTCCGGTAAGCAGTAACACCGCCGCAATAACAACACAAAACGCCTTTAAACCCTTGCTCATCGGCTTATAATCTTCAATTGGTTTAACGGGCGTATAATCAACCTTTCCCCACATTGAAGAAGCGTCGTCGGAAAAATCTTCCGCACCGCTACTGTCTTTTTCGTTTTGGGTATCAATGCCTTCGGGTGCGTCGGAATTTTGAGTTGTCGCCTTCTCTTGCGTTTGTTCTGCACCGTTATCGTCTTTTAAATTAAAATCCTTATTAAATTCATCCATTTGTAAGTAACTCCTATCTGTTTATCGGTAATGTAAATTCAAATGCAGTAAACTGATTTTCAATACTTGAAACCGAAATAGTGCCGCCGTGATTTTTAATTATCGTTTTAACAATATAAAGCCCGAGTCCCGTGCTTTCCTTGTTTGTCGAACGCGATTTGTCAACCTTATAAAATCTTTCAAACACATAAGGCAATTCGCTTTGCGGTATTCCTCGACCCGTATTTTCAATTCTGAAGGTCACATTTTTTGAGTCGTATTTTGATGCAAATTTAATACTGCCGCCGTCATTTGAAAATTTAACAGCATTATCAACAAGGTTATATACAACCCTGTGAATCAAATCCTTATCGGCATTTACCGTAATATCCGGCAGGGTGTCAAGCCCCTCGATGTTCAGGTGCTTTTTATCTATTCTTTGCTCTTGGGCTATCACAATACTCAAAACCTGTTCTTTAAAGTTGAACGGTTCGGAATTTAAAACAAATTCATTTGATTCAAGCCTTGATACGCTGAGCATCGACTCAACCATGCGCGAAAGTCGCTTAACCTCATCATGAACAATCTGCAAATAATAATTCTGTTTGTCGGGCGGTATCGTGCCGTCCATTATACCGTCGATAAAACCGCCTATTGTGGTCATCGGTGTTTTAAGCTCGTGAGACACATTTGCAATAAAGCTTTTTCTTACATCTTCAAGTCGTGCAAGCGAATTTGTCATTTGATTAAACGAAACCGCAAGCTGACCTATTTCATCATCACGGGTTACGGGTATTCTGCGAGAAAAATCTCCTTTAGCCATAGCCTTTGCCGCTTCAGACATAAGCTTTAGAGGCTTTGTAAGCCGATATGTCATTACCGACATTGCAATAAAAGTAAATAACAGCGGTATTATAACCGAAATAACATAAATTTGGGCTACCTTTTTTATAAAATCGGTAACTTCCGAAATAGAGTCGGTTGTAACCACATAACCGACATCGGTTTCGTCGCCGTATTTGAGCTTAACCGCATATGCGTAATGAGGGTTGCTGTAAATTCCGAGTTTGCTTATAGTTCTTCCGTCGCCCGACATCATCGAAGATATAGTGTTAATATCAATCTGCATGCCTGTATGCTCACATTTGCCGTCCGCGCTCCAGCTGTCACAGCTGCAAATCGTGATAACACCGTTTTTATCGGTTATAAATATATCAAAATCCGAAACATTCGATAAATTTTGCATTATATAGTACAAAGAAAATTTATCGTAATTTTGCTCGTTGTCCTGCGCTATATATTCGACAAAATCAGAAACCGTTTCACATGACCTTTGCAAAGAATTATACTTTTCTTTAGCAAAATAATTATTGAATACAAATGTAAGAATAACAAGCACTGAAGAAAGTGTCAGCAACACAATCAAAGCAATAGCACCTATTTGCTTTTTAAACAGTTTTTGTCGCATAGCTTATTTTACCTCAAATTTATAACCTACGCCCCACACGGTTTTAAGCGACCACTTGTCAGATACTCCCTCAAGCTTTTCACGCAATCTTTTTACATGAACATCAACGGTACGCGAATCACCGTAATAATCGAAGCCCCAAACCTCGTCAAGCAGCTGATCGCGTGTATAAACGCGGTTCGGATTGCTCGCAAGATGATATATAAGCTCAAGCTCCTTAGGCGGCGTATCGATTGACTTTCCGTCAACTACCAACTCATAGTTGGTAATATTTATACGAAGCTTGTCATATCTAACCTCTTTTACGGCGTCGTTTTTCTCATTTTCATTACTGCGCCTAAGCACCGCCTTCATTCGGGCAACTACCTCTTTTGTATCAAATGGCTTGGTAACATAATCGTCTGCACCCAGTTCTAACCCCAAAACCTTGTCAAAGGTTTCGCCCTTTGCAGTAAGCATAATAATAGGCACATTCGAAGTCTTTCTTATTTCTCTGCATACCTGCCAGCCGTCAAGAACGGGCAACATTATGTCGAGCAAAATAAGATCGGGATTATGTATTTGCGCAAGCTGCAATGCCTGTCCGCCGTCGTTGGCAACAACGGTTTCAAATCCGTCTTTTTCAAGATACAACCGCAAAAGCTCGCAAATATTCTGATCGTCATCAACAACAAGTATTTTTTTATTTTCCATAAAACTCTCCCTCCGAAACAAAAAAGGCAAAATCAATCTGCTGATTATATAATAAAACAATAATCTGTCAATTGTATGAAGAAAATGTTAATTATTAGTTACCGATACATTATAATAAAATGTATATTTTCACAAAGAAATTGCCACACTTAATAATAAAGTGTGGCAAAAGAATTTAATTATTCGGCCTCTGTTTCTGTCGGTGCTTCTTCTTCCTTCATTTTTGCAAAGCATTCACTGCAATAAACCGGACGGTCATCACGCGGAACAAAAGGTACACGCGCTACGCCGCCGCATGCCGCACATACAGCTTCGTGCATTTCACGGGGAGCCCTTCCTGCATTCTTGCGCTTATCGCGGCAGGGTTTGCATCTCTGCGGTTCGTTCTCGAAACCTTTCTCTGCATAAAATTCCTGTTCTCTTGCAGAAAATACGAACTCTTCTCCGCATTCTTTGCAAACTAGGGTCTTGTCTTCAAACATTTTTTTTACCTCACTTGATTTGGTTATTCGCCCCGGACGGAATCGCACCGACATCTTTGTTTTAAACAACGCTTTGCTTATTAAACTACTTGGGCATATATAAACGGCAAATTGCCGTTTCAAACTATTTTTTAATTTTTGAGCGAATACGCTTTAAAGCATTATCAACCGACTTTGCCGAAACGCCCAAAACCTCGGAAATTTCGGCGTATGTTTTTCCGGTTAAAAACTCACATAAAACCTGATATTCGAAATCAGACAGTTCATTTTTAATTGTATGTTCTAAATCGTTAAAACTTTCTTTTTCAATAAAAATACTTTCGGGATTATTCAAATCGGGCAACTCGACATCATCAATCGGAAAAATCAAACCGTCGGGAATGTGCTTTTGCGAACCAGCCACACGGGATACCGACGAGGTAATAGCCCTGTTTATGCAAAGCGTTACAAATGTTTTAAAAGAGGCCTTGCTGCCGTCAAACGCTTTTACCGCCGAAAAAATCGCAAGCACACCCTCCTGAATAAAATCTTCGGTGTCATAACCGCCTGCCTTATAGCGTGAAGCAACACTTATAACATAAGGCATATATCGATTTATTAGGGGCTGTAAATAGGCATATTCCCCGTTATTTATGTAATTAACGAGGTCACTGTCGGATATTTTTGTTACTTCTTCGGTACTGTCTTGTTGCATTAAATCTCCACAAAAACTTTTATTGTTACAATGATACATCATTTATTAAAAAATGTCAAGTATTTTTATTGATTTTGACAAAATAAAATACAAAGATATAAAATAATGCAACCGAAACATAAAAATTATAAAACGGTTGCATTTTGCTTAATAATTATCTTAAAAATCTGCTATATCCTTTGCCGTACTGCACACAACGCGAAACTCGGCTGAGTGTTGCCGACGAAATATCACATTCCTCCATAACCTGATTATAGGTTTTTCCCTGCAACAGTAAGTCGGCGGCCTTTACGCGTTGAGCCATCTGTTCGAGCTCTTTTGCCGTACACAAATCTTCAAACAAATCGGCACAGTCATCTGCGCTTTTTAAAGACAAAATCAGTGTATATAGCTGTTCAGTAGCCTCGTTATATTTTTTCATAACGCACCGCCTTTAAATTTTTTCCAAAGAGTTTTGCAAAAAACGACGAGTTTTTTCCGACTTCGGATCTTCAAATATTTGTTTAGGTGTGCCCATTTCTTCAATAATTCCGTCTGCCATAAATATAATTTTGTCGGACACATTTTTAGCAAATTCCATTTCGTGCGTTACCACAATCATTGTACTGCCCGACTCTTTAAGCGACTTTATTACCTGAAGTACCTCGCCCGTAAGTTCAGGGTCAAGCGCACTTGTAGGCTCATCAAAACAGAGTATATCGGGGTTTAGCGCCAACGCGCGCGCAATCGCAACTCGCTGTTGCTGACCGCCCGAAAGCTCGCAAGGATAATTGTTTACCTTGTCGTCAAGACCTACCCGACTCAGCAGCTTCAAAGCTTGATATTGAATATTTTCAGCCGTATCCATATTCAACAAAGTCGGCGCTAATGTTATGTTTTTAAGCACGGTGTACTGAGGAAATAAATTAAATGACTGAAACACAAGTCCGAAATGCAAGCGATTTTCCCTTATGACAGAATCGTTTAATTCCTTTAGCGAAGCGGCATTATAAATTTGATTACCGCCAACAGTAATCGTACCCTCTTCGGCAAACTCTAAAAAGTTCAAGCAACGCAGCAAGGTTGTCTTTCCGCCGCCGGATGAACCGATAATTGAGAGAACTTTACCTTTTTCAAGAGAAAAATCAATACCCTTTAGAACTTCGGTTTTGCCAAAGGTTTTCTTAATGTTTTTAACCTCTAAAAACGGCATCAAAACTCCTCCTTAATTAAAATAACTCAATTTCTTTTCTATATATCCGAAAAGTATAGTCAAAAGTCCGCTAAACACTAAATAAAACACACCCGTAAAGAACAACGGCCATATAATACCGCCGTGCTTTATAAAACGCTCACCGGCAAAAATCAATTCTTGAATTGCTATAATTCTTGAAAGTGAAGTATCTTTAACAAGCGTAATAATTTCATTGCTCATAGGCGGAACTATTCGCTTCACAACCTGAAGTAAAACAATCTTAAAGAAAATTTGCGATTTAGTCATTCCCAGAACCTGACCTGCTTCATATTGCCCTTTTGCTATACTTTCAATACCGCCGCGATAAATTTCGGAAAAGTAGCATGCATAATTCAATATAAAAGCAACAACAGTTGCTATCATTCTGCCCGAAGAGCCCATTCCCCATATGTTGTTACCAAGCACAAGTCCGGGACCGTAATAAATTATAATAAGCTGTAACATAAGAGGGGTACCCCTTATTACCCAAACCAATGTGCGTATTAAAGCCTTAAGCGGAGCAAACCTGCACATAGAACCAAAGGCAATAATAAGACCTAACGGCAAAGCACCTAAAAGCGTAAAGATAAAAATTTCTAATGTTTTTCCAAAACCGGTGAGTAATGCGGAAAATACTATTGAAAATGACATTTAATTCATCCTGACAGAGTTAGGCAGAGGATTATTCCCCTGCCTAACATTTTTTATTTTTTTTATATGTAATTATTTCTGTTCTATAATAGCCTCTTGAACGCCGTACTTTTCAGCAATTTCAATCATAGAACCGTCTGCATAAGACTTTACAAAGAACTCATTGAGTTTTTCTGCTAAATCAGAGCCTTTTCTGAAACCGACGCCAAAGTTTTCGGGGGTCTCGGAAAGTGAAATTGTGTATGTAAGATTCTCATAGCTGGTGCCTTCACCTATAACTGCACCGGCCATCAAAAGGTCAATAACAGCAACATCAGATGTGCCGGCAGCAACCTCTTTTACTGCGTCTGCCTGTGATGCAACAGGAGTTACTTTATAACCTAAATCGTTAAGAACTTCTTCACCTGCGGAACCTGCTTCAGCGGCAAAGTTTAATTCTTTAATAGCATCTAATGAGTTGTATTCATCCTTCTTTTCAGCCTTAACAACTACAACCTGTTCATTTTTTGAATAAGGATTAGATGTTTCCATAGCCTTCATAACACCTTCGGTAAGTGTCATACCGTTCCATACGCAGTCAATGGTTTTACCTTCAAGCTCAAATGTCTTGTTGTCCCAATTTATTTCAACAAATTCTGCATCTACACCCAAATACTCGGCAAAAGCCTTTGCCATATCTGCGTCAAAGCCAATCCATTCGGTGCTTTCTTCTGACTCTTTGTAGTCCATCGGTGCATAGTCGGTAATACCGATTATCAATTTGCCGTTTTCTTTAACATATTCGCTGTCGGCCTTTTCGGTTTTTGAACCGCATCCTGCAAAGCACAGCAAAATACTTACTGCCATCAATAATGCAACAATCTTTTTCATAAATAAAATCTCCTTTAATTTCCCTTTAGGGTTTAATTTGATGGTGTTATTATACTTTATCAAGCTAAAGTTGTAAAGTGTTTTTTGAAAAAATTGTTGTTTTTGTATATTTGTACAAAAAAGTATATAAATTTTAGTAAAAATCACTTTAGCAAACTAAAGCAATAAATTAAACGCATAGCATAAATTTTCCACAGAATGAGGACCCGTACCAAAAGATACCGCTCCCCATTTTATTATCAACCTAAATACTCAAAATTATTGTTCAAAACCTCATCTTCATCAGGTATTGACGCCGCGGCACCCGACCTTGAAACAGTAATTGATGATGCGCGCGAAGCAAGTTCCAAAGCTTTTTCGGCATTTAAACCCTTTGACATTTCTGCCACAAAATAGCCCAAAACCGTATCACCTGCTGCGGTAGTGTCAACAACTTTTGTTTTATATATTCCGTGTTTAATGTTTTTCTCACCGTCAAAAAAGACAGCACCGTCTTTTCCTAAAGTGAGCAAGACATCTGTATTCGGATATTTTACTTTAAGCGCGTCAATTATTTCATACGGTTCATTCTTGCCGGTAAGAGCATTGCCCTCTATCTCATTTAAAATAAGCAATGACACCAACTCAATCGGATATTCGTAAATCGAATCGTTAATGGGCGACGGGTTAAATACAATATACATACCCCTATCAGACGCACTTTTCATAAGATAAGAAATGTTATTGATTTCATTTTGAAGAATCAAATAATCGCCTTTGTCGAAATTGCGTATGCAATCGTCAATTTCATCTTCGGCAATTTCGTGATTGCTTCCCGCAAACAGAATAATATTGTTTTGACCGTTTTTATCCACCTGTATAATTGCGTTACCCGTATATGTTTCGGACTGTTTTAAATAATCGGTGTTTACACCGTTGTCTTCAAGCTCCTGTTTTAATACCGAACCGTCTTTGCCGATTTTTCCGGCATGAAAAACCTTTGCGCCGGCTTTTGCCGCCGCAATAGACTGATTTAAGCCCTTTCCTCCGCAATTAACAAAAACGCTTTTTGCAGATATTGTCTCGCCGGGTCTTACAAAATTATCGACATGATACACATAATCTAAATTGAGAGAACCGAAATTAAGAATTTTTTTCATAAAAACACCTTCCTTATATTTAACTTTATTATAATGGTCTAAGGCTTGAAAAATCAACCGTTAAACTTAAAAAGACTGTTATTTTTTAATAATTTAAACAAACGGTTTAAAAATGTTATCCCTATATTACATTTTAATTGTTTGAATATTTCATTGAAAAATCCACAATCGAATTATTACAGCAAAAAAGGCATTATTTAAAGGCTTTTTCGGCTGATGCTAACAGCTGAAAACGGAATAATGGGTTAATTTGACAACAAAAAATATATATGATATACTTCGTTTAGAGTAGCTTTTCTTTTATGCTTACTCACTATTGAATTATAGGTGATTTGAATGAAGGCTTTTCTAAAAAAGACTTTTAAACAAATAATATAAACAACCAAAAAGTGTATTATCAATAGCCATTGCATAACCGGTTGTTTTATGTCGGTTGTAAATCTCGAAGAAGAAGGAAGGGTGAAAGCGCACCTTATCAAACCGTATGAACCGTTCAATATAGAAAATTATATAATAACCGCCTTGCCTGCGGATCACGACCCCAACACAAGTCCGGTGGTATATTTAATTCAAAAAGAAACACCGCGCTTCTTTATGCGCATGACACCGGTATTTTTACACAGGATGTTTGGAACTGGCTTGAAAACAGCCAAATTAAATTATCGTTTGTATCAATCGACTGCACGGCAGGTTTGCTTAAAGGATGGCAACGGTCGCATTTAGGATTAGACACCTGCACAACATTTGCCGACAAGCTCCGTTCGATAAAATGCGCCGACAATAACACAAAATGGTGCATCAATCACTTTTCGCACAATTGTCTTGCAGATTATGACGAAATATTACCGATAGCGTCACAGCACAATTTTGATGTTTCATACGACGGCAAAACGGTCATATTTTAAATTTATTTCATAACAAATTATACATTTTTTCAAATCAGAATTTTATGAAAAAAATGTAATATGTCACATTATTTACCTTTTATAATTCAAAAAGTATTTCACAAAATAATATTGCAAACGCAAACAAAATTTTTGTATGTAAGGAGTGAAATACAATGGCTAAAAACGTAGTACCTGAGGCAAAAGACGCACTCAACCGTTTTAAGATGGAAGCAGCTAACGAGGTAGGCGTTAATCTTAAGCAGGGTTATAACGGTGACCTCACCTCTAAGCAGGCAGGTTCAATCGGCGGTCAGATGGTTAAAAAGATGATTGAATCTTACGAAAACAGCATGAAATAAGTTCTATATAATTTAATTAGAACAGATTTTGGCACCTTCCGAAAAGAAGGTGCCAAAAGTTTTTGCATTTTTTAAATATAAACATACTAATTTAAAATAATAGGTGGAAATCATAACTGCGCGTCTTAACTGTATTTTGTTTGGATGACAGCAATCTTACAAGTAAAGATTTTAAGCTTACACCAACCGCCGCTTTTTACAGCGACTATATCAATAATTAAAGGCGTGACTCTAAAAGGATGATGAGGTACCATTAGAGCCACGCCTTTACAAGCATGATTTAATATGAAAAAGACATTCACCTAAAAATAGAAAGATAGGCTATTAATTACACGCCTTCTAAAGCAAATTTATATAGAAAGGCACAACCCTGAAAGGAATGGTTCAACATGCTATCAGAGCTGTGCCCTCTAAACTAATATTATTTTCTGCAAACAAAGCAATATAAACTCAAAATTATACTAAGGTGTTAAAACCGTAATTTGCTAATTACATTCTTTTTTACAG
>CAJMBP010000015.1 GCA_905211675.1 uncultured Oscillospiraceae bacterium
GCCCCGCGCCCTTCGTGCGCAAAATCTCGGTAAAACTGCCGCGCTCGTCCGCATGCACGGCAAGGGGGTAGGCAAATTCGCCTTCCGGAATATAGCTCGTGTAGGTCGCGTGCAGTTTTTTCACGAAGGGATCGGAAAGATCGGGCACCAGCCCCGTTTCCCGCGAGGCTTTGAAGGACATGATCAGATCGGCGATCTTCCCCAGCGTTACGCGGTATTCCTTATGCACGAACACATAGCCGCTCTCCTCCTCGCCGTCCGCGGCGATGAGTTCGATGATCGCCCGAACGATGTCGTCGATATACACGAGGGTGAGTTCGGTGTTTCTGTCGTTCACGCGGATATCCAGCCCCCGCGCGACATTGTTGCAGAACGTAGCCACCACGCTGTTGTAATTGGGGCGGCACCACTTGCCGAACAGGTTGGGAAAACGGTACACGTACACCTTTACGCCCTGTTCCTCCCCGTATTGAAAGAGCCGCTCCTCCCCCGCCTTTTTGCTTTTGCCGTAGTCGTTGTCGAGTTCCGCCTGAATGGAAGAACTCATCGCCACGGGCGCTTTGTTGTTGTGCTTGGCGAGCAGATCCAGCAACTCGTCCGTAAACCCGAAATTGCCCTTCATGAACTCCGCGGGATCCTGCGGGCGGTTGATGCCGGCGAGATGCACCACGAAATCGCATTCGCGGCAGTATGTATCGAGCAGCGATTTGTCGCTGTCCACATCGTATAAAAACAATTCGAGATCGGGCGAAAGGGAAAAACTTTTGTCCTTGCCCTCCTTCACCGCGTTTAAAGTTGCCGTAAGATTTTTTCCGACGAATCCGTTCGCCCCCGTGATCAGTATCTTCTTCATAACGTCCCCTTTTTGCCGAGCGCTTCTTTGATATAATCGAGTTTCAGCAGTTTTTCCTTGACTTCTTCCACCGTGAGTTGTTCGGTGTTGCTCGAATTGAATTCCGAAAGCGTGTTGCGTTCGGGATTGCCCTGTTTGAAATATTTATCGTAGTTGAGCCCGCGTTTGTCGCAGGGCACGCGGTAGAAATCGCCCATATCGACGGCGTGCGCGCATTCCTCGTTGGTCAAAAGCGTTTCGTACATCTTTTCGCCGTGGCGGATGCCGATGACTTTGACGGAATTCTTATCCCCGCCGAAAAGTTCGCACACCGCCTCTACCTGCGTTTGGATGGTGCACGCGGGCGCCTTCTGCACCAAAATATCGCCCGATACGCCGTGTTCGAAGGCGAAAAGCACCAGATCGACCGCCTCTTCCAAAGACATGATGAACCGCGTCATTTCCGGTTCGGTAACGGTGATGGGTTCGTGCGCGCGGATCTGTTCGATCCACAGCGGAATGACCGACCCGCGGGAACACATCACGTTGCCGTAGCGGGTGCAGCAGATCTTGGTTTTCGCGGGATCCACCGTGCGGGATTTCGCCACGATGACCTTTCCCATCATCGCCTTGCTCGTACCCATGGCGTTTACGGGATAAGCCGCTTTATCGGTGGAAAGGCAGATGACCGTTTTCACGCCGGCGTTGATCGCGGCGGTGAGCACGTTATCGGTGCCGAGCACGTTGGTCTTTACCGCTTCGAGCGGGAAAAATTCGCAGGAAGGCACCTGCTTGAGTGCCGCTGCGTGAAATATATAATCAACCCCGTGTATAGCATTTTTTACCGACTGAATATCACGCACATCACCAAGGTAAAAGCTTATTTTATCGGCGACCTCAGGCATTTTTGCCTGAAACTCATGGCGCATATCGTCCTGCTTTTTTTCATCACGTGAAAAAATACGAATTTCGCCGATATCGGTTTGTAAAAAGCGATTTAAAACTGCATTGCCGAATGAACCGGTACCGCCTGTAATCATAAGTGTTTTATTTTTAAATAAAGACATTTCATAATCCCCCTAAACTTATTTTACAATTCTTTTCTTTATTCTGATTAAATAATAAAGAATATTAAAGACAAATGAAAAATATTTTTTCCTAATCAATTTTCCCTCAATTTTTACCTGATTTATCGCATTGCCCGTTTCAGAAATACCTCCGCCGGCATAAACGCATACAGGCATATCAATATAGCAATACCTTGTGCCGTTTAAAAATGTCTTTACAATAGAATCGTAATCGGCGCATATTTTTAAAGATGTATCAAACCTTTCAAAGCTTTCAACGGCAGCCCTGCCCATAAAAATGCTTTGATGGCAAAGCCCCGCCTCTAAAAGATACAGCTTATCAATTTTCGGACACTGTTTAAATATTTTGCCGTCTTTGCAATAATCGCCGTATATAACGCTGTTAAGGTTTAAATTATTCTTATTAAAAAATTCTGCAACATTTTTTAAAACCATATTGTCATACAATAAATCTCCGCAATTCAAAAACATAACATAATCACCGGTTATGTGTTTTATTGCTTGATTCATACCGTCATAAACCGAAGTGTCTTTTTCGGTAAATATTTTAATTCTGTTATCATCGGGTATGTTTTTAATTGTATCATCGGTAAAACAACCGTCTTTTACTATTATCTCAATGTTTTTATAGGTTTGAGATAAAATTGACTGTATTGTCGCACCTATTCTTTGTTCTTCGTTCAAACAAACAACAATTATACTGAATTTAATATTTTTCATAAATACTCACATAATTTTTTGAAATTATTTTTTTGTTTTAAGTCTTGAAACATATATTTTGCACAAGAACAAATAATACGCCTTTATCGGAAACAAAAATGTTATTAACCTATATTTTAAACTATTCGCTGCGTTTTTACCGAATAAATTCCAGGTAGAAAATTTATAAGGGTATAACCCTTTTTGTTCAAGCGTTTTCAAAAGCTCTTTTGCATCATTTACACTGTTTGCAACCTTTAGATAATACCACAAGGCTGCTTCTATACAAAGCAAACCGCGATGTTCAAGTTCATTTATAATTTCATCGGATAACTGCTCTTTAATACAACGCTTTTGTTCTTCTGCATACAGCTCGTGAAGCAACAACATATCTTCAAAATGTTTTTTTGTTTTTGTGCGGCTTTTCTGGTGCATTGCCGAGCCTTTTCTTTGACGGTAAATATAAAGACTGCTGTTAGTAAAAATGTTTATGTGCTTGCGGTATTTAACCTGAAACACCCATAAATAATCTTCACCGTAGCTTAATTTTTCATTAAAAAAGATATTATTGTCAATCAAATAATCTCTTCGGCATACCAAAAGACAACCCGACGCGGTTGCACCCTCCTTATCTTTGCCGTCAACTTTAAAATCTGTTTGTTTGCCTTCATATTCATAATCTTCTTCACAGGTATCATACTCAAATTCAAATACATCGGCATTGTGCTCTTGAAGGCTCTCATATATCTTTTTAAAGCAATTTTTAACAATTAAATCATCGGGGTCTATAAACCAAATATATTTACCCTCGGCATTACGCAAACCGTTGTTTCTGGCAACCGAAACACCGCTGTTTTCCTGTTCAATAAGCGTGATATTTTTATGTATCTTGGAATAATTTAACAAAACGGCTTTTGAATTATCGGGCGAACCGTCAATTACCGCAATAATTTCAAACTCATCTTCCGCAATATCTTGATTATAAATAGAATCTAAGCAGTCGGGTAAAAATTTTTCGACATTATATACCGGTAAAATTATACTTAATTTTTTCATATTTACACTCCAAACTGAAGTTTAAAATTGCTAAATTTTGATGCCTGTAAAAAGTATAGCATTAACACAGCTGTAATAATCCAGAAAGTTAAGCGGCGGCTTTTAATCTCTTGCAATTCAATGGCGTCGGGCACAGCAAGTGTGCCGTAAACGCTAAAATACATTGCCATTCTGAAAATGTTATCAATATTAACAGTAAACGCCTGTATAACAAGACCCGCAACCATTGCGGCAAACCACGGTTTTCGGTAAGTGTCATTTTTAGCATCAAAACGGGTAAGAACATAACAGAACAGTAATATACAAAATTGAATAATAAAGCCGGAAATAGTAAGTCCTGTTGTGGAATCGGCATATTTAGCAATTTCTTCATTCCAAGCAAGTCGCTCAACAACATTGTTTATAAAAGAAGGATACAAAAACGATACTGCCAATGCAATAATTGCAGCAAACCAATATTTATAATTGATTTTTAAGTTTTTTATAAAATAGAAAACCGCAAATATTAACGCAGACGAATGGAACAAATACGCTAAAAAGACCGCTAAAACAAATTTTATCGGTTTTTTTCTTACCGCAAAATCATAAGCAAAAAAGCAAACGCCCATTGCCAAGGTTTGACGCAGTCCTGTCATAGAAAAATAAAAGTAAGACTGTGTTACTAAAATAAGCACGCTTATAAAATAATCTTTACTGTATTTGTATGTTATATAACAAAATCCGCCCATATACACGGCAGCTATAAAAACAAACCAACCACGATAAGTAAAACCCAATTTACTAAAAACATTACCCAAAAAATAATAAAAAGGGTCCTTACCGTCTTTTGACAAAACATCTTGCCAAGACTGCGAAAGCGATTTTTTTGAATTTTCGATAAAATAGTCAATATACGATAGGTTATCTTCGGTAAAATCAAATCGGCGATATCCGCTTATTATGACACCGAAGAAAAATATAGTCAATATAACAAAAAGTCTTGTTTTGGGATATTGCTTTGCTATAAAAGATAACACTAAGCATAAAGCCAAATACGCTAAAATAATAAGCATTACAGTTCCTCACTCTGATTGATAAGCTTTTTATATAAATCAATATATAAGTTTGTGTTGTTTGTAGATTTAAAGTTTTGAACGGCAAAATCTCGACATTTCATAGAATAGGACTGCTTACCTTTATTTATAATTTCAATAATTTTATCATAAACCTGCTCGGTATTTTTATTTTCAACAACATAACCGCAGCCTTCGCCTACAAGCTCGGGGTTTGCGGTAGAGTTAAAAACTATTACAGGTGTACCGCAACAAAGCGCCTCTGCCGTCACCTTGCCAAAGGTTTCTTCACTTGACATTTGAACAAAAACATCTGCCATAGAGTAATACTGCGCAAGCTTTTCCTGACCCTCGACAAAATCTATAGAAATTATATTGTCGGGCAGTTTAATTTCGGGGTCCATTTTACCTATTAAAATGATTTTATAATCATCCGGTAACATACCGGCGAGTTCTATAAACAAATCAATACCCTTGCTGAGCTTAGCGGTATCTTTCCAAACGGTTGCAACACCCAAAATAACTTTACAGTCTTGTAAATTCATTTGTTGTTTAAGTTTTAAACCATTATCACTTGGCTTAAATATCTCGGTATCAATCGAATTGTAAATGCGGGTTAAAACATTAGCAGATTTAAGATACGACTGCTCTGCTTCATTTTTTAACCAATCTGACACTGCCACTACGGCATAATTTTTTAAAGTGCCGAAATATCTTTTTTTATCGGCATACATTTTTTTTGAAAAATCAAAAAACCAGCTTTCGTTATCGGCTTTTTTTCTGACGCAGTTGTGACATCCCGTTTTCCATTTATAACACTTGTCGGCGGTATAATGGCAACACTTGCCCGTAAAGTACCAACAATCATCAAGCACAAACACCGTTGGTATATTTTTTTTAGAAATAAATTTCATAAACATACCGAAATTGATAAAGTTGCCGTGTATTACCTGAATATGAATGACATCGGGTTTGATTTTTTCAATATGTTTTAAAAGCCTGTATGTAGAAATGCAGGAAAAATAAGCCTGCAAACCCAAAAATCTTGACAAAAAAGCGTGTAGTTTGTGGTCGTATTTGTTGCCTATTCGGTAATATTCTTTACCCTCAATATAATTAGGTGTAGCAACAAAAACCGTGTTACCGTCATTTTCAAGGGTTTGCTTTATTTCGGCAAGCGACTTACCGCTGCTTTTGCTGCCGTATATCGTGTTTATCAATAAAACTCTCAAGAGTTTACCCCCATATACTTTTCAAAATGTTCTCTGAACATTTTTTGAATATAATTGATATCATGATTATCCTTGCCGCAATTAAATCCCTTTAGGGCATATTCGTTTAGCACTTCATCATTACCCAAAAGCTTGCGCAGTTTCGGTTCAATATCATCGCGCGAAGTGGCAACAACCGCGGCATCGCGACTCAGTAGGTAGTCAATTGATGCAACATCTGTAGCCCCCACCGCAAAGGTGGCGCGAGCTCTTGCAAAATGGTCAACTATTTTTGTTGAAAATGATTGATGCACCAATAATCTTTCTTTAAATCTAAATGACTCAACATGCACCAATACATCGGCGTCCTGCTGAATTTCAGGTATTTTGTCGGCAGATACCCTGCCCATAAATTCTATACTTTTTGTACTATTGAACTTTTCTTTTATACCATCACTTAACTCCGTACCGGAATATATTATAAGTTTATGACCTTGGTTAATTTTATCTAATGCCTGTCCTATGTGCCAAAGCTCTTCCCAACGGTGATTACCCAAATTGCCGGTGTATACCAGTTTTTTGAATTTAGGATATGCCGCTTTTAAAGGCGGTTCAACCGAAAAATCGGCGCCCTTGGTACAGATGTAGCAGTCTTTTTTAAAGTCGCGTTCACACTCGCGTTTTTCAATATCGGACACAACATACATATATTCACATTTATCAACGGTTTTCTTTACGGTGACGCGTTGTGTTAACCTATCAAACCAAAAGAAAGGATTAAGTGAAAACAACCTCAATGTATAATTATCGTCACCGTAATAAGCAACCGATTTTTTACCGCTTATTTTTTGAACATATTGCTGAACCGAGTTCATATAGCTCTCTTTAAAAATGGGTAAGAACAGCAAATCGGCATCAAAATCGCGAATGATTTTTTCAAGCTCGGGGGTGCGCCAACGGCCAATCCACCAAATAAAACGCCTAATCCAAAAGAAAATACGCCATTTTTTTGTTTTTATTTTAGCCATAAACCCCTGTTGCTTTTGTGAAAGGGTATGCGCAGCAGAAAAATCTTCAACCGTTCTGCCGACCTTTTTATTTTTATGCAGCAAATTTGCTATAATATCATTAACTGTTATTTGATAATATTTTGCGTTGACATTGTTATCGGGCAATCCGCTGTCACAATAGATATTCAAAAACTCAACATTTTCCATGCCCTCAAATATGTCACAAAAGGTTTTACCGAAATTGTTACCGCGACTCCACGGCACTATCGAAACCACAATTATTTTCATTTCTTTCTACACCTTTTTCTAAAATGATTATAATAATAAGTTGATACAAAAATTAAAACATTAAAGCCAAATAAGTCATAGACCGATTTTAATAATTTTTGTTGTTTTCCGCTGCTGAACTCAATAATAAACTTAATTTGCTTTAAAGAATTTTTTATATCTTTTTTATATTCCTTATCAAGTTCAGAAGCAAGACCTATGGTTATGTAATACTGATAAGTCAGAAAAGAAAGGAGTGATTTATTCAATTGCGTAGAAAAACCCTCAGTTTGAAATAAATCGGCGTATTTTTTAATTGTTTCAATTTGGTCAATACAATTTTTGTAGCGTTTAGCACCCTTTGCCGAAGTAATTGAACCCTGACGGTAAATATGAATATAGCTTGCCAATTTAAGAATTCCGTAACTTTTAACGCACTGTAAAAACCGCATATTCCAATCAAAGTCTTCTACTACAAGACTTTCATCAAAATACAGTTTGTTTTCTCGCAAAAAATCGGTTTTAATAACTTTGGTCCAACAAGATGTTTCATACTTTTTATTTTTTACAAGCCAATCAACATATTCTTCGATTTTGTTACTTGCAAAGTCAGGAACATCGGTGTAGTCAACTACCGTTTCTTTAGCATTCGGTTCGTCAGAAACATAGGTTGCGCCGGTTTGTAATATATCAACCTCATTTTTTGACAGACAGTCATATATTTTTGTAAAATACTCTTCATCATAAACGCAATCGTCATTATCAATGCAATATACATATTTACCGTTTGCCTTATCAAAACCAATGTTTCTCGCCCTTGAAGCACCGCCGTTTTGCAAATGATAAACCCTTACCCTATTGTCATTTTCTGCATATTTATCGCAAATATCAGGGCTGTTGTCTGTAGCGCCGTCATCAATAATAATTACCTCATAATCGGTAAAGCTTTGGCGTTTAATGCTGTCAAAACACGCCTGCAAATATTTTTCGGCGTTATATACAGGTATAATTATACTTAAAAACGGCATAAAACAGCCCTCCTGCTTTTTAAGTTATATCTTAAAGATAATAAATTTTCTTAAGCTCTTCCACAACATTTTCTACCGAAAACTTTTCAATAACTTTTCGGTTATATGCACCCATTTTTTTGCGTTTTTCAGGGTTTTCCAACAAATTAGATATAGCATCTGCAAATTCTTCGGAACTTTGGGCATTGCACAAAGTGCCGCCTTTATCATTTTCAATTAAATCTGTGTTGCCTCTTATGCGGCTTACAACGCACGGCAATTCCATTGACATTGATTCCATCAAGGCTACCGGAAGACCTTCTTGCAATGAAGGAAAAATAAACAAATCGGTTATTGCACAGATATCGGGAATATCTCTGCGATATCCTAAAAGTTTTACATTGCCTTCTAAACCGAATTCCAAAATTTTGCCTTCTAAATATTCTTTAAGTTTTCCGTTGCCGCAAATAAGATATTTAATATTTTCTAATCCTATTTTTTCTTTTATTATTTTTAAAGCCTCTAAAACGGTAATATGGTTTTTACGTTCTGAAAGTTCGCCTATAGATAATAATACCGTGCTGTTTTCAGAAATATCCAATTTCTTTCTTATTTCAGTTTTATCTGCGGCACTTTTACTGAATTTTTTTAAATCAACGCCGACGCCGGGTATATAACACACATTCTTTGCATGAAATTTTTTTCTTGCAAGAGCATAATCTTCTTTATTGATGGTTATAAGAGTATCGGTAAAATGTGATAAAAACTTTTCTATCGGGTAATAAATAAGCCAATTCTTTTTGGGCGCGCCTTTATAAAAATGAAAGCCGTGTGCGGTGTAAATTATACGGGGATTCTTTTTAGAAAAAACAGACACCAGTCTTGTAATAACACCACCCATTGGTGTATTGCAGTGAATTACATCATAATCATTTTCTTCGACAATCTGTTTTAAGCACTTATATGCCCTTATATTATCTTTGGTAACTGGTGAACGCGTAAAAGGAACATCGAACACCTTATCGGCATATTCCATTGCAAGACCGTTCTTTTCGGCTAAATTGTCTTTCGCGGCGACATGAACCTCATAGCCGTTTTCTTTAAGCAACTTCATAAGTGGCTTATGAAACTGACAAATATGACTTTGAACAGTCGCCGTTAATAATACTTTTTTATTCATTGCTGTTTTCCTCCAAATTGCTAATCATAACTTCAAACATTCTTTTGTTGTTGTTTTGTCCCACAAAGCTGTTGTGCGGGGTAATAATCACATTGTCCATATCCCAAAGCGGACTTTCTTTGCTGAGCGGTTCGGTTTCAAACACATCAAGCACAGCGCCTGTAATCTTTTTATTGCTCAACGCGTCAATCAAATCGCTCTCGACAACCAACTGACCTCTTGCAATATTTACAAATATGCAACTGTTTTTCATTAAGTCGAATTTTGATTTATCAAACATTCCTTTTGTATCATCAGTTAAAGGAAGTGTAATCACGATAATGTCCGCCGCCTTAAGCTGTTCATCAAGGTTTTTAAGCAGCTCGATTTTATCGAAATAAGGTCTTTGGTCGGTTGTTATATCAATTCCGACAACGGTTACATCAAACGCCTTAAGCCTTTTTGCAACCTCTGACCCTATATTGCCGGCGCCCACTATAACTGCCGTTTTACCTGCAAGTTCGCCGAGAGTTCTCGATTTTTCCCAAATGTGCTGCTTTTGATTTTCATAGAAAAATCTTGATTGTTTAACAAGCTGTAAAATACCGGTAAGAGCAAATTCGGCCATAGGCACACTATATACACCGCGAGCATTATGTATTTCTATTCCATGTTGATTTATATAGTCCATTGGCACTCGGTCGAAGCCTGCGCTTGTAAGCTGAATATACTTTAGGCTACGGAACTGTTCTATATCGTTATAAACAAAGAGTCCGTTGCAGATAACGCCCTCAATATCGCTGACATCAAAATCAAGCTTTTCTCTTTCGTCACCGAAAAACACTATCTCGTGACCAAGAGATTTTAAATATTCAATTTGTTCGTCTGTGCACTTAAACGCACCTGTTAAAAGCAGTTTCATTTGTTCGCCTTAATTTTTTCAATTATTATTTTTGTTTCATTATGTACTTTGTCAAAGTAATCTGACGGCTTTTCTGCGATAGTTTTTTCAAACTCTCGGTTTTGTGAAATACCTTCTGTCATTATCTGTTCAAATTCGGTGACACTGTATTTTGTGTAATCACAAAACGCTCTCGCTAAAATAACCATAGAAGAACCAAGCCTGTAATGCTCACACAAAACATTTTCCGCAGGCAGAAGATTTTTGCAATTAACTCTGCCCACGCCGCCTATACCGAACTTTATATTTGCAGATTTTAACTTTGATACAATTTCATCAACCGTTCCGTCGGTATAAAGCTCAAACATAAATTTTTTATGCTGACTCAAATGCAGGTCGTTAAGGCCTATATATATTTCGTCAACACCGTCAAGCCTTATAACCTCATCAATGCACAGACGCGCTTCATCGGTTTCAAGCAAAAGAATTGTTTTAACCCTGCCGCGCACTATATCGAAAAAACGCTTAACCTCTTCTGCCGACTTCCACATAGGAAGCATTATAAAATCTGCGCCCGCATCAATAACAGCGTTAATTTCATTTTCAGAGCCATCGTATATTGGGTTAACCCTTACAAGAAGTTTAGCTTTATTTATAACCGCCCTTATGTTTTTGACATCTTGAACTGTATGGTGATTTTGCACTGTGTCAAGCCCGCCCTGCCGTTCGGCCTTGCCGATATATTCCATATCAATAAAAATTCGGTCAACGCCCGCTCTTTCGCAGGCTTTGGCGACAGCAATATCATTTGTTATATAAAAATACTCTAATGACATAATTATACCGTCTCAAATTCTTTTTCTTCGGTTTTGTCGGTTACAAGTGTTGCACCGACATTTACATTGTCTTCATTTTTTAACACTTTAAAAAATGTTGTAAACAATATTTTTATATCAAGCCACAGCGACATATTGTCAACATACCAACAGTTAAGTTCAATTCGCTTGTGCCATTCAACACCTTTTCTGCCGTTGACCTGCGCCCAACCTGTAATACCCGGGCGGGCATCAAACATATGTAACTGTTCTTCGGTGTATTCCTCAATAGGCCACGGATGATATGTAAGCGGCGGTCGAGGGCCGATAAAACTCATATCGCCTTTTATAATATTAAAAAGCTGGGGCAGCTCGTCAATACTTGTGGCTCTGATAATCTTTCCTACCCTTGTAACACGCATATCGTCAGCACCGCTGTAAACACCTGTGCCGGTATGCTCTGCGCCCTGACACATAGATCTGAACTTGTAAATCCTAAAAACTTTTCCTTTAAGTCCGAGTCTTTCCTGCTTAAAAAGTGCAGGTCCCGCAGATTCAATTTTTACGGCAACAGCAGTTATTGCCATAACGGGCAAAAGAATAACCAACGCCGTTAAAGCAAAAACGATATCAAGAAATCTTTTTATGTACCGATACATATTTTCTCCTCTGTCTTAGCAGATATAATAATAAAAATCATACTATAAACCAAGTTAAATTATACTACAATTATTCATAATTTGTCAATATATATGCAACGGTCGCCTAAACTGACCGTTAGGTTATAAATTTACCTTTTTAAACATAAATAAAATAAGAGCAACAGCACCCATGCTTTTTGGAATGCTGTTGCTTTTAATTGATTGATTATTTATTTATTTATTTCTTTCTTTCGCTCGACGCGCCCTCGGGGTCTATCTCGCCAGACTTAAGCAATGAAATCTTGGTAATCATAGGTCCTACAAGCTCGTAAATAAGCACCGCAAACAGTGTAATATTAGCAATTATTCCGCCCATCTCGCCAAGCGTTCTGGCCTTTATTGCCATACCCAGCGCAACGCCCGCCTGCGGAAACAGGGTAAAGCCCAAATACTTTACAATATTTTGATTGCATTTTACCGCCTGCGAGCTTATGCGCGCTCCGAAATATTTACCGAGGCAACGCGCAACTATGTAAACCAAGCCTATAAAGACTATGGTAGCGTCTTTAAAGATTGAAAGTTCAAACTCCGCGCCGCTTATTACGAAGAAAAGTATAAATGTCGGGGCAGTCCAACGGTCAAGCCTATCCATAAGGTTTTCGGAAAAATCGCATATATTGCAAAATACCGTGCCGAGCATCATGCAAACAAGAAGTGAGGAAAATGCGATATTAACCCCGAAAACTTTAAATTCTAACTGTGAAAGCCCAACGGTAGCTAAAACAAACGCAACCGACATTG
This sequence comes from uncultured Oscillospiraceae bacterium, assembly GCA_905211675.1. GTDB lineage: Bacteria > Bacillota > Clostridia > Oscillospirales > Acutalibacteraceae > UBA737. The sequence goes on from CAJMBP010000015.1 coordinate 12,540, forward strand.
AAAGGCGCTTTGAACGCGAATGGAAAAACCTTTCGAAAAAAGTAAACAGTGCGCCCATAACACAACCCAAAAGCAATGATAAAATGACCTCAATAATGGGTTCAACCAATACCGAAACCAAATCAACGGCACCGCTCATAAGAGCCTTTGCCACACCGAAAGACACCGAAAACAGAACAAGACCTACGGCGTCATCAAGAGCTACTATAGGTAACAAAATATCGGTAACGGGGCCTTTTGCCTTATACTGTCGCACCACCATAAGTGTTGCCGCAGGCGCAGTAGCCGCCGCAACAGCCCCCAAAACAATAGCTGCGGGAAGGGGCAACTTATCGGGTATCACAAAATGCAAGCCTATCAGCACCGCATCAACAAGCAAGGTTGTGAATACCGCCTGAAAAATGCCTATAACGGTAGCCTGCTTACCTATTTTTTTAAGTTGCGCCAAACGGAACTCATTACCTATTGAAAAGGCGATAAAGCCGAGTGCAACATCGCTTATTATTCCATACGACTTAACATCGGTCATACTTGTAAAGCCCAAGCCTTTAACACCCAACGCACCCAAAACATAAGGCCCTATAAGCACACCCGCAACAAGATACGCGGTAACTGCGGGCAGCTTTACTAACTTTGCAAGTCTTGACATCATAAGACCCGCAAAAAGAGCCACGGATAAACAAAGCAAACTTTGCATAAATATCCCCTCTTGTCTAAAAAATTATACGAGAGCAAGTATAGCACAAATGCCGCCTTAAGACAAGTAAAAAATTATATAAATTTTTATTTAAAATCATCGCCGAAATTGCACATATTTTATCTATTGTAAAGCATCGGACAAGCCGAAGCAAAAAACTGCTTCGTCTTATAGTCTGTAAAAAGCACAATTATTTGCAATATGCCTTTATTGCGTCACTCATAAACCGTGCTGTACCGTTACCGTGACGATCAATGTTTTTCAGGAATCGTTGGTCGGCAACATACATCTCGCCAAGCGAGGCGAGAATTTCTTTGGTGCAAGTATAGTAATTCTCGGTGATAAAATCCTGCCAATTTTTCGCAAGTGCCTGCGCTTGCTTGCTGTCGGGAGCAAAACCCTTCCTTTTGCAGTCTGCAAATTCGGCGATTTTATCATTCATAACAGAGTTTATCTGTTCCCACATGTACGCCGAATAGTCTGCGGTTTTTTCGGCACTCTCCTCATAAGCGGCGGTATCTCCCCACTTTTCCTTTGCCTCTTTCGCGTATTCCTCGCGTTTTGCTTCAAATTCACTGTTATCAAAAACATTCATATTTACAATTTCTCCTTTCATTGCGCCGTCAAGAGCTGAAATAAGGCATTCAAGGCGCTCTTTTTTAAGTGTCAGAAGCCGCTTCTGCTCTTTCAGTGCATTTTGCTTGTCATAGTCGGGAGAGGATAAAATCATCCGGATTTCTTTCAGAGGAAAATCAAGCTCACGGTAGAACAAAATCTCCTGCATTCGCGTAAGTGAACACTCGTCATAAAAGCGGTATCCGTTCTGTTCGTCAACAGAGGACGGTTTCAGCAGTCCGATTTCGTCGTAAAAGTGCAGCGTGCGCACGCTCACTCCCGTCAGTTTTGCAAATTCTCTGACATGCAATTTCATTAAATCTCCTCCCTTGATTATGATTATATACTATGACGCAACGTTAGAGTCAACACCTTTTTTTGATTGTTTTATAAATATTTTGATTTTCAGTAACAAACAAGAAAATCGAACGACATTCGGTTAAAAAAAATCACCTTGGCGCAAATATGCTCTGACCGCTTGTGTTTAGAAAAATACATAATAAAAAGCCTGCAATCGGCTCGATTACAGGCTTTTGGGTGTAAAGAGGTAGTAAAACATTCTGCTTTATCGCGAAAAATAAAGTCTTATAAAAGAATAAGCCCCGATACGCTTCTGCGCACCGAGGCACTCGGTTGGCGGAGGGTAAGGGATTCGAACCCTTGGTCCGGTATGAGCCGGACAACTGATTTCGAGAGTTCGAATCAGCGTGTCAGGATTGGGTATTTTCAGGCAATTTCAGGTCGTTTCGTATGCGAATTAAACGCGTAAAAAAGCCTGATTTTTGCCTGTTTTTGCGTTTTGGAGAGAAGTACGGAGAGAAAAACAAAGGAGATTTTTATATGAATAACAATAAAAAAGAGACACTTTATAAGTATATGTTTCCGGAATATCCGGATGTTGTTTCAATAAATCAGTTGCGCCAAATGCTTGGTATCAGCAGGCATTTGGCATACGATTTGGTCACTACACAAAAAATATATTCTTTAAGAATCGGGAATTCTTTCAAGATGCCAAAAGTATGTGTTGTAGATTACATAATTGAAAATTTCGGTAATTTGGAGAGGAATCCCGCGGACGAAACGACCAGAACTTGACACAAAAAAGCCTAAGGTGACACGAAACGACCAAGTGGTTATAAGATTTTCACTTTCGAGTCTTTTAGTCAGCGTGTCAACTTCCGGTCGTTTCGTGTCAGTTTCAGGTCGTTTTGTCTGAGCCAAAAGCCGCATAAAATAAGGCTTTTTCGCCCCTAAAGCCTTGTTACGACTGCATTTTTTCAAAGTGGGTTCAAATCGGAATTTTTGCCGATTTTGGAGAGAAATCAGGGGAGACAGGAGAGAAATTACGAGAGAAGGCAATACAAAATTCAATACATCGCAGAAAGAATTTCAAACCGACGAAATCTATTTTTGAGGTGTATCAGATGAAGAATTTACCGATTGATTGGAACAGTGTTCCCGATGTGATGAATAAGGATCAGTTTTATCGGCTTTGCCATATTAGCAAATCAACTGCGCTACACTTGCTTAAAAGCGGCAAGGTACCCTGCGAGTGGACGGGCAAGAAAACACGGTGCTATAAAATCAAGAAGGAGGATGTCCGAGCGTACCTTGAGGAGCGAGCTGTTTACCCTGAGCTATATTCCGCACCGAGGGGATGGTACGGCGGTCATTATGTGGCGAAGCTCTCCAAAGAACTGCCCGAGGATGTACTTAACCAAATGCACGACTACTATGCCAAACTACTGAGCAAATATAAGGATGTCGTGACCGTGCAGGATGTTGTCGCTCTGACCGGCTACGCAAAAACTACAATCAATAATTGGTGCAACCGTGGGGAACTGAAATCGTTCCGCAAAGGACAGCTTTTTTACATACCGAAAATCTTCCTCATCGACTTTTTCTGCTCGCTGACCTTCCGCTCCATTACCCGCAAAAGCCTGTGGCATATCCAAACGCTGAACGATTTTCAAAGGAAGATGAAACAGAAGAAATAAAAGTAACCGCCTCTGCATTTTCGCAGAGGCGGCTGCTTATCAATTAGTCATCATCTTCGTCATCCGACCAACCGGATATGATATGTAATTCACCCGAATCCATATCCATTGCCATATTATCTCCCATACGCATCAGCAAATCGCCGTCAGAGTCAATTGCCATATTGTCTGAGATTGTATGAGCAAAATCTCCGTCATCGTAGTCAAAAAAGTGTTTTCCCATAAATTTTCCCCCTACTTAATCTAAATACAATTTCATTTTTTCGTATGCATTAACTGTGTCTGTATCATATGTATTAAAATCTTCTGAAAATGTTTGAAGGCTTCCGGTTGGGTTGATAACCAATTTTGTCATTTGCAAGTAATTATCATAATAATTCTTTAACACAGAGTAAGCTTCCTCATATTGTGTTGGAGGATTTCTCAGTTTTTTCATTAAATCAGTAACATTTGATTGGTTCAATTCAATTTCAGAAATACTGTTCATGAAATTTTCATCGGCAAATAAATTGGATAGAGCATCATTAAAATCATCTACAAATTTACCGTTCTTCATTGTGTATTTGTCTGTCTCGGCATCTCTTACCTCATAAATTGCATTGTACCATACACTCTTGATAAGATTGCCTGCGGTTTCTGCTTTTGCTGCACCGTCAAGCATTTTATAGGTGACGGTTTCTAAATTATCATAATAAGTCATTGCGTTGCCTTTACTGATTGCAAAAGCCGTGAATACTCCGATTGCCAAAATGACAGATAGAATAATTGCGGCAACGACAACACCTTTATGTTTCTTTTTGGGGGCGTTTGTGTTATTGGGACAACCGCAAGCAGGACAGGAGCTTTCCTCTTTGCCATACAGAGCTCCGCATTCGGCACAGGTCAGAGTGTCGGGTGCGGTCGGGTTCCAGTTTTGGTTGTTACAGTGCGGGCATAGCGTTGCCTTGTCGCTGATAGGCTGTCCGCAATTTGGGCAGTGTATTAAAGGCATATACCGTCGCTCCTTTTAACCGTCATCTTCTTCGTCGGCAGACCAGGAAGAAATGAAGTGAATATCGCCGGAATCCATGTCCATAGCCATATTATCGCCCATTCGCATCATCATGTTTCCGTCCGAATCCATTGCCATATTGTCGGACACGGAATGTACATAGTCTCCGTCGTTGTAATCAAAGAAGTGTTTACTCATAAGTTTTCTCCTCAGTCTTCAATGATTTCATATTCCACACGAGAACCTTTTACCCTCCGTGCGTGGAAAGTCGTGCCGTTTGCTTTCCAGTGCGGAAAGTGATTTGCTTTTTCAGCGTTGGTATCACGATGGCAAATTATGATATTTTCCGGAACATCGCAACCTCCGCCTGAAAGCGGTCTGATGTGATCAAGCGTCGGGTGATATGCACTGTTCGGATTTCCGCAGGCTGATTTTTTCATCAGCCGTCCGGCGTAGTCATACGCTTCCTGTCTTGCACCGAAAACACGGTTCCACACATCAACGGTTTTATACTTTGACATTTTGAGTACCTCCTTTTTTAAGATGTACCCATATTATAATCCAAATAAGAAAAAATAAGAGGGTACAGCTGTACCCCCCCTGTGAATCAAAGCAATTCGGAAATATCCGAATTTGTTTTGCTTGCTATTGTGATGATGGTTTCGAGCTTCGGACACCTAAATTTCTTGCTGCTTATATTTTTCCTCCACGATTCAATAGTCTCAACGCTCAGATTTAACTCATCAGCGGCTGTTTCGATTGATTTATAACAATCAATAACTGATCGATAACAACGGTTGGCGGTCGCTTCTTTATCGCCTTTCTGATATTTTTCCAAAATCTCCTGCAGATTAAAAATATCTCCACCGATAACCTGCTTTAAAAGGTCATTACAGTTTTCTTGTGTTACCGCTGTTCCGTGCTGTTCCATTTTGACAAAATGTACGCTGTTCCAATCATTCGGAACAAGATAGGGGCTATGCGTGGAATAAATGACTTTAATTCCGTTCGTTTGGAGTTCAAGCAGCTCCCGCATCACTTCTTTTTGAGCAATGGGGTGAAGCATGGCGGCAGGCTCGTCAACAATAAACAGATCGCCCGGACGAAGCGTATTCTTCATAAAGTAGTAGGTAAAATACCACCGTCTGCCGGCACTTGTAGAATTCAGCGCAACCGTTTCACCGAATTTTTCATGTAAAACTATTGACGGGATTTTTCCTTTTGAATGCTCAACTGAAATACTGTCATACATATCTTCCTCAAATTTAGGTAGGTTGGAATTGAGATATTCTTCGAATTCGCACAGAGCTTCATCGGTCAGCGAAAAATCCTTCTCTGTTTTGATTTGTTTCAGCAGATCTTCCTTATCTGCTTTGTCGTAAACCTTGTTAAGATAGGTCTCAAGAATAATATACGATTTATCGTTGCGGTAGAATTCCTGACCCCTTTCGTCGCTTTTGAATATGATATCGCTGCTTTCGTTTCGCAAAAATGAGCATTTACTGCCGACACACCTTTGCACTTCACGAACGAATTTATAAAATGTGCCGTTATTTTCGGGTGTTAATTGTTCGCCGGTTAATGCTTCTTTCAGACGATTTGCACGTTCGTCAATTTCATTGAGCAAGGATGTGATTCTGTCGCAGGACTCTTTTGTTGCCTTGTTGATTTTTGTTATTTCCCGTTTTATCGCCGTTTCGTTTACGGTGATAAACTTTGCTTCAAACGGAGCCAAATCCGGTTCGGTATAGCGGAGTTGAAAAGATAATCTTTCCGTGTCATTTAAGTTGATAGAATTATAGACATATCCGAAGGATAAAGAATTATCCTCGGTATTAAAGCTTTGCGACAGTGAATTTGCAAGCCATTCAGCCTGTTCAATAATAAATTCAACTTGAAATTTCAATTTGTCAAAATCGGTCGTTGAATTGCGGAAATCGGCAATCTGAAAACTGCGGACAGGCACATCGGTTCTTTCGTTATATGCTATCTTGTTAAGCTGTTTTGTATATGTATTGAGAGCTTTCTTTAACTCATCTGTAAGGTCAAGAATTTCGCAAATTTCAGAATTCAAAAGCGGGACTAAATATTCCGATTCAATTCTGTTGATTTTGCAATTTTCACCGGAACAGGCGACAAAGCGGCATTTATTCTCATCAATTTTTTTGCTGGGAAATAGCCGAGCAATGTCATTCTTTGAGAGAGTGATGTGCACTTTGTAGCTAAGCGGCAGTTTACTGCTCGCCCCGAAATAATTGCTGTTTACTTCTGCTATTGTGTCCAATGCCTCTAAAATATTGGTTTTTCCGCTTCCGTTTTTGCCGATTAACACGGTTGGAAGATTGTCATAAAAGTTAATTTCAATTGGTTCTTTTATGGATTTGTATTTTTTAATTTCAATTCTTGTTATCTTCATAAGAACCCTCTCACAATGGAAAATGTATACCGTATGTATTATATCACAAAATCACACATTTTTCAATCGATCGGTTGTCAGGTAAAAGATGCTAGAAACAGCAGAACAACCATAAGAACAATATGTGCGATTTAAAAATTCGCACACTCGCACCTGTCTTTCAATTTTGCTAAACTGTAATCGAAAGGCAGGTGCATTATTTATGTCACGGTTTATAGAAGAATTTTACTACGGAAATATTGATCCGCAGGCACGCAGCACCAAAGAAAATAAAGCGGTGCAGAAACAAATGGAAATCCTGATGAAGAACGAAGATTTACTAACCAACGCCCTGACCGACAAGCCGAAGAAATGGTTCCTCGACTATGTGAACGCTTGGGGAGTTGTCAACGGCGAATCCAATCTCGACAGTTTCATTATGGGTTTCCGCCTCGGAGCGAACTTCGCCTATGAAGCTTTTGTCTCAACCGAAACACCATTTCAAGATTTGCTGAAAGAGTAATTCTATTTCGAAAAAACGCCTAATTTTTAATGTTCGTCGTAAAAAGTGGCATGAACAGCAGAATGTTCGCTGTATTTTTTGTAATTGAGCATTTTTTTGCAATTAATTTAAGCGCAATAGGAGGTTTTACTATATGAAATCAATATTTGAACAAATAGGCGGTACATACACACTGCAAGGCGATTACCGCTTGCCTAATCTTACTTTACCCGCCGAAGAAGAACGCCCAATCGGCGTATGGGGACAGCGCCGACTTCGATATTTGAAGCAACACCACAAAGTTCTGTATTACAATTTGCTCACTTCCGGCAAACTTCATTCCCACCTCGCCGATACTGAGGAACAGGCACAAGCTCTCTTTTCTCGGCTGGTAAAAGAATACGCCGAAAAGGGAGGCGTGACAGAACAACTCAAATCCGCCGACCAAATGGCGTGGGTGTGTAGGATGAACAATATCCGTGAGCGAGCAACAGAAATTGTGAATGCAGATGTGGTGTTCGTATGAGGAAACGAAAATACTATCTACGCCTAACCAACTCTGAGTACCGCCTTATAATTCAATGTTTGCTCAATTTCCTAAATAAACTCTTATCTCAAGGTAAATGCACCGACGGAGTAGATGAAGTCATAATAAAATTCTCAAAATAGCAACAGGCACGGGAGTTCACCTCTCGTGCCTACTGCTTCATTAATCTTGTTTGTTTAGATATTGCTTGAGGAATGTTCTCATTTTTACAAAAATTTCTATTCCTTGTTCCTTGTATGAAGATGTGAAATACTCTTTTAATCCTGTAAGTATTTCCTCATAGAATTTTTTTGTTGTGATTGAACGTCTTGGAATATCATCATCTGCATAGAAAAAAGCATTATCCTCTTTGGGGTATTCGGTTGTGTCATAAAACTCTTGCTCGAATTTCTTTGAATCAAAACCATTAGTTAAATCTTCATAAGCAGCAATAACTTTTTGCTTTTTAGCTAGAGTTTGCTTATCGTTAAAGGCTTGTGAAGCAGCATAGCGATAGGCTTTCAACTTTCTAAGAAAATCAGTAAGAATTGTACGAAGTTGAATAGAAGATGCATCAATCCTAAACCAATCCCGACGAGCATTATCGCTTAAGCGGGCTGTGTCAATTAACAATTCTCCATATATGCCATTCAAGGTTTGAGTAAGTTCACGATATGTGGCTACATACTCTTTATTCCCTTTGGTTACTGAGTCGGCGATTGCATATTCCGTTCCTAACAGCATATTTTTGGATCTAACATACAGTCCTCTTGGCGACTTAGGAGGGTTCGATGATACTTTACGATTAAAGGTAAACCACATAACTCCGATTTTTTCGTTTGGCATATCATCAGATGTTTTATCAAAGCACAAATCCCAAAATACTATATCTGATTCAAGAATGTTTTCATCAGTATATGGCTTGAATAATTGGTTGCCATTCAGAAAAACATCAAATTCATACTTCTCCAAACGATCGCCCATAAACTCAGCATAGTGATCGTGAATTTGCTGCTTAGCTGAAAAAGAATCGGCGTACTTTACTGGAAGCAACTTGCTAAGATTGTCCTCAAAATCTCCCGTTGCTATTAACTCGGATATTTCATCGCCATAAGATACAAGAGTAACTTTGAAAAAATGGTCTGAATCTTCCCCGATATATTTTTCGCTCCAATATTTAGTTATTTCATCAACAGCTTTCTCTAAATCATCACTTGTCGATTGAGATAACAACTTATTGTATTTTTCACCGTTCCACGAAAATTTTTGAATTTCTGAACTTCCTTCAAGCTTGTTTGTGAAAATCAATTTTTGACAGAACGGCATTGCAGATAACCTTCCTATGCCTCTGAATCCAATTTGGTCAATAGCAGACCCTTTGTCTGAAATTCCTATGCTCCGCATTTTATGTTCAAAGTCCTCAAGTTCTACACCATAACCATTATCTATAAATTCTATAGTTCGGTCATTTTGATTAATGGTTATTTCAATTTTACTGTCTTTAGCAGGATGCCTAATAAAAGCATCTGCGGAATTCTGAACATATTCTCTAAATAAAACAATAGGATCTTCGTAAAGAGCAGATGTTAATGTTTCGAGCAATCTTATACCCATCCCAATCCTCATATTTATACCTCCTTTAGTATATTAGATAATCTCTATTTTATTCCGACTCAGCAGAGACATTGTCCAACCATACTTCTGTCGAATATTAATTTTGGGCGTATTCTTTGGGTCATAGGATTTCTTCAATTCTTTGCATATCCCTTGTTCTACAAGGATTTTGTGCATTCTTTTAGAATCAAAAGACTGCTTATCCATTATGTAATGAATGTAATCGATATAGCAAGTACGATCGAAATCTTCTTTGATAAACTCAAAACTCAAATAATCTTTGGTTTCTGTCAAAAAAGCATCGGAAACAATAGTTCTTGCATATATTGCATTTTCGCTTTCCATTGCATATGCATCGACATAAGCAGGACCAATTATCAAAGAACCATTGTTTGCTACGCTTACATTCCCAGCCGTTATAGCACCTCTTGACAACATTTTCAGATTGATAAGAATCTTCCATTGTATATCGGATATGATTGAACATACTTGATCTGCATAATTCAAATCCGAAACAAGCATAAAACCATCTGCTATTTGTAGATATGACATAACACCTTCAGCCATATATTTGTCGCAAGACGAAGAAACATATGATGCCATCTGAGACATAATATTAATTATACTTTCAGCATCATTTGTCTTTTCGTCTTTAATTTTGGCACGTATTCCCAACATATCTAACCAAGCAACAATCTTTTTATCATACGATTTTCTTGGGGGTTCTTCGTGGGGTTCTTTGGTTGGGAGCGACTCTCCCTCAGCCAACCACTGCAAAACCTTGCTATCACCGTTCATTTATTCACCCTCTTTTTCCGTAACTCTTTCGGTATCGTCTCTTGTGATTTTATAATAAGACAGAACATCAATAACATCTTTGTCATCACACTCATAATCACCATCATTGAATTTGTTGCGAGCAATAATATCTTTTGCGACTAAAAGTTTATCTGGCGATAATGAGTTAAACTTATCCCACCATTCCGTGGCTAAATCACAATCGTGCTCGGTAACAGTTTTATATTTTTCAGCAAGGCGAGCACGCAAATCGGCATCATATATACGTCTATATATGATAAATGTTTCTGGCATCCAAAGAATCTTCATAAATTCATCAACGTTTCTACCAAATGCCTCTTCAAAAAATGAAACACCACGTCCTATTTTACCTTTTGTGGAATTAAGCACGGCTTGAACAGCACGGATGAATTTTCTGTTCCAATACTTGCCGATATAATCTCGGTTCATAAAGAACTCTTTATCATTTATCGGATGGTACTTCATCGGAAAAGAGTATATGCTTGCGCCAAGTTCTTCACATAAGTCAACATTCATTCTCAGACGATAATAAAGTTCTTCCGGTTTATCCTCAAAATTATAAAGAAGATAATTTGAGAGGTTCTTAATTCCGCTTTTAACGGCTGTACGGATAGACTTTTCATATATATCTCTAAGACTCCAGTGGTCGAACGCTATGCGCAAAGGCTGAATGTTCACTTCTGCCAGTTTTTTCATATTTGCTTCAGTAATTAGTCGAGAATCGATGCCTTGATTGAAGTCAACAATACGTTTTCTTTTTGAAGGCTTATGTGTCTTTTCATACAACGGACGCACATACTCATCTAATGCTAAAATATCGTCCTTGGAAGCTGTGTAGTGATAAAGGCAATGAGATTCTTCTAATTTTAAATATAATTCTGTCTTTTCAGCCTCATCTTTCAATTTATCCATTATTTCTTTGTAAATTGAGATTGCCTTGCGGATATACGCACGATCATTGTATGAATCTTTCAGGTTGTTGATCGTTACATCATACTCATTTGGTGGTGTGTAAGTAGCACCGGCTCCAAAACCGCAATCTTTGATTTCATCAATAATTTTGTTATAGCAATTAGAAGCCAAGACATTGTTATCAAGCAAAAGCAAATCTTTTCTTGCACCAAAGCGTTCATCAGTATGTTGAATACGTTGCTTAAGGTTAATATAATCACAATATTGCGGTTCAAGCTTAGGGACTGCACAAAATTTGCACTTGTTTATGCATCCTCTTGTCATATAGGCAAAATAAGCATTATTCGCAGGGTAAACATAGTCTATTTCTTCAAGAATAGAGTAATCAAGAGGCAATTCATCAATTATAAGATTATTTCCCTCATCGATGTCGCCAGGATGATTTAATAGACCAACGAAAGGCTTTATTCCGGTTGCTTCGTATACTTCGTTTGGGAGTAATGACGACATAATACCACCGACCATTACATCTTCTTGTTTTTTGCAAAGTTGTTTAGCGAAATTGATGGTATCTATTGTAATGTCCCAATAGAAAGTGAATAATGTAGTAATGCCTACTTTATCAAATCTTGGCTTCGTAAAGTATTCTTTGTCTTTATATTTTTTTCGATATTTTTTTACTGCTTCAAGTACTATTTCATCTTTAAAAATAGGGTCGGATTCAAGGATTGCATACTTGCCGAGTTTTATAAACTCAAAGAGCGTAGGGTAATAATCTTTCCAAAAAACTTCAGGGAAAATGATAGATAGATGATTTATTAAATCATCACAAATCAGTTCTACTGCTAAGGAACGCATATCGCCCTTATAAAAGCGAACATCATCGCCAACCATCCGATAATAGGTTGCTAATTTCATTAGTCCCATTGGTGGGTATTTGTTATTGTATTTAGGCTCAATGAGCAAGACTTTTCTATTCATAGGGTATTATCTCATCTCTTCTTTAATTTTATCTATAATCTGCTCGGCAATATCTTTTGGAGCAATATCGGTGATAATGGACAAAATTTTACTTACTAATTTGCGTTCGCTTCTTGACAGTTTGGACATATTGCTTGTAACAAATGATTTCTTTTTATCTTCGTCATCCACGATAGTAACAGTTGTTGTTTCGGCCTTTTTCTTTAATTTATCAGCCTCATATTTTTGTCCGATGCTTTTTCTGACTTCCGATAAGGGAGATGCACTATCGCTATTATCAAGCTTGTCTAATCGTTTGCGAGCATCTTCGGCACTTTTCTTAGCTTTATCAATATCAAACTGAAGTTTTTGACGTTCTTCCTCGTTGACAAAGCCTTGCTCTTTTTCCTTCTTTTGATATTCGGCGACCTTGCTAAGATATTCTTCTTGTCGCTTATAGTCATTTTTAACACGATTTGCTTCATAATAAAGCTTGTGTAGCACATCGTAGAAATACTCTCTCAACAGATCTTCAAACAAAACGCGGGTTTCGTTTTCGTTAAAATAATCACGCTGAGAGTTCGGGATAAGATTACGACTTGCAGCAAACACTTCGCCTACGAAATAATAATTGCCTCGATTTTCTTTGAAAAGAGGTTGTAAGGTATCGTCGCCTCCGAGTTGAATATTTGCACTTCTTACACGCAACCCACGCATATGATTTATGCTTGGAATTTGTTTTTCAAAGCGTGACAAACCTACCCACATCCAAGCAATTAAATTGCCGGAAGCATCACGAAAATCCTTGAATTCCAAACGGGAAATCTCATCGTAATTCTTCAAGGAAGCACCGCTTTGTTCTTTGAGCTTAGTCGTATATTCTTTAAAAATTTGCGAACCGTTTACTCTTACACAATATTCATCGATGGTATAACCGATCGACTTAGCATAGCTATAAATCTGATTGCGAAGAATAAAGGTGTTTTTGTATGGAACCGGAACCACAAAGCTGAGATACTCACGAACCTTTGCATCGTTCAAAAGATCGGTGTTTTCTTTGTTAATATCAAACATCTCAACTTCAAAATAGTGTTCATCTATTGTTTCGGGTTCGGTTGAATACGTTATGATAGCATCCCAAATTTCATCAAGAGTGTATTTCTTGTTTTCAACAAGCATCGCTCGCATCTTTTGTGCGTCGCAAGTCATAATAGACTTCGTGCCCTCTCCAAGATAACTTGTTGTAAATTTTAATGTTTTACAATATGCCAACCCACAAAGACGACCAATACCACGAAAGCCTTTATTTTTGCCGATTTCCTTATTGCTATTAGCAATGTCTCCAACATCTTCGATGAAATCGTCCGCTTTGACACCAGTAGCATTATCTTTAATACTTATGTATCGTTTCTTGCTATCCGTGTATATATCAACATATCCCTCGTCAGCAGACAAGATACCCTCTCTTATTGCAAGGTCGATTTGGTCGCAAGCATTTTGTATATATTCTCTGTAGATAACCTTGGAGTCCGAGTACATACCCGTCGTAAGGTTATCAAGTATGTTTTTACCTACTGTCGCCATAATTATCTCCTTACTTAAATTGCTTATAAATCGGTTTCGGGAACTTGATATTAAGCAATGAACGGAAAATCGGATTTTGAATAATGTATTCGCCTTGTTTCAGACGAGTCATCATAGTCTTATAAACGGATGGAATACTCTTGTAATCACTCTTGGTGACTTCGATTGAGTTTGTCCGACCATAAGCGTGGGTAGAACAGTTACCTGTAACTCTATCGTGAATAGCGCTTCTGAACTGTTCTGCGGCAAAGAGCACTACGCCAAGAGAACGTCCACGTTCTGCAACATCAAGTACTTGACGAAGAATAGGAGAGTTCTTAGGTGTTTCCTTAGAAGCATACTTGTTCAACTCGTCAATAAAAATTACAACTCTTGAAGGCGGATTTACGCCTTCTTCGCCAGCATACTGACCTAACTGTAAATCATAGATTGTACGGATTGCATCGCCGAATACATATGCCTGCTTATCTTCGGAGAGCTTAGCAATATCAATAACATGCACTTCGTTTTTCTTAATGTATTTGAGGGCATCACCAATACGGGTTTCACCTTCATCTTCACGAATATCCCTTGCGAAAATCTTATTATCAGTAATGCTCTTATTAATGATGCGATAGAATTTTCTCCAGCTCGCCACAGGGATTTCTTGGCAGCCCATAAAATTTTGTGTAAATAATAATCCTTCAAGCAATAACAGAATACT
>CAJMBP010000016.1 GCA_905211675.1 uncultured Oscillospiraceae bacterium
CACTGTTGAAACGGGCGCAGGTAGGGTTGAAATAGACTCGCTTTCTGCCTATGATTTAAAGCTATCTCTCGGAGCAGGCGAAGCAGAAATAAAAAACCTGACTGCCAATTCACGAGCCGATATTGACGGCGGCGCGGGTGAACTTAACATAGACGGCGGGCGGCTTTGTAATCTTAAACTCGATATGGGCGTAGGTGAGCTTACGCTTAAAAGCCGCATTGAAGGACAAAGCAAACTCGACTACGGCGTAGGTGAGACCAAGCTTACCCTTTTGGGAAACCGCGAAGACTATAAAATAGAAATTGACACAGGTATAGGTGAAGCAAAGCTTGAGGGCGAAACCATGCATGACGATTCGGTTTACGGCTCGGGCGAAAATTATATCGAAATCGACGGCGGTATCGGGGAAATAGATATTGAATTTTCAGAGATAATACAATGAATAATCCCGTACCCGAAACTGCCAAGTTCAAACTTCGCCCTTTTCGGCAGTAAGATGCACAAATTTATGCAAAGACGGGTCTGTAATTCGTATGGGTGTTCAGCGCAGACTTCATATCCATTGAAAAATTACCGAATAGGAAAGGGAAAAATCAATGTATAACGAAAACCGAAATGATATGATATATATTTCTATGGGGTCGCAGCTGTGCGGCTCCGTATATATATATAAATTTTTAAAAAGGAAATTAAAAAATAATACTTGACTCGTCCCTTAGGGGAGGTTGTACCATAGCCTTACAATCAAAAAGGAGGCTATGTATGAACACATGTATTGAGGCAAAAGACCTTACAAAGTCGTTGGGCGGAAGGATAGTGGCGACAAAATTACCTTTCGTGTAGAGAAGGGTGAGGTGTTTGGGCTTTTAGGTCATAACGGGGCCGGAAAAAGCACAATCATTGATTTGCTTCTGGGGCTTAAAAAGCCCGATTGCGGCACGGGGGCAATATTCGGATTGGAAGCTGCCGCAAACCGCAAGTCAGTATTTGAACGGGTTGGGGTGCAGCTGCAATCCTCTAACTATCAAAACAATATTCGGGTTTATGAGCTTTGTCGGGAAATGTCGGCTTTATATGAGAACACTCAGGATTACCGCAGGCTGTTGCAGGTTTTCTCGTTGGAAAGATTCGAAAAGTCGCAGGTGAACAAGCTATCGGGCGTAGAGAGGCAAAGATTATCCGTTGCATTGGCGCTTATAGGTAATCCCGAAATTGTGTTTTTGGACGAGCTTACAACAGGTCTTGACACGGCGGCGAGAAGAGATGTATGTGGGCATTTAAAAGAATTAAAAAACAAAGGAACTACAATTTTTTTGACTACGCATTGTTCAGGGAAAAACGATTGTCGATGTCCTGAATATGAGCGTTGAGGAAGCGGTGCCGTTTTTTGCGAACAATAAGAAAATTTCCGCTATGCTTGAGGCATTAACTCAGGTTGGACTTTCGTATATTTCATTGGGACAACCGCTGTCAACCTTTTCGGGCGGTGAACGCCAGAGGGTGAAGCTTGCACAAAATATTAAGAAAAAGGGCAATATCTATATTTTGGATGAGCCTACCACAGGGCTTCATCCTTCAGATATCGAAAAGGTTGTTGATATTTTAGAGGGCTTTGTCGAGCGCGGAAACACGGTGATTGTGATTGAACATAACACCGATGTTATGAAGCTTGCCGACTATATTATTGACATCGGGCCCGACGGCGGCACCAAAGGCGGTGAGGTTGTATTTACGGGAACGCCCAAAGAAATGATAGAAAACGGTACAACCATAACGGCAAAGTATTTGAGAAAATAAAATCGAAGTGTAGAAGGAGCAGCGTAAAAATTACGCTAAAAGTAATAAATGAAAAATAAAGATTTGGTCATATATGTACACGGCAAAGGCGGTACTGCCAAGGAAGCAAAGCATTATCGGTCTTTATTTACCGAAAGCGATGTTATTGGCTTTGACTACAAATCGCAAAATCCGTGGGAAGCGCAAAGCGAATTTTCACGGTTTTTCGATTTTCACAGTAAGGGATATGATTCTGTTGTTTTGATCGCAAACAGCATAGGGGCTTTTTTATCAATGCATACGCTTGCTGAAAAAAATATCTCGCAAGCCCTGTTTATTTCGCCTATTGTAAATATGGAGAAGCTGATTACGGATATTATGACATGGTCAAATGTGACAGAGGATGAACTGCAAAGCAAAAAAGAGATTCCTACGGCGTTTGGGGAAACATTATCTTGGGAGTATTTGTGCTATGTGAGAAAGCATCCAATCAAGTGGAGCATCCCCACCTGTATTTTGTACGGCGGCAAGGATAACCTGACTTCTATGGAAACTGTATCCGAATTTGCAAACCGAATCGGCGCAACGCTCACTGTAATAGAGGACGGAGAACACTGGTTTCATACGGATGCGCAGATGGAGGCTCTTGATAATTGGATCAGCAATTCAATAAATTCCGGTTTTATCACCGTATAAACCCCATGTGCAGAGCAAGGCGGTTGTGTCCGATCGGCACATCCGCCTACCTAAAAAAACGACACATTTTAATATAAAAACCACCTATGAAATTTCGGGATGATCTTGTATAATATAGGATGTAAACTGCTGAAAATATCAAACAAACTTTGAAGAGAGGTTTACAATGATGAAAATTACCGTTATTCACGGACAGAGCCATGAAGGCAACACTTGTATGGTGGCAAGGGAGCTTGCCGATAAGGTTGGCGGGGAAATTCGGGAGTTTTTCCTGCCGCGAGATTTTAACAGAACGTGCCTTGGCTGCTATACCTGTTTCAAAAATGACTTATCCGACTGCCCGCATTATAAAGAGCTGGAGCCCCTTGTTACGGCGATTCTTGAATGTGATCTGCTGATACTTGAAAGCCCTGTGTATGTATATCACGCCACGGGTCAAATGATGAGCTTTCTCGATCACTTCGGCACTTGGTGGATGGTCCACAGACCTTTGCCTCAAATGAGCGGAAAGCAGGCGGTCGCCATATCCACAGCCGCCGGAGGCGGAATGAAAAGCACCGTTCTGGATATGGCGGACAGTCTCGAAATGTGGGGAATCCGTAAGGTATATAAGCTTGGGCTTGGCGTACAGGCGGTGAAGCCTGACGAGATACCCAACAGAATAATGCAAAAAATTCACAAAAAGACAGACCGTCTGGCGTGCCGTATCCGAAAAGGTGCAGGCAAGCGCGGGTGCAACGGCAGGGCAAAAAAGTGGTTTTATTTGATGCGCTTTGCCCACAAGCATTTTCCGCCTATGGAGCCTGACTACGGTTATTGGGAAAATAACGGCTGGCACAAGAATGTCCGCCCATGGAATAAATAAAATTTTAATCGGAGGAAAACAAAATGCTTAAAATCGAACATCTTACAAAAACCTACGGCGAAAAGAAGGCCGTGGACGATCTTACCTTACATATTGCTCCCGGTGAAATCTACGGCTTTATCGGTCACAACGGCGCGGGCAAAACCACAACGCTTAAATCCGTGGTGGGGATTTTGCAGTTTGACGAGGGAGAGATTTTGATTAACGGAAAATCAATCCGTACCGCACCTCTTGAATGTAAACGGGACATTGCCTATATCCCCGATAACCCCGATTTGTACGACTATATGAGCGGTATAAAATATCTTAATTTCATCGCCGATATTTTCGGTGTGAGCGCCGCGGACCGCAAGGAGCGTATCCGTAAATATTCGGAGCTTTTCGAGTTGACAGCCGATTTGGCACAGCCCATCGCCGCCTATTCCCACGGTATGAAGCAAAAACTGGCTATCATTGCGGCATGGCTTCACAGTCCTAAGCTTATTATTATGGACGAACCCTTTGTGGGGCTTGACCCCAAAGCCTCTCATTTGCTTAAAGGTATGATGCGTGAGGTCTGCGACAAGGGCGGAGCAATATTTTTCTCTACCCATGTGCTTGAAGTTGCCGAAAAGTTATGCGACAAGGTTGCCATTATAAAGGGCGGAAAGCTCGTTCGTTCGGGCACAATGGAGGAGGTCAAGGGCGATGATTCTTTAGAGGAAGTATTCCTCGAACTGGAGGCAGAAGTATGCTGAGTGTTCTTCTTAAAAAGCAAATGACCGAGATATTCCGCGGCTACTTTTATGATGCCAAGAAGAACAAGTCACGTTCCAAAGCGGGAACAGCCGCATATCTTTTACTGTTTGTTGGTATTATGGTTGGTTTATTGGGCGGAATGTTTACATTTCTATCACTGTCTATGTGCGGCGCGCTTGCCGCTGCGGGTATGGATTGGCTATACTTTGTGATTATGGGGCTGTTGGCTGTCCTGCTGGGCGTTTTCGGCAGTGTGTTTAACACCTATTCCTGCCTTTATCTGTCGAAAGATAACGACCTTCTGCTGTCAATGCCGATTCCCGTAAATGTGATTATGGCGTCAAGACTGCTTACCGTGTATCTTATGGGGCTTATGTATTCATTGGTTGTTATTTTACCGGCAGTAATTGTTTACTGGGTTACCGCACCTGTATCGGTGGGTGCGCTTTTCGGCGGTCTGCTTATTATGCTGTTGATTTCTGTTTTTGTTCTCACCCTTTCCTGTGCGTTGGGCTGGGTGGTAGCGAAAATAAGCCTAAAGCTCAAAAACAAGAGCTTTATAACAGTAATAATTTCCTTGGCGTTTATCGGCGGATACTATTTCTTCTATTTTAAAGCCCAAACACTTATTCAAAATTTGCTTGCAAACGCCGCCCTCTACGGAGAGAAAATTAAGGGTGCAGCCTATCCGCTTTACCTTTTTGGCAGAGTAGGGGCGGGGGACGGTTTTGCAATGCTGATTGTATCGACGGTTATACTGGCACTTTTTGCACTGATGTGGTTACTTATCTCACGCAGTTTCCTTAAAATAGCGACATCTTCGGGACATACCGCTAAAAAGGAATATAAAGAAGGAAAAACAAAGAAGAAAAGCATTGCCGCGGCACTTTTGTCAAAGGAATTCAGGCGGTTTACTTCAAGCCCCAACTATATGCTCAACTGCGGTCTCGGTATTTTGCTGTTGCCGATTGCAGGTGTAATGCTTATCTGGAAGGGCTCTGCGGTAATTTCGGTATTAAATGAGGTGTTCGGCGCGCGTGCAGGTTGCACACCCGTATTGCTTTGCGCGGCGGTATGTATGCTTGCTTCTATGAACGATATGGCAGCACCCTCGGTCTCTCTTGAGGGCAAGAGTTTGTGGCTTATGCAGTCTCTGCCGGTAACACCGTGGCAGGTGCTTAGGAGCAAGCTTGGTATGCAGTTGATTCTTACGGGTATTCCCGTGTTATTCTGCACAGCCTGCTTTGCATTTATATATCCCTTTACTCCAATAGAACTGCTTTTTATGGTGATTGTTCCTATGTTATATACCTTGTTTTCCGCGCTGTTCGGGCTGTTTTTAGGAATTAAAATGCCCAATCTTAACTGGACAAGTGAAATTACACCAATAAAGCAGAGTGCCGGCGTGATGATCGCCCTGTTCAGCGGTTTTGCTTATACCGCCTTGCTTTGTGCGGGCTTTATGCTACTGAACGGCTGGAAGCTCGGCTTTGTAGGATATATGAGCCTCTTCGGGGCGGTAACGCTTGCCCTGTGCGCCGTGCTTTATTTCTGGCTTAAAAAGAAAGGCAGCATACTGTTTGCGGCATTGTAGTGTAAAATACAGGTATTAAAAAACAAAACCTCAACCGAAATCGGCGTTGCCTACTTATCGGTTGAGGTTTTGTAAACAGGTGAAATTTAATTATTGCGGCGCTTTGAACAATAAAAGGCACAACTCTAAAGGATGGTTTTAGGATCAATTAGAGTTGTGCCTTTAAAGCAAGGTGATATAAATTTCAGGAAAAGACGTAACCCTGAAAGGAAAAAGAGAATATTAGAGTTGCGACTTTGCGTTAATAATTGTCATTTTCTGCTTTGACCGTTGTGAGGAACTAATTGAATGCGGCGTACCAAGCCGCATCCGTTCGGTGTAGTAGCCATTGGGGTGACATATTGCTTTTTTCCCGGAAAAAATTCATCCTGACGGTCAAAAAAATGAATATGTCCTGCAAACATAGCCTGCACCGGCGTTGGTTGCGTGGTCAACAGCTTGATAAACACTTCGGTAGAAGCAGTGGGAATTAGATCTTTATTCATATCGGGTACGGCAGAAATAGGGGAACCCATCATAAAAGGCTGTTTCCATGCGTCCATCACCGGCTGCAACAATGCAGGAAGATACATAGGCACGTGAAAAAACAGAATACAGGGCAGATTGTCTGAGAAAAGCTTTTCAAGTTTATTTAATTGTTCAAACGAAATTTGATTGTTGGAATTATCTATTCCGATAAGTCGAATTCCGGCTAAATTCATTGTTTGTATGCCGAATTCACCTTGACCGGTAAAAGAATACATCGCGGTATAATGCCGCTGCATCTCGGGAGTAAAATCCCGCAAAGTAAAAAAGCGTTCGTGATTACCGAATACAAACAGATAGGGCGGGCACTTCTGTTCCAGAAAGTTTTTCAGTATATTAAGATTTTTACGGGTAGGGAAGCCGCAAATATCCCCGGTGAACACAACCGCATCCGGTTTTTCTGTTTGACAATATTCTCCGATATCTTCTAATATTTCATTGGAGTAAGGCGCCCATTCCGAATAAGTCCGTCTTAATGCTTGAATTTCTTCGCTGTCACCGGCGTCTGTATTGATCAAGTGAAGATCGGTGACCTGCAGAATCGTCAACGACCGTTCTAATCTGGAAATTTCTAAACGGGTATCTAAAATATTCAGCTTATGTTGTTTGTTCATTCGTTTACCTTCCGTTTGTAGTTTGAAAATCGCACTATACATATAATTTAATATATGTGTTTTTGTTCATCATGCATAGGTGTATAGGAAGGTTAATAGGTATCGTTGGCACTTGCGGCAAAAGTTTTCAGCTCCGGCAGAGGAATACCGGCTCTTTCGTAAGCTTCTTTGAAGATATTCATAGCAGAACGGATACCGATGCCGAATCGATTGCAACCGGCATCGATCATTGCCAGCATCGTGTCAAGATTGCGCACACCACCTGCGGCTTTAATAAACGCGCTGTCTCCAATGGTTTGTTTGATTATATGTATAGTGTCAACGGTGGTTGGCTTCGGTCCCCAACCGGTACCTGTTTTTACAAAGGTTACACCCGCTTTAACCGCGAGCTCGCTTCCGCGTTTAATTTCATCATCAGTAAGATAGCATATTTCAAGTATAGATTTTACCGGAATGCCGTTGGCGGCATCAACCACAGCTTTTATATCGTTGTACACAATATCGTATTGCTTAGATTTTAAAGCGCCGACATTTATAACCATATCAAGTTCCTTGCATCCGAGTGAAATCATCTCTTTTGCGGTAAAAACTTTCATTGAGGTAGTATCTGCCCCTGCGGGAAAACTAACCACACCGGTTACCACCGTTGAGGGCGTGTCTGCCAGTTTGTCTATAACATATTTTGTTACGGCAGGCATAGGACTTGCACAGATACAATTAAAGCTTTTGACAATATCTATAAGTTGTTCTACTTCCTGCATAGTAACGTCGGTACGCACGGTACTTATATCGGTTATACGACCGATTTTTGATAAATCTAAGTTTTTTCTGTTCATACTGTTTTACATCCCTTCAAAATACAGAAAACAAAAGATAATGATGTTTTTCATTTATATTATCACATTTGTTATGCAATTTCAACACTTTAATTTAAAAAAATTTATTTTTTTAGAAAAAACAGCATTAAAAGTCATTGACCCCTTGACAAAACATAATTATGAATATATAATCAAAATGTAAAAATACAATTATGTTAAGAGGTGCAGTGTTGAATATAATTGCGTATGATTTAGGAACCGGTGGGGTTAAGGCTTCGCTTTATGATGATAAAATGCAAACCTTAGCAAAGGCTTTTATCGAGTATGATACATTTTATCCGGCACCCTCAATGCATGAACAGCGCCCCGAAGATTGGTGGAATGCGATTTGCGAGAGCACCAAAAAGTTACTCGGTAAAACCGAAATAAATCCATCAAATGTAGAGTGCGTTTCTTTATCGGGGGCAAGTTTAGTAGCCATTCCGATGGATAGTGAAAATCGTCCCTTGCTTGACCAAGTGCCTATTTGGTCTGATACCCGCGCCGAGGCAGAAACTGAAGAGTTTTTCTCGAAAGTTGACCGTGACGAGTGGTATTTGACTACGGGCAACGGTTTTCCCGCGCCGTGTTATTCTATTTTTAAATTGATGTGGCTTAAAAGGCATAGACCCGATATTTTTGAAAAAACGGCTTATGTACTTGGGTCTAAGGATTATATCAATTTTATGCTCACAGGCAAGCTTGCTACCGATTTTTCATACGCTTCGGGCACGGGCGCATACGAATTGAAATCAAGTTGCATGAAGACCGAATTTCTACATGCGGCAGGACTTGCTGAAAACATATTTTTAAACCCCGTTGATTCGCATACAATTATAGGTACCGTTACCGAGGAAGCCGCGCGTAAAACAGGATTGTGCGCAGGCACCAAGGTGGTTTGCGGCGGCGTTGATAATGCGTGCATGGCGCTTGGCGCCGTGGGTGCAGAAAACGGAAAGGCCTATGTTTCGCTCGGGTCATCAAGTTGGATTCCGGTAAATTCCGAAAGCCCTGTTTTGGATGTCAAGAAAAAGCCCTATGTTTTTGCGCATATACAAGAGGGTATGTTTACTTCGGCGTTTTCCATTTTTGCAGGCGGAAGTTCATTGCGTTGGGCGCGTGATACACTGTTTACCGATGCGACTGATGATAATATCTATGCAAAAATGGATAAACTTGCCGAAGGTGTTCCGATTGGCTCAAACGGCATTTTTTTCAATCCGAGTCTTGCCGGCGGCACTTCACAGGATAAAAGCATACATATAAGAGGCGCTTATGTCGGTCTTCATCTCGGCACTACCCGAGAGGATATGGTTCGCGCTACAATGGAGGGTATTGCGTTAAACCTCAGAACATCATTACAATATTTAAAGGAAAAGGTCGAGCTGTCAGACAGTATTTTGTTCTGCGGCGGCGGAAGTAAAAGCCCGTTTTGGATGCAGATGTTCGCGGATGTGTTTAATATGCCGATAGAAAAAAGCGATATCGATCAGGATGCCGCCTCGCTTGGCGCGGCGGCAATTGCCGCCCGAGGAATCGGCATTTGGAAGGATTACAGTCCTTTGCGGGAACTTCAGTGTGTTAAAAAGCTTTATTTGCCGCGTGCAGACGCCGCGCGCGAATATGACAGGCTTTTTACTGTTTTTACTCACATAAATGAAACGGCGGCCGAGCTCGGCGAGTATATGCAGGCCGCAAAAAGAAAGGTGGATATAAATGGTTAGCAATCCTTGTAAAACTGATTTTCGGCTTGACGGAAAGGTGGCGGTTGTTACAGGCGGAGCCTCGGGCATCGGACTTGCAACGGCAGAGCTTTTCAGTCAAAAGGGTGCGGTTGTATGCATTTGCGATTTAAACGGCATAAAGGCAGAAGAGGCCGCACGTAAATTGGCTAATGCTTACGGATATGAGGTTGATATTTCTGATACCGTATCGGTTAACGCACTTGCCGAAACAATAATGTCTGAACACGGAAAAATTGATATTCTTGTGAACAGCGCGGGTGTAGGCGATATTGAATGGGCCGAGGAAATGTCTGAAAAAACATGGCGTAAGGTTATTGGCGTTAATCTTTCGGGAACATTCTTTATGTCACAGCGATTCGGTCAAGAGATGATCAAGGCTGAAAAGGGCGGAAAAATAATAAGCCTTGCTTCTCAGGCGGGTATTGTTTCTATTGATAAGCATGTTGCTTACAGCGCGTCTAAAGCAGGTGTTATTTCTATGACGAAATCATTAGCGTATGAGTGGGGTAAATACGGCATACAGGTTAACTCAATATCTCCCACGGTTACCAAAACGCCTATGACCGAAGGGTTCTGGTATGAAGAACCGCGACACACAAAAACAATAGAGAACACACCTGCAGGGCGTTATTGCCAACCTGTAGAAATTGCTTGTGCAGCGCTGTTTTTGGCAAGCGACGCATCAAACATGGTAACCGGAGAAAATCTGGTTGTAGACGGTGGATACACAATTCATTAGTATTTTCAGAAAGGAACGATATATATGAAAAATGATATTTTTAGTTTAAAGGGAAAGGTAGCTGTTATTACCGGAGGATACCGCGGAATAGGAAAGTCAGTTGCCACCTATCTTGCAGACGCAGGCGCAGATATTGTGCTTTGGGATCTTAATGATGCAACTGAGGTTGCTGCGAAAATCGGAGAAGAATACGGAGTTCGCGCCTGTGCATTTGTTTGTGATGTTACAAATCCCGAACAGGTTGCCGATACGGTAAATAAATCAGCCGCCGCTATGGGAACACTCGATATTTTGTTCAATAATGCAGGTATCGGTCCTCACACACCGGCTCTTGAAATCACGCCCGACGGTTGGAAAAAGGTGCTCGATGTTAATGTTAACGGTGTTTTTTATGTGGCAACATCGTTTGCAAAATATCTTATTTCACAAAATAAAGGCGGTTCTATCATAAACACTGCTTCTATGTCGGGTCTTATAGTTAATATTCCTCAAAGTCACACTCATTACAATTCTTCTAAAGCTGCGGTAATCCAGATGACCAAATCTTTAGCGGTCGAATGGGCTGACAAGAATATAAGGGTAAACAGTATTAGTCCCGGGTATATTGCAACAGATATGATTAAGGAAGTAAGGCAGGACTGGAAGGACGCTTGGGTAAGTAAGATTCCGTTCGGAAGAATGGGTAAACCCGAAGAACTCGGAGGTGCGGTAATATATCTTGCATCCGATGCCTCTACCTACACATCGGGAAGCAATATTGTTATTGACGGTTGCTATACCGTTGTTTAACCCTATTTATAAGAAAGGATACAATATGGCAAGAATACCAACATATCTTACGGTTTATCATGCCCTAAAAAAACAAATAAAGGATAAAAAATATCAGTGCGGCACACTGTTGCCTACCGAACCCGAACTTTGCGAGCAGTTTTCTGTCAGCAGAACAACAATCCGTAAGGCAATAGGCATGTTGGCCGACGACGGATATATAAAGGTAACACAGGGAAAGGGAACCGAGGTTCTCGATGCATCTACTGTGCAAAAGCTTAACTGCATCAGTTCTATAACCGAGACACTGATTGCAAAGGGTTGCACGGTTACTACGCAGGGTATGGATATAAGAAAGGTCGCATCGCCGCCTGAAGTGGCAAAGGCATTACAGCTTTCAAACGATGAAGAGGTTTATCAAATACAGCGAATACAGTGCGCCGACGGCGAACCTATTGCTATAATGACAAATTATCTTAAAGTCGGACAGACGCCTGAAATAGAAAGCTATGTAAACAGTTTCTCGGGACTGTATGCCTTTTTGGAGGAGAAATACGGCATATTGATGCGCGAGGCTGTTGAATACCTTTCGGCTGCGGTAGCCTCATTTACCGAAGCGCAGTTATTGCATATAAATGTGGGCGATCCACTGCTTTGCAGTCGCAGAATAACAAGTAACAGCTTGGGAGTTTTTGAGTACAGTATAAATAAACTGGTTGCAAGCAAATATGAGTATTGTGTGTATTTGCAAGGTAAAGAAAATTTATAAAAAATAACTTAAGTTAAGTGAAAAGGGAGTACCCGTTTTATGAAAAAATATAAAGTTGGATTATTGACTATGTCAGACGGCAGACCTTATCTGCACGAAACACAGTATGAAATGAATATGCAATACCAGAATGCCATCAAAGCAGCGCTTGAAGCGACAGGGCAGGTCGAGGTTATTGCGGGAACGGCTCCGGTAAATTCAAATACAGCCGCTAAGGAGGAAGCAATGCGACTTAAAAATGCGGGTGTTGAGCTTACGATTTTTAACTATGCTATTTGGTGCTATCCCCAGTTTAGTGCTGTGGCTGCTAACTATGCACCCGGTCCATATATTTTGTTTTGTAATATTCATCCTTCCGAATGCGGAATGGTCGGAATGATGGCAGCTGCCGGAACTTTTGACCAATTGGGAGTTAAATACGAAAGAATATGGGGCAATATTGAAGAACCGTCGGTTTTGCGACGCGTAATGATATTTATACGCGCGGCGGCCGCAGTCGGAAGACTTCGCGGCAATACATACGGCAATTTCGGCGGCAGACCTATGGGAATGTACACTGCGGTTGCAAATCTTGACCAATGGCAAAAACAGTTTGGTATAGATGTAGAGGATATCGAGCAATATGATATTGTCCGTTACGGTGAAATGATCGCAGATGATAAGGTAAAAAAAGCAAGGCTTTGGCTCGAAGAGCATGCTCGTAAAGTGGGGTACAATGATTCTAACTTTACCCCCGAAAAACTCGAAACACAAATACGCTCTTATTATGGACTCCGGAATATTATTGACGAGCGCGGGCTTGATTTTGTAGGGATTAAGGCTCACGGCGACTTGACTGATTGGTATGTTACGGTTGACCTTGCAGAAGCTTTTTTAAACGATCCGTATGATATGGACGGCGAACACGAGCCTATTGTAGCGGCTACCGAATCGGATATGGACGGCGCACTCACCATGCAGATATTTAAATATATGACGGGCAAACCGGTGCTTTTTGCAGATGTTCGTCATTATGAAAAATCAGAGGATGTTTGGTTTTTCGGTAACTCGGGAACATCTGCCACATATTATGCAGGCGGTTCGGATAACCCGCTTGAAAATATGAAGTATGTTTCGCTTTTGCCGGAATCTAAAGATTATCCTGCGGGTGGCGGCAGTGTTCATTATTTTGCCGCACCCGGTAAGGTGACAATGGCACGTTTGGCACGAAAGAAGGATAAGTATTATCTAACCCTTGTTCCCGCAGAAATTGTGCAGTTTGACCGTGATAAAATGGAAAAGCTCGGCGGCATGGCAACACCTCAATGGCCGGTTGCCTTTACAAAGGTTGCAACTCCGCCCGAAACATTCTTAAAATATTATCCCTGTAACCACATTCACGGTGTTTACGGCGACTATATCGAAGAATGGAAAACGGTTGCAAAACTGTTGGATATTGAAGTGCAGGTGCTTGATGAAACTGTTGTGATGTAAAAAAATCACCCGTTTTAAAACGGGAGATTTTTATGATATCGGGGCGTCGATGCGTTTTCCTACGCGCACTTCGCCGTTTTCTGACCATACAAGTTCAAAAATTTCAAGATATTGTTCCCACCCCGGTTGGCGTGTGCAACACGATATGTACCAGCGGTCTTTAAAGCAAAAAACTTCTGCGCAGCTTGGAACCCACGCAAGATCGTCGGGTGTTTTATCAGCGCCCATAAGTACGCCTTTTTCCTGCCATCCGCCTACGGGACTGTCGCTTACGGCATAACAGGTTCCTATACCGCACGCGGTGTAAAAAAAGTAATAAATTCCATCTTTTTTTATAACAAACGGCGATTCGGCCATATGGTTGCAGGAAGGCATTTTGAAGGTGCATACCTCTTCCCAATTTATAAGATCGTATGATTGCAATATGCCGTTTGCGGGCTCCGTTTTTCCGTCATCGGTGTAGCGTTCGGTGCAAAAATACATATAAAAAGTTCCGTCATCATCACTCAGAACAAAAACATCGCGGCAATTTGACCAATGTTCCGTATCCCACGGGCACCATTTTCCCGGAGTGTAAATCGGATTATTGTCCATTTGCTTCCAAGTGTATAAATCTTCCGACACTGCACCGCAGGTTGATTGTGCAATATATCGGTTAACGCCGGTGTAGAACATATAGTATAAATCACCATGCTTTAACACTGCGGGCGCCCAGATTTGATTTTGTTGATAATAATCGTCTGTGGCTGAGACGGCAGGTTGACCGTAATGCCAATTAACAAGGTCTTCGGTCCACGCATGACCGAAGGTGTCATGCGGTTTTTCTGCCCAATCGAAACCTATATAACCGCGGTTGTAAAAAATGTGCAGAGCGCCGTCCTTTTGAATGAAAGTGTGATCAATAAGCGTACAGCCCGGTTCGGCAAAGCACCCTGCCAGCGGGTACTTACCGTCTTGGAGAGCTTTAAGGTAATATTCAGCCTTTGCAAGCATAGGCTCCGGCTCTGTTCCGGGCGGGCAATCATAACAACTGCCGTCACGCTTAACGCCCGGAACACAGCCTCGGTAAAGCATATCGGCGCGGTCAGCCAGTGCGTCAATTGCGGCAACGGTTTTAACCGTTTCAAAATCACTTTTTAATCTGAACGGCGCAAGAGCAAGCTTTAAAGAAAAATATCTTTGCTGAAAATTCATAAACAAACCGCCTTTTTCAGTTTAAGCGGATTATAACATAAAGCAGTGAAAAAGGCAAGGGCGTTTAGAACCTATATATTTTGATAATTACACATATAAAAACGGCCGTCACAAAACAATGTGAAACGGCCATTACGTTAAGTTTGATTTTATGTGTTTTTTACGGTGCTTTCACGTATTACAAGCTCAGGCTTCAAAATAATTTTTCGCACCTCAGATGTAGGATTTTCTATCTTGTTAATCAGTTGCTTTATTGCCATACTTCCAATGGTTCTTGAATGAGTGTCAATCGAAGTAAGGGTAATGGGTAAGCGTGATGAGGAGTCAATGTTGTCATATCCTACAATAGCAATATCGTCGGGAATCGACTTTCCGAGTGATTGCACAGCCCTTATAACAGGAAGGCACATATCGTCAAAAAGACAGAAAAATGCGTCAACATTATGTTCTTTTATAAGTGAAATTGTTGATGCAAAGATGTCGTCGGGCTCGTTTTGACAAAAGCATATCAAATTTTTATCATAGGTGAGCCCCAAAAATTCATGAGCATCCCGATATCCTGCTATACGGCTTAATGCCTGCGATTTTTCCTTAACGGCACATAAACAGGCAATACGCTTTTTCCCGCATTTTATAAGATGTTCGGTAGCTAAATAACCTCCCATATGATTATCGCATTTTACAAAGGTTATGTTGTCGCTCGAGGTGGTCGAGCTTCCGCATAGCACAAGCGGAATAGTGGCATCGTCTTTTCCTTTTATAAAATCAGGAAAAAGCTCTTTAAGAAATGACGGAAAAAGCACAATGCCGTCTACGCGTTGTTCAGACAGCATTTCGATATAGTTACGTTCTTTATCGATTGACTGTTCCGAGGAACCCAACATAATATTGTAGCCGTAATCATTGGCGGTGTGAACAATCTCGCTGAGAGTTGCGGTGAAAAACGGGTTTGTAAGATTTGGTACAACAACGCCGATTGTAAATGATCGGTTATTGATAAGACTGCGCGCGGCATAATTAGGGGTATAACCCATTCTTTTTGCAACCTCACGAACGTATTTTTTTGTTTCTTCCTTGATCTTGCTGCTGTTATTCATGGTGAGTGACACGGTAGACGGAGACACACCCGCTTCTTTAGCAATATCATAAATTGTGACCGACATAATCAGCTTCCTTAAACTTTAATTTTCTTGAATAACATCCATATTATAGTAAGTCTACCATGTTTTGTATATGTTTGCAAGGGCTTAAAGCCCTATTAAATCGATTTAATGATTTAAAAATTAAATACCTTAAAATTGTTAATATTGCACAAATTTAATAAAATTATTTTTTTCACATAAGTAATTTAATGATAAAAAAACTTAATTAAACCGATTGACTTAATTGAGATTTTGTGTTATTATATTTACATAAAAGTATTTTTAACTGCATAAGGGAGTGAAAAAGTGAAAATATGCGGCAAAAATGTGTCTGTCTGTTTTTGGAGTTGGAATAGCGATATTACCCGCGAAGGCATTGACGAACAACTTAAAGATTTTGCTGACGGACGCATAGGCGGTGTTGTGATTCATGCGCGCGGCGGTTTGAAAATAGCGTACATGAGTGAAGAATGGTTTGACCTTTTTAAGTATGCCGCAGCCCGTGCCGCCGAACTCGGAATAGAGGTTTGGATCTACGATGAGGAAGGTTGGCCCAGCGGATTCGGCGGCGGTGCTGTTACCGCACTCGGAGAAGATTATTGGCACAAGTGCCTGCGCTATTCCCTTGCCGGAGAATCGCTGCCGTCAAATATATCAGAACGGCAGATTGTGGCGGTATATGATAAAAATTCCGAAGATGAATATGTTCGTTGTGAAAACAGTGCATTAAAAAGTATTTCGCAGGACTCAATTGTTTTTTGGTATGAAAAAGACAGTCATTATGTCGATTTGTTGAATCCCGATGTAACGGCTGAGTTTATAAAGAGCACACACGAAAGATATTACAAAAAGATGGGCGAGTATTTTGGCGCGGTAATAAAAGGATTTTTTACGGATGAACCGCAACTGAACAATTCGGGTTACCCGTGGAGCGTATATTTGTGTGATGCTTATAGGAGTAATGAAGGTTCAGATTTATTAGATGAGCTTTGGCTTTTGGCCTTTGATACCCCTAAGGCAGAAAGGTTCAAACTGCGGTTTTGGAATACAGTGTCAGATTTGTATCATCAAAATTTTGTGCTTCAACTTTCAAATTGGTGTAATAGGCACGGCGTTGCTCTTACAGGTCATTTTGCGGCAGAGGACGGAATGTGTAGTCAGATTGCCTCGTGCGGTGATCTTATGCGTAATTACAGCGTTATGCAACTGCCGGCTATTGACCACCTCGGTTCGCGTGTGGCAAGCCCCGTGCTTATGAAGCAGGCGTCAAGCGTTTCGCGGCAATACGGTGACGGTAATGTTTTAAGTGAAACATTCGGATGTGCGGGCTGGGGTGTTACTTTTAAACGCCTTGAGTGGATTTGGGGCGCGCAGTCGGTTCTCGGAATTACAAAGCCGTGTTATCATTTGTCGGCATATTCTATTGAAGGAAGGCGCAAGCGAGATTATCCGGCGTTTTATTCCTATCAGGAACCTTGGTGGAACGATTTTAAATTATTTGCCGATTGGATGCAAAGGCTTAATTCGCTTATGACGCAGGGTGAACGCGAGCTTCATACCCTTGTTATTCCGCCTCAAAGCAGTATTAAGTGTAAATACCAAGATGGACTCCGCAATCAAACCGAAATTAAACGCATTTCATCAGAGTTTAGAGAGTTGTCCGAAAATCTGTTGGATATGCAGATTGATTTTGATTACGGCGACGAGTTCTTACTTTGCCGTGATGCCTTTATTGAGAAGGGATGCTTGCATCTTGGCAATGTGGCGTACGATACGGTTATCCTGTCTGAAACTTCGATAATAGACAAACAGCTTTGTACGCTTCTTTGCGATTTTATGAAATCGGGCGGCCGTCTTATAGCAATGAATTGTTTGCCGCGTAATTGGATCGGGGATATGCCTACCATTATAGTAAATCGCAGAAATACGTTTGAAAAGTTTGCAGAGCATTTCGGCATAGAACGAACTGTAACTGCGGTAAGAACAGATGACCTGAAACCTGCAAGCGGATTAAGATTACATACAAGACGCACAGAAAACGGATATCGTGTTCATATTTGGGCTGACGATACATTTTTAACCAAGAAGGTTTTCTTACGCTTTAATAAAAAAGCGGCTGTGTATGAGTTGGATTTGTATGACGGAAGCCGAAAAAAATTACCCGTCAAATATTTTGATGACGGTATATTGGTGCCGATAACTGTTGAGTCATTTACCAATACTGTAATCGAATTTGAAATTACAGATGAACAATTTGATGTACCTAAAGAGCGCATCAAAGCTAAATATACCGTAGATCCGACCGATATATATCTTTGCGAAAAAAACGCGCTTACTATTGACTACGCCGAACTTTCGCTCGACGGGGGAAAAACATTTTCTGAGAGTGAGCCTGTAATTCGCCTGCTTGATAAGATATATGCAAAAATTGACGGCAAAGAACTTGATGTGGCGGTGCGTTACAGCTTTAGCTGTCAGAGTGAATCGGTTGCAAAAACCCTTACACTTGCTGTTGAAGACGGTGATTGCGTAGCTATAGAAGTAAACGGCTCTGTTATTACAGACAAACGCGACGGTTGGTGGATAGACCGCTGTATAGGACTTTACAAAATCGAAAAGTATGCTGTTAAAGGTTTAAATACCGTAACATTACATTACGCAGTAAAACCTAAGAGAAATTCTTCGGGACTGCTTGAAATGTTTGAAACAGAGCGCAATCGGTTTTGTTATCCCGTTGAGCCCGACAGTATCTATATTTTGGGCGATTTTGATGTTGTATTCGACGGTAACATAAGTGACAGAGGCTATTGCTACCGTGTGGGCGACGATTTTACACTGGCGGAACCTACTAAAAAATGTTTGGGTGATCTTACAAAGCAAAATATGTGGTTTTACCGCGGAAATGTTTGTTATAAAATTGCGGTACCTAAACAGCAAATTAACAATAGAACCGTAATATGCGTAGAAAATTATCACGGCACATTGGTAACACTTGAATACGGCGGTAAGAAGCTTTATTCGGATAAATGCCCTGCAAGGTTTGATGTTACGGATATATTATCTTTCAACAACGAAGACTGTATCATTACCTTAGTGGGCAGCAACCGAAACCTGTTTGGACCGCATCATCATGTTAACGGCGAAAGCTATTTAATTGGTCCCGCTACATTTGAGGGCCGGTGGGATGATCTTACCGGATTTATGGTTCCTGAACTTTACGGAAAGAATATATGGACCGATAATTACGGTGTTATTCCTTTCGGAATTGAAGAAATTATAGTCGAAATTTCACAAGAAGAACAGTAATAAATTTTAAAAAGTGAGGTTTTTTAAAATGGAAATCGCAAGACCGATTATGCCTAAATATGTACCTGACGAGCAGGTGCAAATGGAATCGTGGCATCCTGATTGGGTAAAAAGCATGGTGATCGCAGAATTGCGAATTGAAAGCGCAACCGAAGAGGGGACCTTTGAAGCGGCTGTCCGTATTTTAGACCATTATGCAAAAATGGGTGTTAATGCTCTTTGGCTCACACCTATATACGATAAAGGAACTTCTGGTAACGGCTACGGTAATATGGGCATACATACCGTTAATCCCGCGCTTACAGGTAAGGATACATACGAGGAAAGTTGGAAAGTAGTTAAATGGTTTGTTGACGAAGCCCACAAGCGCGATATCCGCATTATTTTAGACGCTATTGTTTGGGGCACCGTAAAAGAGAGTCCTTTGGTTGAAAAACACCCCGATTGGTACAGCGGAAAGTTGGTAGTTTGGGACGGTTACAAATGGAACTGGCACAGTGAGGAACTTAAAAAATGGTATGCCGATCAGATGGTTGATATAGCTTTAAAAACCGGAATTGACGGTTACCGTGTTGATTTAGAGCCGTTTGTAACCGGACATCAGTATATTGCAGGTATTCGTAAAAGATTGCTTGACATGGGCAGAAAGCTTATGTTTATAGCTGAGTGCACCAGCGAGCGTGATGAGGCGTATGATTTTGATGAACAAATAACAAACGAGGATCCTGAACGTTGGCATATGCACACAATGTTTACCGAGCGTCTTAATATTGTTGATGCGGTTAAAAACGGTCACGGTCACGGAACAATCTATACTCAGGATCGCGGACTTGGCGGTATGGCAAGATTTTATTGCCTGTGCCTTTCCTGTCACGATAATCCGCGTCCCTGTATTGAAGGCGATAAAATACGCGCAGGCTATCAGGCAATTTTCGGACCGTATATTCCGCTTTGGTTTATCGGTGAGGAGTGGAATAATCCGCTTGAAACCGGACGGGTATTGTTTAATAATGTTATTCGTTGGGATTTAATTGACGAGCCTGAAAACAAAAAGTTTCTTGAAGCAATGACAAATATGATGCGTGTTCGCCGTCTGTATCCCGATATTTTTGAATATTTCCCAGACAATCATCGTGAATCGAATATTTGCAAGGTAGAATCAAATTGCAATCTTCAGGCTTACGCGAGATATTTTGGCAATCACGGAGTGCTTATATTGCCCAACGTTTCCGATAATGATGTTGTGATAACGGCAGAAATACCGTACGGCGATATGGGACTTAACGATACAGAATATACAATAACCGAAATATTGCACGGCTATGATGCAGATACCGACAAAAAGACAGTCAGCGTTAATATTGCTGCGGGAGACATGGCTGTAATATTGATAGAAGCAGTTAAGTAGAGGTTAATATTATGTCAGTAACAGTAGAAATCAAAATTCCGACAAAATGCACTACCGTAGACCCTGCGCTGTTTGGCGGGAATATGGAATCAACGCGTCAAACCTTTTTCGGCGGTTTGACAGCGCAGTTAATTAACAACCGAAAGTTTTTTGCTGTTACTGACGACAGATTTGAAGGATGGAGCTGCAAGGGCGATGTAATTTGCGGAAAGGACTTTAGCAAGAGCGTGTGCCGCAGTTATTATCCGTTAATGAATAATGCAGAAATAAAACAACACAGCGACATTCTTTTTGCTTCAAAGCAAAGAAAATATGAATTTCATTTATGGGCAGAATCTGAAAAAGGCGCTGTTATTACGGTTGAATGGGGCGCCGCATGGCGCGGTGATTTTACGCTTGCGCCATCTTCCGATGCGCAAAAGCTGTCTGCCGAATTTATTTCAAATGCAGATACCAAGGGTGAATTTTCAATATCTGTGAAGGGGTGTGCGGCGCTATACTGTGTTTCGCTTATGCCCACAGATAATATAAGCGGAATGCGCAAGGATGTGCTTGATACACTTAAAAAATGCGGGATAACCGCCCTGCGTTTTCCCGGCGGTTGCTATGCCGAGGTTTATCCGTGGAAAGACGGTCTTTTACCCGTGGATTTTCGCAATCCGATTGATTCGAGTATGTATGACGGTAATTTTCTTTTTCGCAACACGTACGGTTATGATTGCCACGAAATCGGAACAGATGAGTTTATGCTGCTGTGCCGATACATAGGAGCTAAGCCCGCCTTAACAGTACCGATTATAAATTATGATGTAAAAAATGCGGTTGATTGGGTTGAGTATTGTAACGGCGATGAAAGGACCGAATACGGATTATTACGCGAAAGGCGCGGTATCAAAGAGCCTTATGGTGTTGAATGCCTATTTGTAGGAAATGAGGTATATTATTTCGATAAAGAGTTAGCCGCAGACGGTAATATTGCAGGAGAAAAGGAAAAAGCATTTATAAATGCGATTAAAGCGGTTGATTCGTCAATTAAGACGGTTGTGGGTTTTTGCCCCAATATGCCAAAGTGGAGCACAACCTCGCTTAAGGTATGCGAAAATGCAGCCGACATTATATCGCATCATTACTATTTTACAAACGAATTTGAAGATAATTTTGGAAAAATTACAAATAAGGACGTGCCGGATGTAGAAAAAAGCTTCCGTGAATCCTTGGATAAAACAAAAGAATTAGCTCTTAAAACCTCGAAAAAATCATGGAATATAAGTGTGGATGAATGGGGTTATGACTGGGGAAATCGCGGGCATAATCTTTCTGCCGTAGTTGACAGTATAATATTCCATTTTATCATAAATCATGCTGATGAATACCGTATAAAAAAAGCCTTTTACTTTCATCCCGTTAATGAGGGATTGGTTAATGTTATGTCAGACAAAACAGAGTTTGACATAATGGGCGAAATTTGGAAAATGCTTAAACTGCATTGCGGAAACACACTTTGCGAAGTTATGTGTAACAGCGGCGATTTAAGTATTGTTGCAACAAAAAACAACACGCATACATTTTTAACTGTTGTTAACCTAAATATTGATAAACCGCAGACGGTTAAGTTTAATGTGTCGGGTATTTCTGAAAAACGGATACATCTTATTCCGGAAGCGGTAAGTACCGAAAATAATAATTTCACATTGGATACAATCACTGATTCAATTGATACCGTTACACTTGCACCGGGATCAGTTTCACTTTTAGTTTTCAGAAATTGAGAAAGGAATGTCGGATATGAAAAAGAGTTTACTGGCGGTTATTTCCGTTATGCTTACTCTGATATTAACAACATCTTGCTGGGTGTTGGGAATTTCTGCAAATAAAAAATATTCCGAATATAAAGTAGCGGTACAATCTCAGTCGGCAGAAAAATATGAACTCCATGCCGAATCGTCTTACGGTGCCGAATTGACGGAAAATGCCGATAAGGGAAAGGTAATTTCTCTTGGCGAAGGCGACAGCGTCACATGGAATATCAACATTTCTTCTGACGGAAATTACTGGATAGAGGTAGATTATTACGCCCTTCCCGATACATACGATTCGATAAGCATTGACCTGCTTATTGACGGGCAGCTTCCTTTTTCTGAGTCTGCGGGTCTGCCGTTGGAACGCAGTTGGATAAATGAAAATACCAAGCAATATGACATCTACGGCAATCAAATTCGGCCCACACAGAAAGAGGTGCAGATGTGGCGCACCAAAAAAATGCGGGCTGTTGATGCTTCTTCGGGAGATTTGGAATATTATCTTTCCGCGGGGGCACATACCCTGACAATTCAAGTGTCGCGTGAGAGCTGTCTGATTGATAAAGTAACGCTCAGCTCTGTGACACAGGTAAAAAGTTATAGCGAAGTTTTTGAAGAATACGAAAAAAACGGATACAAATCTGCTGATGTTGAAAATCTGATATTTGAAGCTGAGGGCGAGTCGGTAAAATCAAATCAAAGTCTTTATCCTATAACCGACCGTTCGTCGGCTGCAATAACACCGTACAGCGCAGAGCTGATATACTACAATGCGGTAGGCGGTACACAGTGGAAAACAGCCGGACAATGGATAGAATGGACGGTTAATGCCGAAAAAGACGGACTTTACGAATTATCATTCCACTTTAAACAAAATAATAAAAGCGATGCAGTAAGCGTACGCGAACTTTATATCGACGGACAACTGCCATTTGTTGAAGCGGCTAACATTTGTTTTCCATACTCAAGCAACTGGGATATGTTTACCTGCGGATATGAAGAAGGCGATGACTTTGTACCGTATAAGTTTTATTTAACCGAGGGCAAACATATCTTGCGCCTTCAGGTAGGGCTTGGAAGTTATCACGAAATAATTGCCGAGACTGACCGCCTGATAACCGAGCTTAACAGTGTTTACCGTAAAATAGTGGTTGTTACGGGTGTTTCTCCCGATTTATATGCCAGTTACGAATTTGAAAAGGTTATTCCCGATGTTTTGGAATATATGCAAAGCTTAAGCACAGAGCTTAAAGAGCTCGAAAATAATATACGCAATTTGGGCTTTTCCGGCAACCAAGGCACCGATACAATAAAACGCCTTTACAATCAAATAGATTGGATGCTTGAGGACACCGATACGATTGCCAAACGCCTTACTACCTACCGCGAGGCAATTTCTTCACTCGGCACATGGCGTAACAGTATTTCCGAACAGCCGCTTACACTTGATAAAATCTATCTTATATCCGGCAGTGAAAGTGTTCCTGAGGAAAAGTCGGGATTATTTAAAACATTATCCCATCACATACGCCAATTTTTATATTCGTATGTAAGCGACTATTCTTCAATCGGTGAAATTGAAGAGGATGTTGACAAAAAAATTACCGTTTGGATGAACTCAGGCCGCGATCAGGCGCAAATTTTAAAGTCGTTGGTAAGCCAGAATTTTACACCTAATGCGGGTGTTGCCGTCGATTTACAAATTGTTTCGGCCGATGCGCTTTTGCCCGCGTTACTTGCAGGCACGGGGCCGGATATATCACTTGGACTCGCGCAGACCGAACCTTTAAATCTTGCTTTGCGAGGCGCTTTGTTAGATCTTAAGAGCTTTCCTGATTATGAAGAGGTATCAAAACGGTTTTATAGCGAATCAATAGTGCCGTTTGAGTTTGAGGGTTGTGTATATGCTTTACCCGATACGCTTTCATATACAATGCTTTTCTACCGCACGGATGTTATTGATGAAATAGGAATAGCCACCGACGAACTTGCCACTTGGGACAGTCTTTTGCAAAAAGTACTTCCCGTGGTTCAAAAAAACGGTCTTACAATCGGTATCCCTGCAAATATAAACACATATTTAAGTATTTTTTACCAAACGGGCGGTGAAATGTATATCAATAATAACACCGCATCGGGCTTCTCGTCGGCAGAGGCTATTCAGTCAATGAATTTGTTTGAAAAACTTTATTCACAGTATAAATTGGATCTTGCTTTTGACGCGGCTAACCGTTTTCGCTCGGGTGAGATGCCTATACTGATAAACGATTATTTGTTCTATAATCAACTGACGGTATTTGCGCCTGAAATTGACGGCGCATGGAGTATGCTCGTTATGCCGGGTGTTGAAAAAAAAGACGGAAGTATAAATAATCTTTCAACATCTACCGTTACGGGAACCGTAATAATGAAAAGCTCGCAGGACACCGAATCTGCGTGGAATTTTGTAAAATGGCTTCTTTCGACCGAAACTCAATCTGCCTACGGGCGTGACCTCGAAAGTGTTGTCGGCACAGCCGCACGCTACAATACCGCCAATGTTGAAGCCATGAATTTGGTTAAATGGGACGCAGATATCAAGCAACAGCTTGAAAAACAACGTGTTCAGATTAAGGCTTATCCGCAGATTGCAGGCGGTTATATAACCGATCGTGAATTTAATTTTGCATTCCGTAAAATAATTTATGATGATGAATCGGTTCGCGAATCTATGAATGAGGCTACAAAAAATATTAACTATGAAATTATCCGAAAGCGAGAAGAATTCGGTCTGAAATAGAGGGGGTGTTTTAGTGAATTCAAAAGATATTAAAGTTAAACAGGGCAAAACAATGCAAAATACAACTTCAAGGTTCCGTAAAATACAGGGTTATACAGAAGATTACCTTTTTATGCTGCCTTATTTAATTATATTTTTCGTATTCACCGTATTGCCTGTAATTATTGCTATAATACTAAGCTTTACATATTTTAATGTG
The DNA here is from genome assembly GCA_905211675.1 of uncultured Oscillospiraceae bacterium. Lineage (GTDB taxonomy): Bacteria > Bacillota > Clostridia > Oscillospirales > Acutalibacteraceae > UBA737. Next base: position 24,987 of record CAJMBP010000016.1, read on the forward strand.
CTTGAAACGCCTTCTTTTGTCGGCTTCGACAATTATGTTCATCTTTTGGTCGAAGACAGCTTGTTTATGTTGGCTTTTAAAAACACTTTGATTTTATCTGTCATAACAGGACCGATAGGATTTCTCTTAAGCCTTTTTCTTGCGTGGGTTTTAAATGAGTTCAATCCAAAGCTTCGCGCATTTTTAACACTTTTGTTTTATGCTCCCACAATAAGCGGCGGCGCATATATGATATGGCAAATAATATACAGCGGCGACTCATACGGATACCTTAACGGAATTTTGTTAAACCTTAATATTATATATTCACCTATACAATGGACTACCGATGAAAAATATATGATGTTTTCTGCCATTGTTGTAATAATTTGGATGAGTTTCGGCGCCGGTTTTCTGTCGTTTGTTGCAGGCTTCAGAAATATTGACAAAAGCCTTTATGAAGCTGCCGCTGTTGACGGGCTGAAAAACCGCTGGCAGGAACTTTGGTATATAACACTTCCCGCGATTAAGCCCCAAATGATGTTTGGTGCGGTTATGAGTATAACAGGTTCGTTCGGTATGGGTGATGTTATTTCCGGAATTTTCGGTTTTCCGAGTACCAACTACACATTACACACTTTGGTTCATCATATGCAAGACTACGGCAACATTCGGTATGAGATGGGATACGCCTGCGCGATTGCTGTAATACTCTTTATTATCATGGTGGGCGCTAACGGTTTGATACAGCGTTTGTTACGCAGTATCGGTGATTGATTACCACTATGTAAAAATGCCGAGAACTGTTGTCGGCAGAATGGAGAAAACTATGAAACATTCTTTTGCGGCGGTCATTCGCGGAAACCGTGTAAACCGTTCCCGTGTAGGAACAATAGCTATGTTTTGTGTGCTTATGATCTTTGCGGTTTTTATGGCGCTGCCTATGATAATAATTATCGGCAATGCTTTTAAACCGCTTGATGAGTTATGGGTATTCCCACCAAAGCTTTGGCCGTCAAATCCTACACTTAAAAATTTCCGCGATATGTTCAGCGTATTGTCAGACTCGTGGGTGCCTTTTTTAAGATATATTGTAAACTCTTTGTTTATAACCGCAATTGGTACGGCAGGGCATATAGTTATTTCGTCAATGTGCGCTTTTCCGTTGGCAAAAAAGAAATTTCCGGGTCGCGTTCTTATTTTTAATATGATTGTGCTTTCGCTTATGTTTAATGCAACGGTAACCCGAATACCTACATACATTATTATGGCGAAAGTCGGCTGGATAGACAGTCATCTTTCACTTATTATTCCTGCCTTCGGCAGTTCACTCGGTCTTTATCTTATGAAGCAGTTTATCGAACAAATGCCCGATGCGCTTTTAGAGGCTGCCCGTATTGACGGCGCTTCACAGTGGAGAATATTCTGGCGTATTGTAATGCCTAACGTAAAACCCGCATGGCTTACCCTTATATTGCTTTCGGTTCAAAGCCTTTGGGGAATAGGAAGCAGCGCATACATTTACAAAGAAGAACTGAAAACACTGCCTTATGCGCTTAATCAGATACTCGCAAGCGGAATTTCACGCGCGGGCGTAGGCGCAGCCGTAACTTTTATTATGATGCTTGTTCCGGTTTCTATATTTGTTGTAAGTCAAAGTAACATTATTGATACAATGGCGTCTTCAGGTATAAAGGATTAAATGGAGGTAGATAGCAAAAATGAAAAGAATACTGTATTTAATTGAAGTGAACCCCAAAGTTTAGACAAAATTAAATATTAAATTGTTTGTGAATGA
>CAJMBP010000017.1 GCA_905211675.1 uncultured Oscillospiraceae bacterium
GCACAGCACCGCTTCATGCCCCCTGTCTGCCGCATTTACGGCAATGTATTTCATAAAAGAGGATTTGCCCGTACCCGGTCCCCCTTTTATAATAAAAGCTCGCCAGCCGTCAAAGCAGTTGTAGCTATCCCCGAAATGCGATACAAAACCTTCGCCCGAATTTGCGCCCAAAAAATATTTTTCAAAAGCTTTATCCACAAAAATGCCCCCGTTTTTGCAAAAATTGTTTTATACATACTATTCCTGTTTTAATTTTTTTGACACAGGGCAATTTTTGTGTTAAAATACCTGTACGAGTCGGTCACACGGTTGCGCACAGATTTGTGTGAGGAAAGTCCGAGCCCCATAGGGCAGAATAGCAGCTAACGGCTGCCGAGGGTGACCTTAGGGATAGTGCAACAGAGATATACCGCCGTGCAAACGGTAAGGGTGGAAAGGCGAGGTAAGAGCTCACCTGCCGAATGGAGACATATCGGTACTGTAAACCCTATTCGGAGCAACGCTGACCGTGGCTATACATTTGCCCGATGTGCCACAAAAAGCGGCTTGAGCATACAGGCGACTGTATGTCGAGATAGATAACCGTGCAAGACAGAACTCGGCTTACAGACCGACTCGCAGGCTTTGTATCCGCAAGGATACAAAGCCTGCTTTATTTAATGCCTTAAGGGTACATCGCCTTATGAGCGCTGCCTTTTTTTAATCGCTGTCCTTTACCCTTCTGTTTTCTTCTTTTGGCAACCCTTGCGCAATTTTAGGAAAATCGTTGTCACTTTCAGCGGTCGGCTGTATTTGGTAGGTGCCGTACTTGTTTATAAGATCGTAAACCGTTTCGGGTTGCGAAACTATACTGTTTACGGCAATTTCTATTTGTATATCTTTATCTTTTCTTTTTTTACCGTCCATTATATCACCCTTATTATTTTGCCCGAAAAATCATGGTTATTACCTTTGACATATAAGAATATATATGATATAATACAAGGTACGAAATTATCCCTTGGAGGAATACAAAATGCTGGATATTAAGTTTATATGCGAAAATCCCGAGCTTGTAAAGGAAAACATCAAACGCAAATTTAAAGAAAACAAGCTTCCGCTTGTTGACGAAGTTATTTCGCTTTATAACGAAAAAAAAGAAATTAACCAACGCGCAAACGAGCTTCGCGCAAACCGCAACAAAATAAGCAAGCAGATAGGCGTGCTTATGGCGCAGGGTAACCGCGAAGAGGCCGAAAAAACCAAAAAGCTTGTCACCGAGCAGGCGGAGGAATTAAAGGCTTTAGAAGAAAAAGAATCCGAGCTTGAAACACGTGTGCGTGAAATTCAAATGAAAATTCCGAACATTGTTGACGACAGTGTTCCCGTAGGCCGTGACGACAGCGAAAATGTTGAAGTTACACAGTACGGCGAAAAGACCGAGCTTGACTTTGAAATTCCGTACCACACCGACATTATGGCGCTTTTTAACGGCATAGATAAAGAGGCGGCGGGCCGCGTTGCCGGCGAGGGCTTTTACTACCTTATGGGCGATATTGCCCGACTTCATTCTGCGGTTACTGCTTATGCGCGCGACTTTATGATTGACAAAGGCTTTACCTATTGCATACCGCCGTTTATGATTAGAAGCAATGTTGTATCGGGCGTTATGAGCTTTGAAGAAATGGACGCCATGATGTATAAGATTGAGGGCGAGGACCTCTTCCTTATAGGCACATCGGAGCATTCTATGATAGGCAAGTTTATCGATACCATTACACCCGAGGAACAGCTTCCGCTCACCCTTACAAGCTATTCACCCTGTTTCAGAAAAGAAAAGGGTGCTCACGGCATTGAAGAACGCGGCATTTACCGCATACACCAGTTTGAAAAGCAGGAAATGATTGTTGTTTGCAAGCCCGAAGACAGCATGGAATGGTTTAACAAAATGTGGAGCTATTCGGTAGAGCTTTTCCGCAGTCTCGACATTCCCGTTCGCACACTCGAATGCTGCACAGGCGACCTTGCCGACCTTAAGGTTAAATCTTACGATGTTGAGGCATGGAGCCCCAAGCAGAAAAAGTATTTCGAGGTTTGCTCATGCTCTAATCTCGGCGACGCACAGGCGCGCAGACTCGGTATTCGTGTAAAGGGCGCCGACGGCAAAAAGTATCTTGCGCACACACTCAACAATACGGTTGTAGCGCCACCGCGTATGCTTATTGCTTTTCTTGAAAACAACCTCGAATTTGACGGAGAATATTACAGCGTTAAAATTCCCAAGGCATTACAGCCTTATATGGGCGGCAAAACCGTGATTAAGGCTATAAACAAATATAACGGATAAGGTGATTTTATGGAAGACTATAATCCCAAACATTATGCCCCGCAAAACGCGTCGGGCAAAAAAGGCTCAAATAAAATTGTATTGTATATTACCGTAGCAATAGCCGCCGCTTTGCTGCTTGTCGCAATTATTATGCTTTGCGTGCAGTTTTTAGGCGGAAGAGAAAGCTTTGAAAGCTACAAAAACACTTCGGATGTATCCTCGTCGGTTTTGCCTGCAAACCCCATAAATTTTGATGCCATTAAGCAGGAAAACCCCGATGTTTGCGCATGGATTCAGGTTGACGGCATCGAAGTTATAGACTACCCCATTATGCAAAGCGCGCCCGAAGCAGACGACAACTATTATCTTGACCACGATATAAACGGAGATTCAAAGCGGGCGGGTTCAATTTATATTCAAAAGCTTAACAGCAAAGATTTTGATGACCCGAACACCCTTATTTACGGTCACAATATGTTAAACGGCACCATGTTCGGTCAGCTTAAAAAGTTCAAAAACAAAGAATTTTTCAACCAAAACCGCAACATCTATATTTACACGCCCGGTCATATTTTCAGATATGAGATAATTTCGGCCTTTGTATATGATGACCGTCATATAATGAACTCGTTTAACTTTGACCTTGAGACTTCAAGGATGCAGTTCTTTGATGAGTGCACAAGCCCCAAATCGCTTACAAAGCAGGTTATAGAGGGCGCCGAGCTTACGGTCGATGACAAGATTATTACACTCAGCACCTGCACCTCAAACAAGACAGAGCGTTATTTGGTAGTCGGCAAGCTGATAAGTGACACAAAAACCGCAAACTGACAACATCAAAAAAGCTATGCAGATTTTTCCGCATAGCTTTTTAAATTGGGTTTTTACTTACAGTATAATGTATTTGGTGATAAAAAATTCGATTGTTTCAAAATTTGTAAGCACCTTCAAAAGATTTTGCAACAAAGAATATGAACATAATATTTGGCAATCAAGATATTATGACCACATCATTCGTAACCGAAACGATTACAACGAGATATGGAAATATATTGAAAACAACCCTCAAAAATTGTTGTTAACTGGCAAAACACAAAACGATTAAAATATACCCGTCACAAATATTTCGACACCGATTATTATAAGCACAATTCCGCCGAAAATCTGCGCTTTGTTTGAAAGCACGGTGCCGAATTTTTTGCCTATAAATACGCCGAACACGCATATCACAAAGGTTACAGCCGCGATTATAAGTGCCGCAGCTATTGCCGCCTGCCAGTTATATTCGGCGATAACAAAGCCTTCTGACAAAGCGTCTATAGATGTTGCAATGCCCTGCACCAGCAACGCGCCGAAGCCCACGCCTGCGGTTTCATCGTTATCTTGATTTTTAATACCCTCTATCAGCATTTTACCGCCTATGTAAAGCAAAAGCGCAAATGCTATCCACGGAATGAATTTTTCAAACACTTTGAAATACTGAACTACCGTATGCACGCACACCCAACCGATAAGCGGCATAAGCGCCTGAAATCCACCAAAAACCCCTGCAATTAAAAGCATTTTGCGGGCTTTCATATCGGGCTCATTCAGACCGTTTGCCATAGACACCGAAAATGCGTCCATAGCAAGACCTACACCCATCATAATACTGGTAATTACAAATGAAATATTAAAGCTCATTTAATAAATTCCCCCATGGAACCTAACTTTTAAAATAAAAATGCCTCTAAGCAAAACTATGCCTGAGGCGTTTTTTATATTCGGCTAAACAACTATATCATACACTGCGTAAAATGTCAACTTGAAAGTCTTAACGCTAACCGTTTTCTATAATGTTTCGTACATTTTGCATTTTAAGGTCAAGCTGTGCGCTCATTTCGGCACACTGTGAAAGCTCAGATGAAGTCAATTCGCATATATCCTGCGGTAAATCCTTTTTATAACGCAATCTGTGTTCAAGATTTGCCCAAAACTCCATGGCAATGGTGCGAAGCTGAACTTCAACCCTCATAAGTCTTTTTTCGTTTTGCAAAAATATCGGCACTTCGACCACCAAATGCAAACTGCGATAACCGTTTTCTTTGGGATTTTTTATGTAGTCCTTGCGTTCAATAAGGGTTATGTCATCTTGGCTCAAAAGACAGTCGGCAAGCATATAAATATCATCAATAAAAGAACAAATTACTCTGATGCCCGCAATATCGTTAAGCTCGTTTTCAATGTTTTCACAGTTCATTGCAAGACCCTTGCGCGACAGCTTTTCTTTTATGCTTTCGGGCGACTTTATCCGTGTTTTTATTGTTTCTATCGGGTTGCGCTCGTGCTGAAGCGAAAACTGCTCGTTAAGCACGCGAAATTTTGTTTCTACCTCTAAAAGTGCGCACTGATAACACGACATGAGCGATTTCAATCTTTCAAGATTTGCCTGCATTTCTTCTATAGAATTTTTCTTAAAAAACTTTACTATTTTTTGAGCCGTTAAAAAAGCCGCTGCGCCCTGACGGGTACCGTTTACCATTGAATTAAAATTATCCTTTTTATCCATAAATATCTCCCTTTGATTTTTACGCCTTTATTTTATCATTTTAAAGGATGTATTTCAATCAAATTTCCGTTACCTATAATTTAACAATTTATAAACAAGTCAACCTGCCCCGATCTTTAGGACAGGTTGTTCTCGCTTATGAATTATGAATTTCTTTTATATCATACGGGGTTGTTTGATAAACAAAATAATTAAGCCAATTGCTGTAAAGCAGATTTGCGTGCGAACGCCATGTTACAATAGGCTCGTTTTCGGGGTTGTCATCGGGGAAGTAGTTTTCAGGTATGTTTATCGGAAGCCCCGCCGCCTTATCGCGCAGATATTCATTTTTTAACGTGTCGGCGTCATATTCGCTGTGACCTGTTATAAATATCTGCCGACCGCCGTCGGTTGCCACGGCGTAGATTCCGCAACGCTCGCTCGACGACAAAATTTTAAGCTCGGGCACTGCCGCAACATCTTCGTATCTTACGGTAGTATGCCGTGATTGCGGCACCATAAACACATCGTCAAAGCCGCGAAAGAGTATTGACCTTTTATAATCAACCTTATGCGGAAAAATGCCGAACAGTTTTTCGGAAATAGGATATTTATTTATTCCAAAATGGTAATAAAGCCCCGCCTGTGCGCCCCAGCATATATGGAAAGTACTGTGAACATGGGTTTTTGTCCACTCCATTATTTCGCAAAGCTCATCCCAATACTCCACCTGCTCAAAAGGCATTTGCTCTACCGGTGCGCCTGTAATAATCATACCGTCAAAATAATCGTTTTTCACATCCTCAAAGGTTTTGTAAAATGCGAACAAATGCTCTGACGAGGTGTTTTTTGAAATATGACTTTTAGTGTGTATAAATTCAAAATCTACCTGCAACGGTGAGTTGCCGAGCAGTCGTGACAACTGCGTTTCGGTTTCAATCTTTTTAGGCATAAGATTGAGCAGTAATATTTTAAGCGGGCGAATATCCTGTGTAATGGCGCGTGTTTCGGTCATTACAAAAATATTTTCATCGTTTAAAGTTTTTACCGCAGGTAAGTCGTTAGGTATTTTAATTGGCATCTTATGCTCCTCTTAACTTGATTAAATGTTATCCAAAGCCTGTTTAATGTCGGCTATAAGGTCGTCGGCATTTTCAATTCCGCATGAAAAACGAACTAAATCTGCCGATATTCCTGCCGCCTCAAGCTCTTGGTCGTTCATCTGGCGGTGGGTTGCGCTTGCGGGGTGCAAGCAGCAGCTGCGTGCGTCGGCAACGTGGGTTTCGATAGCGGCAAGCTTTAAGTTTTTCATAAAGCTTTCAGCCGCCTTTCTGCCGCCCTTTACGCCGAAGCTTACTACGCCGCAGCTGCCGTCAGGCAGATATTTTTGAGCGAGTTCATAGCATTTATCACCCTCAAGACTTGGATATGTTACCCATGCTATGCGGTCATCATTTTTAAGAAATTTTGCCACAGCCATACCGTTTTCGCAATGCTTTTTCACACGAAGGTGCAGGCTCTCAAGCCCTAAATTTAAAATAAAAGCGTTTTGCGGCGACTGAATAGAACCGAAATCGCGCATAAGCTGGGCGGTAGCCTTGGTTATATAAGCACCCTCAAGTCCGAAACGCTCGGTGTATGTAACACCGTGGTAGCTTTCATCGGGTGTGCAAAGACCCGGGAATTTATCGGGGTATTTTGTCCAGTCAAAATTGCCGCTGTCAACAATACAGCCGCCGACGCCTGCACCGTGACCGTCCATATATTTTGTGGTGGAGTGGGTTACAATGTCTGCACCCCACTCAAACGGGCGGCAGTTTATAGGGGTTGCAAAGGTGTTGTCAATAATAAGCGGTACGCCATGCGCGTGCGCCGCCTTTGCAAACCGCTCTATATCAAGCACAACAAGCGCAGGGTTTGCAATGGTTTCGCCGAACACAGCCTTGGTGTTGGGGCGGAATGCCGCCTCTAATTCTTCATCAGAGCAATCGGGCGAAACAAAGGTAAAATCTATGCCCATACGCTTCATAGTAACGGCAAAAAGGTTGTATGTGCCGCCGTAAATTGTAGAAGAAGACACAATGTGGTCGCCGCAGGAAGCAATATTAAACACCGAATAAAACGATGCCGCCTGACCGCTTGAAGTAAGCATTGCGGCTGTGCCGCCCTCCATCTCGCATATTTTTGCGGCTACGCTGTCGTTGGTAGGGTTTTGCAAACGGGTGTAAAAATAGCCCGAAGCCTCAAGGTCAAAAAGCTTGCCCATATCTTCACTTGTGGCATATTTAAAGGTTGTGCTTTGCACAATGGGTATTTGACGCGGCTCGCCGTTGCCGGGGGTGTAGCCGCCCTGAACACATTTTGTTTCTATATTGTAATTGCTCATTTTGTTGCTCCTTAATCTATTATATTAGCCTAAAACCGACTTTAATTCTTCGGTTTTATCGGTCTTTTCCCAGGTAAAGTCAGCATCGTTACGACCGAAGTGACCGTAGTTTGAAGTTTTGCGGTATATAGGTCTGCGCAAATCAAGCTTGTCGATAATTGCGGCGGGGCGAAGGTCAAATACCTTTTGAACCGCGTCGGCAATAACCGTATCGTCAAATTTGCCTGTGCCGAAGGTGTCAACCATAACAGAAACCGGCTTTGCAACGCCTATGGCGTATGCAAGCTGAATTTCGCACCTTGCGGCAATGCCTGCGGCAACAATATTTTTTGCAACATAGCGTGCGGCGTATGCGGCACTGCGGTCAACCTTTGTGGGGTCCTTGCCAGAAAAAGCGCCGCCTCCGTGACGAGCCACGCCACCGTAGGTGTCAACAATTATTTTTCTGCCTGTAAGGCCTGTGTCGCCCTGAGGTCCGCCTATTACAAAACGGCCGGTGGGGTTTATGAATATTTTTGTGTCATCATCTATAAGATTTTCGGGTATTGTAGGCTTGATAACCTTTTCGAGTATATCTGTTCTGAGTGTTTCAAGGTCAATGTCAGCGCTGTGCTGAGTTGATACAACAACAGTATCCACGCGTTTCGGCTTTCCGTTTTTATCATATTCAACCGTAACCTGAGTTTTGCCGTCGGGGCGAAGGTATGTAAGCTCACCCGACTTTCTAACGCTCGTAAGCTTATATGACATTTTATGAGCAAGCGAAATACTAAGCGGCATAAGCTCGGGTGTTTCGTCACAGGCAAAGCCGAACATCATACCCTGATCACCTGCTCCGTGAAGGTTGTATTTATCATCTTCACCGCCCTTGAATTCGAGCGAATTATCAACGCCAAGCGCTATATCGGGTGACTGCCTGTCGAGATTTACAACTACCTTGCAGCTTTTGCCGTCAAAGCATGCGTCGGCGCTGTTGTAGCCTATATCACAAAGCACTTCACGAACAATTGACTCAACATCAACCTTGGCACTCGTAGTAATTTCGCCCATAACATTTACAATATCGGTAGTGCAGAAGGTTTCGCACGCCACGCGCGACTGCTTGTCCTGCGCGAGCATTGCGTCAAGTATAGCGTCGGAAATTTGGTCGCACACCTTATCGGGGTGACCTTCGGTTACCGATTCAGAAGTAAATAACTTTTTATACAATTTTTATTCCTCCGTTTTTATGTCCTAAAAGCAAGAAAGAAGCCGCTCACCGAAAGGTAAGCAGCCTTTAAAAATCTTATCTTTCGGATAATCCGCAGGATTTGGCACCTTGAAAACAATCAGGTTGCCGGACTTCATAGGGCCTGTACCCTCCGTCACTCTTGATAAGGACTATTATTTTATTTAATTTTCTGTTTTCCGTGTAGTATTTTACTACCATGCGCTTTATTTGTCAACTGTTATTTTTTACTTATTATTTCAAAGGTTCCGTTAAGCACAAATAAAATTATTAAAACCGCAACCACAAGCAGCACCAAAGCCACTGTTGCAATAAGTATAAACTTTTTCTTGTCGGTTTTGGGTGTTTTGCTGTTTGAAAGCCCTGCTTTTTTTAGCGCCGAGGTTATCGGTTTATAAATTATCATAGTTATTGCCGCATTAACAACACCCTTAATCAGATTAAAAGGCAGTAACAGCGTAGGTATCATAGCAGCAACATCGCTGCGAGAGGCTCCCATATAAAAAGGTGTTATAAACATATTTGCAACAAGCATAACAGCCGTCATTGAAAACACAGCCGCCATACTGCCGAAAATGGCTCCCGTAAGTGTGCGGCGGTATTTATAAATTATACCGCTGGTTGCAGTAAATGCGGCACTTGCCAGTGCGTTCATAATAAAGCCGTACACGCCGGTGTCGCTTATTGTCAAAAATTCTATGCCGGCAACCAAAACAGATGATACGACTGCATATAAAGGTCCGTATAAAAATGCAATAACAGTAAGTATAGCATCTTTAAAATCAAAGGTTAGAAAACCAACCCTAAATTTAACTACAAACATACAGATATACGCTAACGCGCAAAGCACTGCTGTTACCGAAATCTTTTTTAAATTGTTTTTTGCGTTCATAAAACCACCCCAAAAATATAAGCCCCCACATATTTTGTGGGGGCTAAAAATTTACATAAATTTTTTCTTCTACCATCCGGACTGTACCGTCGGCTTTGGAATTTCACCAAATCAACCCGTTTTTAACAGGCTCGCAGGCTTTAACTGCCGGTGGGGAATTTCACCCCGCCCCGAAGAATATTTATTTTTGAGTATTATATATCACAATTTGCCGTTTGTCAACCCGATATATAAGAATTATATGTAATAATTATTAAAATTGCCGTTTGTATAAATATTATAATCGGAATACCTATCATAAAGCGTTTATGCTTTGTTTTGTGCCTTATTGCAAGCATTGTAATATACATTCCGACGCTGCCGCCCATAAGGCTTACTGCAAAAAGCGTTTTTTCGCTTATGCGCCAACCGCCGATTTTTGCCTTTATTTTATCCGTCAGGCAGATTATTGCCGCAATTACATTTATAAAAACGAAATATAAAGCAAAGTATTTCAAAAATATCACCGACAATATTTTACTCTGTCTAAACCGCTTTTTCAATCTGTTTTTTAAGCTTTATAATAATTCTTTTTTCAAGCCTCGATATATATGACTGTGAAATGCCCAAGGTGTCGGCTACCTGTTTTTGCGTATATTCGGGGTAGCCGTTCATACCAAACCGCATTTCCATAATCTGCCGTTCGCGAGGCGGCAGGTCATTTACAAAGCATTTTAACTGACGGCGCTCGTCCTCCTGCTCGAGTCCTCGCCCCACCTCGTCGCCGTCGCTTCCAAGTATGTCCGACAGTAACAGCTCGTTTCCGTCCCAGTCGGTGTTGAGCGGCTCGTCAATAGATATTTCATTCCGCTTTGACGCAACCTTACGAAGATGCATAAGTATCTCGTTTTCAATACACCTTGACGCATAGGTGGCAAGTTTAATATTGCGCTCGGGGCAAAATGTGTTTACAGCCTTGATAAGCCCTATTGTACCTATTGAAATTAAATCTTCGATACCGGTGGGCGCGGTGTCAAACTTTCGGGCTATATAGACCACAAGCCTCAAATTGTGTACTATCAGTTCGTTTTTTGACTGCTCGTCGCCTATTGCCAAAAGCTCGGTTTCTCTTACGGCAGAAAGCGGCGGGGGTAGTGTTTCGGGTCCGTTTATATAATAGACAGCACGGCGCGAAAAGAGTTTTATAAGAAGTTTATGTATAAGATTTTTAATTTTAATTTTCATAATAATATACCTACCGTCAGTTAAATTTCTCGGGATTTACTATTATCTTACAGCCGTCAAGCGGCTCGCGCGATACTGCGAGTACGGGGCTTTTAAATGTGTATTTACGCTTTTTATATAATATTTCAGCCCTGTCAATTCTGTACCCGTCAAGAATTTCGGTACCTGTAACGGTTGAACAGGGAATTGCCCTGTACCTTGTTTTGCGCTCGGAACAATTTACAAGTGCGTCAACAACCTGTGCCTCGGTTATAAATATTGATGATAGCCCGAACACATCATCAAGCGAATTTCCCGTGTCGGCAATGCCGCATAGGCTTAAAGAGTTGTCGCCGCAAAAAATAGTGACATCGCATTTAGTATTTTGCGGAAATGTTTTTTCAAGCACCCGTCGCAAAACGTTTGCAACAAGATAACCAAGCACCGAAAAGGCTATTAAAAACAAAGGGGATATATTAAAATAAATAACCGAATTATTTATTACCATTCCGTAAGGCTTAAATATAAGCCACACGGCAATCATAGCTCCGCTGTAAGCAAAGTTTACACAAAACAGCACAGCCACATTTCTGAAAAAAGATTTTACGTCACCAAAGCCAAAGGTTATTAAACACAAAACAGCAGACATTAAAATTTGAACTATACACTGACATAAAAAATTACTCTGCGGCAAAAATATGTAAAGCGAAAATACTCCGCCTGCGGCGGCGCCTAAAAGCAGACGCCAAAGACGTGTATTTTTATGTAAAAATTTTGAAGTCAAAAGCAGTAAAAAATAATCTACTGTAAAATTTACTAATATAAGAATATCTGCATAAACTACCATTTTGCCACCCCACTTTAATAATATTATATAGCCTCTTGTACGAGAATAATGTCAAAAGCAGGGTTAAAAAAAAGACGAAAACTGTAAATTTTCGTTTTCGTCTTAAAGTTTATTTTTAAAGTCTTTTTACAAACATAGCGCGAATCGCATTAAGTATGGCAATGACCGCAACGCCGACATCGGCAAAAACCGCAAGCCACATATTAGCGGCACCAATCGCAACAAGTATTAAAGCCAACGCCTTAACCGCAATTGCAAACACTATGTTTTGATATACTATACCCACGCATTTGCGCGAAATTTTAATCGCCTTGGCAATCTTTACGGGGTCGTCATCCATAAGCACAACATCGGCGGCTTCAATGGCGGCGTCAGAGCCTATTCCGCCCATTGCGATACCTATGTCGGCGCGTGATAGAACGGGTGCGTCGTTTATACCGTCGCCCACAAAGGCAAGCTTTGATTTTCTTGACTCTTTGCTAAGCAGCTGCTCGACCTTAGACACCTTATCGGCAGGTAATAATTCGCTGTATACAGTATCTATTTTAAGCTCATCTGCAACCTGCTCGGCTACGGCGTTTGCATCGCCTGTGAGCATAACGATATTTTTAACTCCTGCTTTTTTCAAGGCCGCAACCGCTTTTTTTGATGTTGATTTAATAACATCTGAAATTACAATATGCCCTGCATATTTACCGTCTGTGCCTATGTGAATAATTGTTCCTGTTTTATGACAGTCGGTATATTTAATGCCAAGCTTGTTCATAAGCTTATTATTGCCTACGGCAACAATAACACCGTCAACCTTTGCCACCACACCGTTACCGCTGATTTCCTCTATATCGCTTACCCTTCCTGTATCTAATTCTTTACCATATGCGCGTTGTAAGCTTTTGCTTATAGGGTGCGATGATGCGCTTTCGGCAAGTGCGGCATACTCCATTAACTTTTCTTCGGGAATTTCATTATGATGAACGGCAGTAACCTCAAACACACCCTCGGTAAGAGTGCCTGTTTTGTCAAACACAACGCAGTCGGTTTTAGAGAGCGCCTCTAAATAGTTGGAACCCTTTATAAGTATTCCTTCTTTGCCCGCACCGCCTATACCCGCAAAAAAACTTAAAGGAATACTTACAACCAGCGCGCACGGACAACTTGAAACCAAGAACGATAACGCGCGGTACACCCATATTGAAAAGTTTGCGGGGGTATTCAAAATAAGTATATTGACTATGGGCGGTATTATTGCCAAGCCCAGCGCACTAAAACAGACCGCAGGGGTATAAACCTTTGCAAATTTGGTAATAAAATTTTCTGATTTAGATTTGCGCGAGCTTGCGTTTTCTACCAAATCTAAAACCTTTGAAACGGTTGACTCACCGAACTGCTTGGTGGTGCGAATTTTAAGAACGCCTGTCATATTAACACAGCCGCTGAAAATTTCGTCGCCCGCACTTACATTGCGCGGCAAGCTTTCACCTGTTAATGCGGCGGTATTAAGGCAAGCTTCACCCTCTGTAACAATTCCGTCAATAGGCACCTTTTCACCCGGTCGTACAATAATAACCGCACCGATTTCTACTTCTTCTGGGTCTACCTGTGTGAGCTTGCCTTCTGTTTCTATGTTGGCATAGTCGGGTCTTATATCCATAAGCTCGCTTATGTTTTTACGGCTTTTACCAACAGCATAGCTTTGAAACAGCTCGCCCGTCTGATAAAAGAGCATAACGGCAATGGCCTCGACATAATCTCCGTCGCCTACAATACCGATAATCATTGCGCCGATTGTAGCAACCGACATTAAAAAGTTTTCGTCGAACACCTGACCGTTAATAATACCCCTTCCGGCTTTAATGAGAATATCGTATCCCACAATAAGATAGGGTATTAAGTATAAAAAGAAACGCATTACGCCGCCTATGTGCGCAAAGCTTAAACCTATAATAAATACCGCCGAAATAATAATTCTAATCAGTAGTTTTTTCTGCTTTTGAGTCATACCCGATATACCTCTTTTTATTGTTACATTTTAATAACAAAGTCGCTTTCTATCTTTTTGCAAGCCTTGTTTACTGCCTGCATAACAGTATCAATATTATAATCGTCTTCAAACTCTAAAATAAGTTTTTGCATCATAAAATTAAGCGTTGCATTCTTAACTCCCGTTATTTTTTTAATGGCCTGCTCCATTTTGGCGGCACAGTTGGCACAGTCTACTTCAACTTTATATATTTTTTTCATTTCAAATCCTCCTATATTGACTTCATTTGTAAGGTAATGTATAATAAATATGTTAGTGAACATTTTGTTTGATTACATTATATATGAAAATCTATCGAAATAACAACAACCAAAAGGCTTTTTATGTAAGATACCGAACAAAATTTTAAAATTGTTCAGGAGGTTTTTATGGACAGACGACAACTCAAGACCCGAAAGGCTATATTTCACGCGTTTCGCAACTTATTGGAAAAAAAGCGTTACGAAAATATAACCGTTCAGGATATCATCGATGAGGCCGATGTCGGCAGAAGTACATTTTATTCACACTTTGAAACAAAAGATTTACTGCTTAACGCTATGTGTGAAGATATGTTTTATCACATATTTGAAAACGACCCATGCCCATGGGTTGGCAAAGACACTGATTTAGAGGGCAAGCTGTCGCATACCCTTTGGCATATACGCGAGAATAAAACCGACCTGTCGGGCATTTTGCTGTCTGACAGCGGCGAACTCTTTATGAGATATTTTAAGGAGCATTTATACACAATGTTCGAGCAGCATATTGATGCGTTTAAAACCGAAGTGCCGAAAAATTTTTTGCTTAATCACTTGGTCGGCAGCTTTGCCGAAACGGTTAAATGGTGGCTTGAGGAGGATACTCAAACCAGCCCGGAAACAACCGCTAAATACTTTATTGAGCTTACAAAAATAAATTAAAATAAGCGTCTGCTGTAAAAAGTACAGCAGACGCTTATTTTGTTTGTTGTGCATTATATTGCGTTTTCCAGCCAATTTTTTAAATCAATAAGCCATGCTTGCGTTAACGCTTTTTGTTTATTTATAATTTCGGGATTGTTAGTAAGTGCGTCACAGGTAGAAAGACCGTGTTCGCCGTAAGGATAAATATGCACACTAAAAGGCACATTGTTATCGGCAAGTGCCGCCGCATAACAAAGGCTGTTTTTTACAGGCACGCAATTGTCCTCTGCGGTGTGCCAAATAAATGCAGGCGGGGTGTCGGGTGTTACTAATTTTTCGCAGGAATATTTCTCTGCGTCTTTGCCGTTAGGAAATTCGCCCAATAAATTTTCAAAGCTGCCCTTGTGTGCGAAACTTTCATCGGAGGATATTACGGGATAACACAACACACTGAAAGCAGGCTTTTTGCTATTGGGAAACACCTCGCGTACAGCGTCACTGTTATAAGCGTTGCTGTAGTGTGCCGAAAGGTGTCCTCCCGCAGAAAAACCGATTATACCTATTTTATCGGTATCGCAGTTCCATTCATCTGCGTGAGCGTATATTTCTTCAAAAACTGCAGCAACCTCGCGAAGCTGCACAGGGTAGCGGTGCGGTGCGCAAGAATAGTAAAGCACAAAAACATTAAAGCCCCAATTTAAAAATTTTAATGCAATAGGCTCTGCCTCGCGCTCGGAGCAATAGGCGTAGCCGCCGCCGGGGCATACAACCATACACGGCCGTTTTTCGTTTTCTCTGCCCATTTCTTTAAGACAGTAGGGCAGATAACAGCTGACGCGCGGCTGCCTGCCGTTTTCACCTAAAAATTCATATTTTTCTTTTAAATCAATATCAAAGCAACGCATTTATACCACCTCATTTGAAAATTTCATTATATCTGTCTATTGCTTCTTCAATTATTTTAATTGCCGCATCAGCGTCCTTTACTTCGTCAACCGCCGTTTCCTTGTGTTCAAGATTTTTGTAAACACTGAAAAAGTGCTTCATTTCATCAAAAATGTGCTTGGGCAGCTCTTGTATCGACCTGTACATATTGTAATTAGGGTCGTTAAGCGGAATTGCTATTATTTTTTCATCACGACGGCCGTTGTCAACCATAGATATAACGCCTATCGGGTACGCTCTTACCAAAGTGAGAGGCTCTAAATCTTCGGCGCAGATAAGCAATACATCAAGCGGATCGTTATCGTCGCCGTAGGAGCGGGGAATAAAGCCGTAATTTGCAGGGTAATGTGTAGATGTGTAAAGCACACGGTCAAGAATTATAAATCCCGTTTCTTTATCAAGCTCGTACTTTTTACGACTGCCTTTCGGTATTTCAATTACGCACAAAAAATCATTCGGCTTTATTCTTTCGGGTGATACATCATGCCAAATATTATTCATAAATCTTCTCCGAATTTTTTGTTTTATACTAACATATATTTTTTTGAAAATCAATATGTATGATACAATTTTTGTCTTGATTTTTATGCCTGTCTTTCTTAATTGCACAGGGGGCTGTAAAAACACAAGTTTTTACAGCCCCGTATTTTTTGTTTATATTCTTTTTACAATATTGTCTGCCGATTTTATAATGCAATCTGCGGGAAAAACGCCGCGAAGCGAGGTCAGCGGATAAACGCTGGTTCTTTTGCCTATAACCGTACCGGGATTAAGCACACAGCCGCAACCTATGTCTGCGCCGTCGCCGAGCATCGCACCCATTTTTCTAAGACCTGTTTCGTAATTTGTTTGCCCGCGCACAACAATATTTTTTCCGTCCGCCTTAAAATTTGAGCATATTGAGCCCGCGCCCATGTGCGCTTTTGTGCCGAGAATCGAATCGCCTACATAATTATAGTGCGGAACCTGTACCCTTTCAAGTAAAACACAGTTTTTAAGCTCGGTGGAATTTCCGACCACACAGTTTTCGCCTATAATTACCGAACCGCGTATATATGCACCGGGACGAATTTCGGTTCCGCTTGCTATAACGGTAGGACCCTCGATAGTAGCGGTGGGTGAAATAGTAACATTTTCACCTATCAAAACATCTTGTTTAAGCAGTTTGTATCCTTTCGGATGATTTTTTATAATTTCAGCCGTATATGCCTTAATAAGCGGCAAAATTTCCCAAGGGTATTCATATTTAAATAAACCTTTAAGAATTTCGGGAATACTTTCGTAAAGCTCGACAGTCTTGACCTTTTTATCCAACTGTGTGTCCCCTCTCTTTCAATACATTTGAAATGTTTTCTGCGTGGCGCAGGCAATCGTCATAGGTTTTCGCCTCTACCATAATTCTTACAACCGGCTCGGTGCCGCTTTGGCGGAGCAATACTCTGCCTTCTCCCGCGATTTCAGCCTCGGCTTCTTTTACTGCCGCCGACACAGCCTCGTCACTAACGGCGGCCGCCTTGCTGTTAACACGCACATTTTTAGTATATTGCGGATAAACCAACACATTTTCACAAAGCTCCGACAGGGTTTTCTTTGTATCGCAAACCTCTTCGGCAATCATAATGGCGGTTAAAATGCCGTCTCCGGTTGTTGCGTATTTTTTAATGATAATATGCCCCGATTGCTCACCGCCGAGTGAATAGTCGTTTTGCTGCATACATTCATATACATATCGGTCTCCAACGGTTGTAACCGCGCTTTCAATGCCTGCCCTTTTTAAGCTTTTAACAAAACCGCTGTTCGACATAACGGTAGAAACTACGGTATTATCGTTGAGCATTCCGCGTGACATTAAGCGGCGGCCTAAAATGTAAAGCATTTTATCGCCGTCAACCTCGTTTCCGTTTTCATCTACCGCAATACAACGGTCGGCGTCGCCGTCAAATGCAAAACCGATATCAAGGTGTTTTTCTCTTACCAAATGACAAAGATTTTCAATATGAGTAGAACCGCAATCACGGTTTACATTAAGTCCGTCGGGCTCATCGCCTATAACCTCAACCTGAGCGCCCAAAGCGGCAAAAACAGACTTTGCAATAGACCACGACGCGCCGTTTGCACAGTCAATGCCTATGCGAAGCTTTTTGTATGAATTAGACGCCAAAGAAATAAGGTAGCCTACATAACGGTTTCTGCCGGCAACATAATCGACAATTCTACCTATGCGTTCTCTTTTAGCCCACGGCAAATCGTCACCGTTTATGCCCAAGCCTTCAAGATTGCCGTCAATGTAATTTTCAATAAGCTCGGTTGTGGCGTCGTCAAGCTTTTCGCCGTAACGGTTAATGACCTTTATTCCGTTATCGTAAAAGGGATTATGTGACGCCGTTATCATTATTCCGCAATCGAACTCGTCTAAACGGGTGACATATGAAACGCTCGGCGTAGTGGTTACATGAAGCATGTAGGCGTCGGCGCCCGAGGCGGTAATGCCGGCAACTATTGAATATTCGAGCATATAACTCGACAGTCTTGTGTCCTTGCCTATAACTATACGCGGCTTGTAATTACTTTTTTGTTGACCCGAAAGTCGAGACGAATAATACCAGCCCAAAAAGCGACCTACCCTATACGCCTTGTCACTTGTAAGCTCGGCATTGGCCTCGCCGCGAAATCCGTCGGTTCCGAAATATTTTGTATGCCGTTTGACGCATTTTTCATCAATGCTTACGGTATCGCGCAACAGATCGTCACAGGAAACCGAAAAAAGCTCACACAATAATACCACCTTATCAATTTGGGGCAATGCCTGACCCATTTCCCATTTTGAAACAGACTGCCTTGAAACGCCCAGCCGTTCGGCAAGCTGCTCCTGCGAAACGCCCTTACCAATGCGTAATTTGCTGATTTTTTCACCGATTGTCATAAATCTGTCACCTTCAAAAAATAAATTTCAAACACTGTATATCAAGTGTAAAATAAATTGAAATTTTATTCAACCAACTTTGATTTGAAGTTTTTAGCAACCTCAGGTTGACAAAACACTTCTTTTAAACTATTATATTCCGTTTTACAGTATTTATTCAAGTGTTTTTTGTAAACTAAAACAGTCATCCGTAAAACGAATGACTGTTTTTACAATTAAGGTGAATTGTATTTTCAAAACAAGAGGGCTGATTTTTTCATCATTTTACAAAACAAACTGAAAAATCAAAAATACCGCATATATGCAAAGCAGCAGTACGCCCTGCCAACGCGAAAGCTTACCCCTTATAAGCGCGGGAATGCACAAAATAGACATAACGGCAAGCATTACCGGCATATCAACCACAAGAGAGGCATTGTAACCCATAAATGTTTTTTCGCTCGGCAACGGAAACGGCGCCGCGGTTATCGAAACACCGCTTACAAGCACCAAATTAAACAGGTTAGCCCCTATTATATTGCCGAGTGACAAAGCGCCGTGCCCCTTTACAAGCGAGGTGATTGCGGTAACAAGCTCGGGCAGTGATGTGCCAAGTGCCACAACCGTAAGCGCAATTACCGTTTCTGGCACGCTTAACGCCTTCGCAATAGCCGTTGCGCTTTCGATTAAAAATTTTGCACCCACCGCTATACAGGCGGCGCCGATTACAAGAAGCAACACATCCTTTGCGGTACTTCCTTTTGGTTTTTCGTTAGGTTCAGTGTTGTCGGACAAAGCTTTTCCTTTTGTAATTTTGAAGGCACTTATTACCGAATATGCCATATATACTACAAAAATTGCAAGAAGTATAATACCTATAACTCGACTGAAATCTTTTGAAAAATAGGCGACAAAAACATATATCGCCGCGGCGGTATAAAAGAAAATAACGGGTATTTTCATACTCTTTTTATCTGCACCCGACGGTTTTACCGCGACGGTGATTGCCGCAATAAGCGCGGTATTGCATATTATAGAGCCCGTGGCATTTCCGTATGCCATAGCACCCTGACCGCCTATTGCACCCTGAAGCGACACCATAACCTCAGGCAGCGTAGTGCCGATTGATACAACGGTAGCGCCGATAAGTATTTCGGGTATTCGAAAGCGCCTTGCAATACTGCTTGCGCTGTCAACAAACCAATCTCCGCCTTTTATAAGCAAGAAAAGGCCTGCAACAAACATAAACGCTACCTTTAAAGTTTCTAACATAATAAGCCTCCGAAAAAATTGTTACGCAAACAATGCGCCTGACACTGCCGCAAGCAACGGAATTGTAAATGCGCAAAGCAAAGTGCTTAAAAGCACACAGTTGGCCGCAAGCTCGGTCTCGCCGTGATACATTTCGGCAATATTAAGCATAACCGACGCACAGGGAGTGCCGCAAAGTATAAACATTGCAGATTTAAACAAATCACCTACCGGCAGAAAATACATTATTACAAGACTGAAAAACGGAAAAATCAACAGCTTGCAGGCACATATTACATAAACATAGGCGCGTGTAAACAGTTTTTTGAACGAAACCGACGCAAGTCTGATGCCTAAAATAATCATACAAAGCGGGGTTGTCATTTTGCCCATAAGGCTTATGGCATCGAGCATTTTTTGGGGTGCAAAGCCTTGAAAATCAACGGCAAAAATAATAAGAGCTATTATAAAGCTTATAAAAGACGGATTTAAAAACGCTCTTTTAAATGCCATTTTTTTACGGTCGCCCGTAAGGCAATAGGCGCCTACCGTAAAGGTGATCATATTCATACCTACAATATAAACGCAGGCAAAGCATGCTACCTCGGGGTGACCCGGAAGTAACGCCTTTATAATCGGTATGCCGAAAAAACCCGCATTTCCAAGTCCGAAGCTAACCGTAAGCATACGGTATTTTACATCGTCATATTTTTTATGAAAAATGATATACATTATGAGTGTAACAAGAACTTGAATTATAAGCGATATTACAAAGAAAAGCAAAACCTGTTTGATATTTGAAAGCGTGCGTTCGGTTTCAATAAAGGACGAAACTATCATACAAGGCGAGCATACATACATTAGTATTGCCGAAAGTGTTGACAAATGATCCGCCTTTGCGATTTTTGTTTTGCAGGCTATAAAGCCCGGAAGTATGTATAAAAGTGTCAGCAGCACATTGCCGAACGCTATACCAAAGCTCATAAAACCATTCCTTTAAAGTTCAATGATAATAATATATCACATTTAAAGCGGCTTTACAAGCGGTTTATTTTTATTGATTTTTAAATATAACGATGATATAATTAAATTTAAGGGGGGTTTGTTATGAATGAATCTATAGCGGCGGGAGTTGTAATAATTTTACTCTTTGTGTATTTGGTGATTTTAGGCATCGGTGTTGCATCATACATTTTGCAATCTTTGGCGTTGCACACACTTTCAAAACGGCGCGGTATTGCCAATCCGTGGCTTGCGTGGCTGCCCTTCGGCAATTATTGGATAATCGGTTCACTTGCGCGCGATTATGACAGACAAAAGGGCATTCACAGGCGTTGGGACACGGCTTTGCTCATTCTGTCTTTGGTGGGATTTGCCCTGTTTTTGGTTGCTTATATTGCACTTATCGTGTTTGTCATAGTAAATGCGGTAAACAATGATATATATGCCGAAGTCAATGATGAAGTTTTTATTTCAAATATGTTTGGCTCTTTATTGGTGTTCTATGTTTTGCTTATTGTCGCTTTGGTCGGTATGATGGCATTGCAGGCGCTTGTTTATGTATGTATATACAAAATATTTGAATCGACCGTCCCGCAAGAGTCGCTCAAATACTTTTTGATTTATCTGCTTGTACCGTTTGCCGCTCCGATATGTCTGTTTATTTGCCGAAATAAAGGCTATCAGCATCCCGACCCGTTGGCATATTTGTACGCACCGGTTAATAAAAACTCCACCTATTGCCGGGTACCGCCCGAACAATCAAACACAAACAGCAATGCGGTTGAAAATGAAATTCAGCCCGAAGCAAACGAAGCAACTGAACAAACCGAAGAAAACAACGACTGAACAAAAAAGGCTTGAGGTAAAACTCAAGCCTTAAAAACTATCTTGTAAATATGGTTTGACAAAATAAAGCCGCCTGCAAAGGCGGCTTTGATTATTAATTATGCACCAAATTTAGCAACGTTAATCTTAACGCCGGGGCCCATTGTTGTAGCCAATGTGCACGACTTAACATACTGACCTTTGGTTGCGGCAGGCTTAGCCTTGATAATAGCACCCATAAGAGCGTCGAAATTTTCCTGAAGCTTTTGAGCTCCGAAGGATACCTTGCCGATGGGGCAGTGAATAATATTTGTTTTGTCAAGACGGTACTCAATTTTACCTGCCTTTGCTTCGGTAACTGCCTTAGCAACATCGGGTGTTACTGTGCCTGCCTTAGGTGAAGGCATAAGACCGCGCGGGCCGAGAACCTTACCGAGACGACCTACCATACCCATCATATCGGGTGTGGCAATTACAACATCAAAATCCATCCAGTTCTCGTTCTGAATTTTTGCTACCATATCTTCGGCGCCTACATAGTCGGCACCTGCCGCCGTAGCAGCGTCAGCCTTGTCGCCCTTTGCAAGAACGAGGGTTCTTACGGTTTTACCCGTACCGTTAGGAAGAACAACTGCGCCTCTTACCTGCTGGTCGGCGTGACGCGAGTCAACACCGAGGCGAACATGAAGTTCAACGGTTTCATCAAATTTTGCTGTAGCGGTTTTTACAGCTACTTCTACCGCTTCTTCAACATCGTAAAACTTACCGCTCTCGATAAGCTTTGCGCTGTCATTATACTTTTTTCCGTGTTTCATAGTCGTTTACCTCTTAATCAACAACTTCGACGCCCATGCTGCGTGCCGTGCCTGCAATCATGCTCATTGCGGCTTCAATGCTTGCTGCATTAAGGTCGGGCATTTTAGTTTCTGCGATTTTTCTAACCTGTTCGCTTGTAATCTTGGCAACCTTTGTTTTATTAGGTGTACCCGACGCAGTTTCAATGCCGCATGCTTTTTTAATAAGAACGGCTGCGGGGGGTGTTTTGGTAATAAAACTGAAAGAACGGTCTGCATAAACAGTAATAACAACAGGTATAATCATACCTACATCGTTTTTGGTTCTTTCGTTGAATGCCTTGGTAAACTCCATGATGTTAACACCATGCTGACCGAGTGCAGGACCAACCGGGGGAGCCGGTGTTGCCTTACCTGCAGGAATCTGCAATTTAATATAACCTGTAATTTTCTGAGCCATAAATAG
Source organism: uncultured Oscillospiraceae bacterium (assembly GCA_905211675.1). Lineage (GTDB taxonomy): Bacteria > Bacillota > Clostridia > Oscillospirales > Acutalibacteraceae > UBA737. The sequence goes on from CAJMBP010000017.1 coordinate 22,502, forward strand.
CACCTCCATTATTCGTGGTAACCGTGTTTAGTCAAAGATTATCTTTGCTAAATTAACACTTGGCGGAGCATTCATATACATGCTCCTCCCACCGTGACACACAGATGCTCATATTTTTACGAACGGTTAACCTTGACCGTAAAAAAATCTGTATGCCGGAAGTTAATAAGCATTTCTGCGTATTAACAGTTAAAAATCAGTTCGATGCGGAAATCTGGTCAAGCTCAAGCTCAACCGGCGTTTCTCGGCCGAACATGGAAAGAACTACGCAAACGTTGTTATTATCCAAATCAATAGACTTGATAACGCCGCTGTAGCCCTCAAGCGGACCGTTAATAATCTTAACGGTGTCACCCTCGCGGTAACCAACCTCAACGCTGTGCTTTTCAACGCCTAATGCTGCCACCTCTGCATCGGTAAGCGGTACCGGTTTAGAAGCCGGACCTACAAAACCCGTGCAACCGCGAATATTTCTTACAACATACCAACTGTCATCGGTGACAATCATTTTTATAAGAACATATCCCGGAAAAATTTTTCTTTCAACCTCGCGTGTTTTGTCATCTTTAATCTCGGTAACGGTTTCCATCGGGATTTTAATATCCTGAATTAAATCCTGCATACCGCGACTTTCAACCATAGTTGCAAGGTCGGTTGCAACCTTATTCTCATAACCTGAATAAGTGTGCACAACATACCATCTTGCTTCAGTTGTTTCAGCCATAATTGACAACCTCCCGATACTTATTTAAGAATAAGCTTAATAAGATTGCCGAGGCCAAGGTCAAGAAGCCAGATAAACGCACCGACAATAAGGCACATAGCAAGAACTATTGCTGTGTTTTTAACCACATCTCTGGGGCCCGGCCATACTATCTTTTTAATCTCGCTCTTATAATCTTTAAAGAATGCGATTATGCGTTTGAAAATTGTGCGCTTTGCACCCTTAGACTGCACTACCTCAATGTAATCGTCAACAAGCAGATACGCTGTTGCCGCTACCGCAAAAAGTAAAAGTGCTATTGCGGCAAGCAGAACCGAAGAGGTGTAGTTTATTCCGGTAACGCCCACCTTAGTGGTAAGCGGACGCGCGTCTACATAATAAACCGCGTCTCTGAGCGCTATAACCAGCATATAAATGCCGGTGATTAAGCCTACTGCCGGAGCAAAATAACGTACCTTTTTCGACTTGAATGAGAAAACGCTGAGAAGCACGCCCAATACGGTAAGCCAGAAGCAGAAAAGAATATCCGCCGACTTTGCCATATCGTACTCTACGCCCGCAAGCTCGGTTTTGGCACCGAAGCCCAGCGCCGCACCTACCATTGAAACATCGCCGTTCTTTGTGGCGATTGAAGCAAACGGGGTGAAAAAGAGTACCAAAGAAACAACTGCGAAGATAACCGAAAGGATCTGACAAATTCTATTGACAGTTTTCATCATATTACCCTCCTTACTTTGTTTCCTTGTGCAAGGTGTGCTTTCTGCAGAACCTGCAATACTTGTTCATTTCAAGTCTGTCAGGGTCATTTTTCTTGTTTTTCATTGTGTTGTAGTTGCGTTGCTTGCATTCTGTGCAAGCGAGTGTAATTTTTACTCTCATAACGGCACCTCCCGCTTTACGGAAATATTTTTTTCTCGCCTAAGGGGCGAGAATGCCTCCCTCATTACAGAACGCAATCGCCGTAACAAAAGGCACATATAGAACACCCTTTGAAAGCACAATACAGCATATTGTGTAACTGTGTTGATAAGGCTGTTTTTACGCATAAAAAAGCCTTGCAGAGGTAGTAAAATTATACCACAACGCAAGGTCAAGGTCAAGCATTTTTTTATTTGACGCATATTTTAAATTATTTATGGTAGGTCGAGCCCTCGATAATTTTAAAAGATCGGTAAATCTGTTCAAGACACATTATTCTGAAAAGCTGATGCGGAAAGGTCATTTCGGACATTGAAATTCTAAAATCGGCCCTTTGCTTCAACACATCTGCCAATCCGTAAGAGCTTCCTATAATAAAGCACATATTTTTTCCGCAATCGGTATTTTTGCTTATAAGCGCCGAAAAGCCTTCGCTCGAAAGGCTCTCGCCCTCAACACAAAATGCCGCTACGGCACTGCCTTCGGGTATGCGCCTTTCAATTTGCTCGGCTTCCTTTAAAAGTGCGGCTTCAATTTCGCTTTGCGACGGTTTTTCGGGCAGATTAACGGGGTTTAGTTCTATTATATTTAACCTGCAATATCTCGTAAGGCGCTTTTCGTATTCGCAAGATGCCTCGCGTAAATATTTTTCTTTTAATTTTCCGAGAGCAATTACGGTTATTTTAATCAAAAAACGGTCACCTCCGGAGTTTTGGGCTTTGCAACATTCAGTATATAGTCTTTATCGCAAACAGCGCCCACTGCGGCAAGTGTTGCACGTGCCGCCGACCGTGCCAGAATCGGAGTATTATTTTCTCGGCTTAAATGGCCGAGAATTATACGCGTGGTGCCGCTTTTTACAAGTGCAGGCAGCTCTGCCGCGCATGCATTGTTTGAAAGATGTCCCTTGTCGGACAGTATGCGCAGTTTAAGCTGTGCGGGGTACGGTCCGTGCTTTAACATTTCGACATCGTGATTAGACTCTATCAATACCGCCTCACAGCCCGAAAGCTTTTGCCTTACCGCGTCGGTCATAACGCCGAGGTCGGTGCAAACGGCAACACGCCTTGCGTCTGACAGGGTTACAACATAACCGCCCGAGCCTGTGCTGTCATGACTTGTTTCAAAAAAATCAAGCGCGATATTTCCGAAATCTATACTGCCGTTTTCGGCGCATATTACTTTAGTGTCGGCAGGCATAATATTTTGCGCCGATAAACATTCGAGCGTTTGACTTGAAGCGACAAGCGGTACTTTGATTTTAGAGAGAAAAGTCTTAAGCCCTTTGATATGGTTCTGTATATATTTTCAGCATATTTTTCGATTATCTCTTTATATTCGTTATTAAATTCAAAATCTGTTGTATCGTCTACATAAGCACTTAATGACTCGCCTACAACTCCACCTATTATCTCCCACGAATTGCTGAGTGCTGTAACAACTTCACGTTCTCCATATGCTCTTGACATAACCACCGGAAACATATACGTAGATGATGTTCTGCTCTTGTCTGCATATAGCCAGCAGGAGTCAAGAAGTGTCTGCATATAGCCTCCCATACCAACCCACTCAACTGTAGTAGCAAACACAACTCCGTCTGCCTCAACTACTGACTGCGAAAGAGTTGTAATTGTATTCTTTATCTCATAAAGATTATACCTTGTAACGTGAACATTAAGTTCCTCTAACACTTCCTGGATTCTGTTAATAACGACAATTGTCGGGTCATCTACAAGACCTCGTCCACCATAATATATGTTTACATTCATATAATTAATATCCTCCCAAATATACCTGTTATCAATTAAGCTTTCCGATAATTGTAACACAAGTATTAGATTTTGGCGACATTTACTGTACTGACTTTATACACTTACTTTATACTATACTTACTTTGAACTCATACGCCGCAAACTTTAATATATCTCCATTATTAATATTAACTCTTGTATGCACCTTCAGTCTCTCACCATTAATATAAGTACCATTAGTCGAATTCATATCCTCTACAAAGAAACCTTTATCGCCATACGAAAAACAGGCGTGAAGCTTACTTATAACCGGATTGTCTATGTATACATCAGAAGCTTCCCTGATGCTTCCAACTGTGCAGGGAAACTTACACAGACCAATGGTATTATTAACATTATCATATTCTCCATTATCAGGTCTTACATCAGGAAACAAATCATCTGTCAGACCTTGAAGGCAAAGCTTATTATTCTTATTATCTTCTTCTGCCAGTGATTCAAGATAGTCACTTAAAAGAATTGTATGCTCACATTCTTCTGCCCTATTATCTACATTTCCCTCATTATCTTTAATAACCTCTGCCGTTACAAGCTTATTATCAATCTCCTCGTTAAGGTCAAAACGATACGGAATTTCGTTGACATTTTCTGACTTCGCCTGCTTTAAATCTCCAACAAGCACACCCGCCTTATCTGCAATATAGAACAA
>CAJMBP010000018.1 GCA_905211675.1 uncultured Oscillospiraceae bacterium
AATATAGTTATATAAAAATTTTGGAGGAAAAGATTTTGTCGAATGATAAAATTGTAATAAAGGGCGCAAGAGAGAATAACCTTAAAAATATTGACGTTACCATACCGCGTGACAAACTTGTTGTGTTTACCGGTCTTTCGGGCAGCGGCAAGTCTTCGCTTGCGTTTGATACAATCTATGCCGAGGGTCAGCGCCGTTATGTTGAGTCGCTTTCAAGCTACGCTCGTCAATTTTTAGGTCAAATGGAAAAGCCGAATGTCGATAGCATTGACGGGCTTTCTCCCGCTATATCCATAGACCAAAAAACAACCTCAAAAAATCCGCGCTCTACCGTGGGCACGGTCACCGAAATTTATGATTATCTGCGTCTTTTGTATGCGCGCGTGGGCGTGCCGCACTGCCCCGTTTGCGGCAAAGAGATAAGTCAGCAGTCGACCGATCAGATTGTCGACACTGTTATGGCGCTTAAAGATGGAAGTAAGGTTCAAATTTTATCGCCTATAGTAAAGAACCGAAAGGGCGAGCACTCAAAAGAACTTGACCGTGTAAGAAAATCCGGTTATGTTCGTGTGCGTATTGACGGTAATATATATGACCTTTCCGAAGAAATAAAGCTTGAAAAAAATAAAAAACATATGATAGAGGTTGTGGTTGACCGCCTTGTAATAAAACCCGAAATTCGCTCGCGTCTTGCCGACAGCATTGAAACTGCTTTGTCACTTTCGGGCGGACTTGTTGCGGCAGATGTTATAGACGGAAAAGAACTGCAATTTTCACAAAGCTACGCCTGCGACGAGCACGGCATCAGCATACCCGAGCTTACCCCTACAATGTTTTCATTTAACAATCCTATGGGTGCATGCCCTACCTGCACGGGTATAGGCGTGTTTATGAAAATCGATCCGCGTCTTATTATAAGCGACGAAAATTTGTCTTTGTCGGAGGGCTGTATCAAGGCGGCAGGCTGGGGGGTTAATTCATGGTTTAATCCCGATGCAGGCTCAATAGCTCTAATGTATTATGACGGACTTGCCCGCAAGTTTAACTTTGATATAAATACGCCTTGGAAAGATTTAAGCGATGAGGCTAAAAGCGCCGTGCTTTACGGAACGGGTGACGAAAAATTAGAGCTTCATCGCAATTCCGATTTCGGAAGCGGCACATATTATGCGCCTTTTGAGGGTGTTATAAATAATTTACAGCGCCGATATGAAAGCACCAAAAGCGACTATGCCCGCGCCGAGTATGAAAGTTATATGAATGAAAGCCCGTGCCCAGACTGTAAGGGCGCCCGTTTAAAGCCCGAATATCTGGCGGTAACGGTTGGCGGAAAAAACATCAAAGAGCTTTGCGATATGTCGATATGCGAAGCTTTAGAATTTATTGAAAGCCTACAGTTTAACAGTATGCAGCAAATGATTGCGCAGCCTATTTTAAAAGAGATAAAGGAACGGCTTAACTTTTTGTCGAGCGTGGGACTTGATTATTTATCGCTGTCGCGTTCATCGGGCACCCTGTCGGGCGGCGAGAGTCAGCGTATAAGGCTCGCAACACAGATAGGCTCATCGCTTATGGGCGTTCTTTATGTGCTTGATGAGCCGAGTATAGGGCTTCATCAGCGTGACAACGAAAAACTGCTTGCTACATTAAAGCATTTGCGTGACCTCGGCAACACGCTTATAGTGGTTGAGCACGATGAAGACACCATGCGCGAGGCTGACTGTATTATAGATATAGGCCCCGGTGCGGGCATTCACGGCGGTGAGCTTGTGTTTGCCGGCACGCCGGAAGAACTGCTTGAATGTAAAAATTCTGTAACGGCAGATTACCTTTCGGGCAGGAAAAAGATTTCAGTACCTAAAACCCGCCGTAAAGGAAACGGCAATTTGCTTACTATAAAGGGAGCCGCCGAAAACAATTTAAAAAACATCAATGTAGAAATACCGCTTGGTGAGTTTGTTTGTGTTACGGGCGTTTCAGGCAGCGGCAAATCTTCACTTGTAAATGATATAATTTACAAAACCTTGGCAAACAAGCTAAACCGCGCAAAAACTATTGCGGGCAAGCATAAATCGGTTGAGGGAACAGAATATCTTGATAAGGTTATTGATATTGACCAGTCGCCCATAGGCCGCACACCGCGCAGTAACCCTGCAACATACACAGGCGTGTTTACCGATATTCGCGACCTTTATGCCAATACAAAGGATGCCAAGGCAAAGGGTTATACTGCCGGCAGATTTTCGTTTAATGTAAAGGGCGGCAGGTGCGAAGCCTGTTGCGGCGACGGCATTAAAAAGATTGAGATGCACTTTTTACCCGATATATATGTGCCCTGTGAGGTTTGTGGCGGAACAAGATATAACAAGGAAACCTTGGGAGTGCATTATAAGGGCAAAAGTATTTATGATGTGCTTGAAATGACGGTAGAAGAGGGTATGAATTTCTTTGAAAGTCATCCGCGAATTTACCGAAAGCTTAAAACTTTGTTTGATGTGGGTCTCGGTTATATCAAAATCGGTCAGAGTGCTACAACGCTGTCGGGCGGCGAGGCTCAACGAGTAAAGCTTGCTACCGAGCTTTCTAAAAAAAGCACGGGTAAAACGATTTATATTCTTGACGAACCTACAACGGGGCTTCATACTGCCGATGTTCACCGCCTTATCGAGGTGTTACAGCGGCTTGTCGATGCGGGAAACACCGTTCTTGTTATAGAGCATAATCTTGATGTCATAAAGGTTGCCGACCATATTATAGATTTAGGGCCGGAGGGCGGTAATAACGGCGGAACAGTTGTGGTAAGCGGCACACCCGAAAAGGTGGCACAGTGCAAGGCTTCATACACGGGTCAGTTTCTTAAAAAAATTCTTAATGTGTAATAATTTACACATTATTCACCAAATACCATAAATTTAAGTTTAATATGTTAGCGTGAGGTGAAGGCGTTGTTCGGGTATATAAGGGCTTGTAAGCCTGAACTTAAAGTCAAGGAATACGATATTTACAAGGCGGTTTACTGCTCGCTTTGCAAAAAGCTCGGCAAAAGCTACGGAATACTCTCACGCTTTACATTAAGCTATGATTTTACCTTTTTGGCACTGCTTAATATGTCGCTTAAAGACGGTTGCGACGGTTTTGAGCGAAAAAGGTGTGCATTTAATCCGCTTAAAAAGTGCAATTACTGTAAAAATGACGGTGCTATGGATATGCCTGCTGCCGCAGCTATTATAATGCTTTATTATAAAATAGTTGATAATATAGCGGACGAGCACGGCTTTAAAAGGTTGGTTTATTTATGCTTAAAGCCCATTTTTAGTCGTGCCCATAAAAAAGCGGCAAAGCAGTATCCCGAAATTGAAAAAACCGTTTTTCAATATATAACCTCTCAAAGTGAACTTGAAAAAGCAAACTGCGCGTCGGTTGACGAGGCGGCAGACCCAACCGCAATAATGATGCAGGAAATACTTTCGCTTTTAAGCAATGATGAAACCCAAAAGCGTGTGCTTCGCCGTATAGGCTACTGTATAGGCAGATACATTTATTTGCTTGATGCGGCTTGCGATTTGCCTCGTGACATAAAAATGGGCAGTTACAATGTTTTAAAAACGGCGGACGGCGACATCAAAGAAAAAATTACACCGCAGTTGTATTTTTGTATAAACGAGGCGGCAAGAGCGTTTGAACTGCTTGATATTAAAAAATATAAATCAATACTCGGCAACATAATTTATTTAGGTTTAGAAGATACTTTTTTAAAGGAGTTAAATAATGAGAGATCCGTATGAAGTGTTAGGCGTTTCTAAAAATGCTACCGATGATGAAATTAAAAATGCCTACCGTGAGCTTGCGCGCAAGTATCACCCCGACAACTATACCGACAACCCGCTTTCAGATCTTGCAGGTGAAAAAATGAAAGAGATTAACGAGGCATACGACGCTATAATGAATTCGCGCCGCAGCAGGTCTTCGGGCAATTCGGGTTCGGGTTATAATGCAACAGGCAGTACAAACTTTCCAGAAGTACGCAGTCTTATAAATCAGGGCAGACTTGAGCAGGCACAGGAAATTCTTGACGGTGTTCCGCCGCAACAGCGTGACGCCGAGTGGTATTTTTTGAACGGTACGGTGCTTTACCGCCGTGGTTGGTTTGATCAGGCTTACACAAGCTTTGCAACGGCAGTTCGTATGAATCCGCAAAACCCCGAATATCGCAATGCTATGAACAATGCTCAAAGGCAAAGCGGCGCACAGTATAATCCTTACCGTTCTTACGGAAATAACGGCGGATGCAGCACCTGTGATGTGTGCAACGGTCTTATTTGCGCAGATTGTTGCTGTGAATGTATGGGCGGAGACCTCATACCCTGTTGCTAATATGAAAAATACAAAAAAAATAACACTTTGCGGTATTGTGGCGGCGCTTGCCGTTGTTGTAATGCTCACAGGCTATTTCCCATATTTGACATACGCAATTCCCGCTGTTGCAGGACTGCTTATGATGGTGCCGCTTATTGAGTGCGGAGCTGGGTGGTCATTCGCTACTTATACTTCAAGTGCGGTGCTTATCTTTATAATAGGTGAAATCGAATCAAAAATATTATATATTCTGTTTTTGGGTTACTACCCGATACTAAAATCTTTAATAGAACGAATAAGAAAGCAGTTGGTTGAATGGGTGCTGAAACTGCTCTTCTTCAATGCGGCGGCAGTAGCGTTTTATTATATTTCAAGTGTTCTTTTTGCAATTTCGTATGATGATTTCGGTATATTAGGCAAATACGGCGCTGTTATATTTTTAGCCCTTTGCAATATTGTGTTTGTACTTTATGACATAGGAATATCCCGGGTTGCCTCATATTATATGTTTTCATTGCATGATAAAATAAAAAAGATAATAAAATAATTTCGGACACAAGAAAATATTTTCTTGTGTCTTTTCATTTACTTTTTGATGATTTTAGTGTAAAATGATAATAAAATGCAAAGGTGGGTGAGTAAATGAAAGAAATAATTGTTATAGGCGGCGGCGCGTCAGGGCTTATGGCGGCATACGGTGCGGCACAGGTGTCGGCGCAAAACAGCATAACAGTTGTTGAAAAAAATTCAAGGCCCGGCAGAAAGGTTATGATAACCGGAAAGGGCAGATGCAATGTTACAAACAACTGTGACATAAACTCACTTATTGCAAACACAACAAAAAACGGTAAATTTCTGTATTCCGCTTTCGGCAACTTTAATTCTGCCGATACCATGAATTTTTTTGAAGAGCACGGCGTTCCGCTTAAAACCGAGCGTGGTAATCGGGTTTTTCCCGTATCGGATAGGGCTGTGGATATTGTTGACGCTTTGGTAAAAGCAGTACAAAAAAACTGCGATATTATCGAGGGCACCGCCGAAGCGGTAATTGCAAATGGCGGTAAAGTAACAGGCGTAAAGCTTTCAGACGGCAGAATACTTGAAGCGGATTGTGTTATTTTAGCCACGGGCGGTATGTCATATCCGCTTACGGGCTCTACGGGTGACGGTTACAGAATGGCAAAGGCACTCGGGCATACCGTAACCGAGCTTACTCCTTCGCTTATAGGGCTGGAATGCCACGAGGGCTTTTGCACGCGGCTTGCAGGTCTTTCGCTTAAAAATGTAACCCTTTCGGTTTTTGAAGACGGCAAGAAAAAACCGCTTTACAAAGAAATGGGCGAACTGCTTTTTACCCACACGGGCATATCGGGGCCGCTGACTCTTTCGGCTTCGGCTCACCTGCGAAATATGGGTAAGCGTGAGTATTTTGCCGAAATCGATTTAAAGCCCGCTTTAGATGAAACACAGCTTGATAAACGGATATTGCGTGACTTTGAAGATTCATCAAACCGCCATTTTGCAAATTCTTTAGACAAATTACTGCCTAAAAGCATAATTCCGGTTATAATAAATATGTCGGGCATCGAACCGCATATAAAGGTAAATCAAATAAGCCGTGAGCATCGCCGTTTGCTTATAAACGCCGTAAAGCATTTTAAGCTTAATATCACAGGCTTTCGACCTATCGAAGAAGCCATAGTTACAAGCGGCGGAATTTCAGTCAAAGAAATCAACCCTGCTACTATGATGTCAAAGCTTATATCGGGTCTTTTCTTTGCGGGCGAGGTAATTGATGTTGACGCCTATACGGGCGGATTTAATTTGCAGATAGCTTTTTCAACCGGCTTGTTGGCGGGCGAGAGCGCGGCAAAATATTAAAGGAGTTTTATTTTATGATTTCTATTGCACTTGACGGCCCTGCGGGAGCGGGCAAAAGCACGGTGGCAAAGGGCGCGGCAAAGGAGCTTGGGTTTATTTATGTTGACACGGGCGCGCTTTACCGAACAGTAGGTCTTAAATTTTTGCGTGACGGATACGGCACCGAGCTTGACTGTGATATTGAGTCGGTTTTAAAAACAGTAGATGTAGATATTAAATTTATCGACGGCGTACAGCATGTGTTTTTAAACGGCGAGGATGTATCCGAAGAAATAAGAACCCCAAAGGCGTCTATGATGGCGTCAGCCGTGTCGGCAAAGCCGCCTGTTCGCGCGTTTTTGCTTGAAATGCAGCGCAGGCTGGCAAGAGAAAATAATGTTATTATGGACGGCAGAGATATAGGAACGGTGGTGTTGCCTGACGCAACACTTAAATTTTTTGTTACCGCTTCGGTAGCCGAGCGAGCAAATCGCCGTTATAAAGAACTAATGGAAAAGGGAATGGACGTAAACTACGACGATATATACCGTGATATCGAAACCCGCGACTACAACGACTCTCACCGTGAAATAGCGCCGCTCAAGCCCGCCGAAGATTCAATTATATTCGATACCACAGGCAACACCCTGGAAGAGTCTGTCGAAAAGCTTTTAAAAATGATTAAAGAAAGGTTAGGCTGATTTTAATTGAAAATAACACTTGCAAAAACGGCAGGTTTTTGTTTCGGCGTAAACCGTGCCGTGCAAATGGTGTACGATTTAATAAATGCGGGTGAAAAGGTTTGCACATTAGGCCCTATAATTCATAACAGCCAAATGGTGGAAGAACTGACCGAAAGGGGAGTTCGTGTTGTAAATTCACCTGATGAAGTAAATAGCGGTGAAATGTTGGTTATACGCTCACACGGCGTCGGTAAGAATGTGTATGAATGTGCCGAAAATATGGGGGTAAGGTTAAGCGACGCTACCTGCCCCTTTGTAGCAAAGATACATAAAATAGTGGCCGAGCAGTCGGCACGGGGCGATACAATTTTAATTGCGGGTGACGAAAATCACCATGAGGTTGTCGGAATAATCGGACATTGCGTATCTAAGTATTATGTGTTTTCTTCTGCCGAAGAACTTGAAAAATTGATTGAAGAACACCCCGAACTTAAAAAAAATGCCGTTTCGGCGGTCTCGCAAACCACTTTTAACGCAAAAAAATGGGATTTTGCGCAAAAATTTTTAAAAAAAGTATGTACAAATGTAAAAATATTTGATACAATATGTAGTGCTACGTCATCTCGACAAAGCGAGGCACGGAAACTGGCGCAAACCAACGATGTTATGGTTGTAATCGGCGGGCGCCACAGTTCAAATACAGCAAAGCTTTTTGATGTGTGTGCTTCTCTTTGCGCAAACACCCATTTAATCGAAACCGCGGCAGAGCTTAAAGCCGAGTGGTTTTTAAATGCGGATAAGGTTGGCGTTGTCGCGGGCGCATCTACGCCTGCGGGTATAATAAAGGAGGTTATTAAAACCATGTCGGAAATTTTACAACCGGTTGATGAACAGATGGAGGTAGAAGAAACTGTTCAAAAAAGCTTCGAAGAAATGACAGATGAGGAAGCATTTGAGGCTTCGCTCAACAGCCTTACAGGCGAACAGAAGGTGTGCGGTACCGTTGTTGCGGTAAACGCATCTGAAATCACTGTAGATATAGGCAGAGGTGTAACGGGATATGTTACAGCCGATGAGTATTCGTCAGAGCCTGTTGATCTGTTAAGCGAGGTAAAGGTAGATGATAAGTTAAATCTTATCATTATGAAAATCAGCGATCAGGAAGGAACCGCAATGCTTTCAAAGCGTCGTTACGATGCTATTGCCGGTTGGGACAATATAGTTGCCGCAAAAGAATCGGGCGAAGTGCTTCACGGCGTTGTTCGCGAGGTTATTAAGGGCGGCGTTGTAGTTTACTCAAACAATGTGCGCGTATTTATACCTGCGTCTCAGGCTACCGCTTCAAGAAACGATTCTCTTGAAGCTTTAAAGGGTACCGAAGTTGATTTCAGAATTATCGAAATAGGCCGCGGCCGCAGAGCAATAGGTTCTATACGCAGCGTTCTTCGTGAGGCTCGCAAGCAGGCCGAGGAAAAACTGTGGGCTTCAATCGCCGTAGGCGACAGAATTAAAGGCACCGTTAAGTCACTTACAAGCTACGGCGCATTTGTTGACATCGGCGGCGTTGACGGAATGGTTCACATTTCAGAGCTTTCTTGGACACGCATTAAAAACCCTGTCGAGGTTGTTTCGGTCGGCGATGAAATCGAGGTTTACATTAAAGACATCGACACAGAAAAGAAAAAGATTTCTTTGGGCTATAAAAAAGCAGAGGATAATCCTTGGGCAATTTTCCAAAATAATTACAGTGTTGATGATGTTGTTACCGTTAAGATTGTCAGCATGACTACATACGGTGCGTTTGCAAGAATAATCCCCGGTGTTGACGGACTTATTCATATTTCGCAGATTGCCGATAAGCATGTTGCAAAGCCGCAGGATGAGCTTACAATCGGTCAGGAGGTTCAGGCAAAGATTACTGCTATTGACCTTGACAAAAAGCGTGTAAGCCTTTCTATCCGCGCTCTTATCGAGCCTAAAGCAGAGGATCAGGAAACTGTTGTCGAAGATGAGGTTGTAGCAACTACCGAAGAAACGGTTGCTGAAAATGAAGCCGTAGAAGCGGCCGAAGAAACCGCTGAATAATAATTATTCAATCACGCCCAAAGTTTGATCTTCGGGCGTGATTTTGTATAAGAAGGGGTTATGTTATGCTAAACTTTGATTTTTATACACCTACAAAAGTATTTTTCGGTAAAGACCGTCAAAAAGAATTAGGTAAAATAATTTCGGGCTACGGATATAAAAAAATAATGCTTATTTACGGTAAGGGCAGCATTAAATCAAGCGGACTTTATGACGAAATTACGGCGTCACTCGGCGAATATAACATAGAATTTACCGAGTGCGGCGGTGTAGAGCCTAATCCTAAAATAGAATTCATCAGAAATGCCGTAAAAATTGCAAAAAAAGAAAATTCCGAACTTATATTGGCGGTAGGCGGCGGCAGTGCTATTGACGCGGCAAAATATACGGCGCTGGGTGCCGTTGCAGATTATGATATATGGGACTTTGTGACTAAGAGCGCAACTCCTAAATCAGCATTGCCGGTGGGCTGTGTGCTTACAATAGCGGCGGCAGGCAGTGAAATGAGCGCTTCGGCGGTTGTTACCGATTTGTCGCTTAATATGAAACGCGGCTTTACAAGCGAGCTTATCCGCCCGCTTTTTGCCGTTTGCAATCCCGAGCTTACATATACCGTGAGCCCGTATCAGACCGCCTGCGGCATATCAGACATAATGGCGCACACAATGGAGCGTTACTTTACGCCCTGCGAGCCGGTTGAAATAACCGACCGAATAGCCGAGAGCATTTTGAAATCGGTTATAAATGCGGCGTATGAGGTTATGAAAGACCCGAATAACTACGAGGCGCGCGCCAACATAATGTGGGCGTCAAGCCTTTCACACAACAATCTTACGGGTTGCGGCAGAATAAACTCATTGCCTGTGCATCAGCTCGAGCACGCGGTAAGCGGCGAGTACGACAATGTTGCGCACGGTGCGGGGCTTGCGGTTTTATTTCCTGCGTGGGCAGACTTTGTGTATATGAACAATATTCCGCGTTTTGCGCAGTTTGCACGCAGGGTTTGGGATGTTGACGAACCCGACGATAAAACGGCGGCAGAAAAGGGGATAGCGGCTATGTCTGAATTTTACAAATTTATCGGTATGCCTGCAAATTTAAGCGAATTCGGCATAGGCAATGATGCAATTGACAGGCTTACAAGCCTGTGCACCTTTAACGGCAGCAGAACTATTAAAAGTGTTGTTGAATTGGGAGATAGCGAAATTAAAGCTATATTCCAAAAATGTTTTTAATATAAAAAATCTCGAAGAATTTTCTTCGAGATTTTTGCTTATCTTTTTATAAATTTAAATTCTACGGCTCTGTGATCGTCGGGATTGTAGTTTTCTATATAGTTTATTATTTTTTGGGGGTTGTCAGAAATAAACAGTAAGTCCATATTTGCATTAGGCATAAACCTTTTGTCTATGGCGTTATTGAGCATATCGACAAGTGAATCGTAATAACCGTTTGTGTTGTATATTGCAATAGGCTTTCGGTGAACGCCCAAATGCCTGAGCGTATAAATTTCAAAAAATTCGTCAAATGTGCCTATACCGCCCGGTGTTACTATAAAAGCATCCGACATTTCTTCAAGAAGCTGTTTTCGCTCGCGCATTGTATCGGTATAAATCATTTCACTGCAATCTGAAAAAAGCGCTCCGTCAACATTAAAGAAAGAGGGGCACACACCCACCGTTTTTCCGCCTTCGGCGTGAGCACCGCGTGCAACGGCGCCCATAAGCCCCGCGGCTCCTCCGCCGAAAACAACGGTATGATTATTTTCGGCTATTGCACCTCCCAATGCTTCGCCTGCCGTTATAAAAGATTTGTCAATCATGTTTGATGACGCACCATATACGCAAATATTCATAAAATAATTACCTCATCATTTAAAATTGCGCTTATAAGCGTTTCTCCGTTATATTCAAGTCTTAACGAAAAAAACGGAGTATTCGGGTTTTCAATAAGCCTTAAAAAGATTTTATCGCCCTCCCATAAGGGCAGATTGTAAATATCATGCTTGTCAACCCAACAAAGCACACCCTCGTCACATTCTTTTAGTTCGCCCGAAAAGTCGTTACAGGTGAAAATGTGCATATATTCGGTTTCCCACCTGTCAGACACAAAGGTGACAATTCCTCTGTAATCGCACTTGTTTAAAGTAAGTCCCGTTTCTTCAAGTGCTTCGCGCCTGTTGCACTGCTCGGGGCTTTCTTTGTCTTCAAATTTACCGCCTATGCCTATCCATTTGTCACGATTAAGGTCATTTTCCTTTTTTACGCGGTGAAGCATTAAATATTTTCCGTCTTTCTCAATGTGGCAAAGGGTGGTGTTTTTCATTTTTCGTTATCCTCTTCTGTTAGCGTTTCGGGCATAGTATAACCCTCTAAGAAAAAGATTTTATTGTTTTTGTGCTCTGAATCGAATATGTTATTATACTGAATTCTTTCATATTCGCTGAGAATTTGTGTATAGTCGCTCTTGTCGCTCCATTTGTAGTAATTGTTGTTACAGTCGATGTAGCCTACGGTATCGATTACCGGAAGCGTTTCGGAAAGCTTGAGCAGATATTTGTTATATTCGGTAAGCTTTAGGCCTGCAATATCAAGCATATAAGACGACAAATAGTTTGAGCTTAATTTGTCGATGTGTTTTTCTTCAATATCATAGTTCGCCCAGATGTAAAACGGCGTAATATGACGCGTCTGCTCCTGTTCGATGCTAAGCCCGTTAACACTGTTAACACCCAACAGCGATGCAATAAATTCGGTTTCTATATTCGGCTGATGGTCACCGAACATACAAATTATTGTAGGCTCTTTAACATTTGAAAAATACTCAATAAGACCTTTAAATGCATCATCGCTTGCCTTTATGAGCGAAAGATATTTGCTTGCCTTATTGTAATATGTGGGCGACGATGTTATTTGTATGCACTCGTCA
The DNA here is from genome assembly GCA_905211675.1 of uncultured Oscillospiraceae bacterium. Lineage (GTDB taxonomy): Bacteria > Bacillota > Clostridia > Oscillospirales > Acutalibacteraceae > UBA737. Next base: position 11,913 of record CAJMBP010000018.1, read on the forward strand.
AAATTGCTGGCAGAGTTTGAATAACCGCCGTGATTTTGCATTGTAACATTGAACACGAAATACGGCTTTGATTTGTCGCGGTTTTCATAATTGTCGATAATAACATCATAATTATAGCTGTCGCTTACATACTGCCTTAAAAGCATATTGGTGCGATCGGGGTAATAGGTGTTGACAAGCGATTGCAAATATTCGGCGTCACCGTTGTTTTTTGTATAATCGTTAAGCAATGATACATCAATCAGATTTTCAAGAAAACTGAAAGAATCAAAACCGAAGTTTTGGTAAACCTTAACTCGGTCCCAACCGGTAGAATAGTAAGGGTGAAAAGCCCATGACGAATAGCCCTGCCCCTCAAGTGTTGACACAAGCGATGCTAACGGATTTTTAACATAAAGCATATATGCATTACTGCCTGACGGTAAAAATGCGGTTGAATGGCCTGTTAAAAATTCAAACTCCGTGTTCGATGTGCCTGCTCCTATAACCGGCACATAAAGATTGCCCTTTACTGTATTTTCGGTAAGGCTGTGCATAAAAGGCATATAGTCCTGATTGGTTGTAAATTCGCCCAAAACGCTTAAATCCGACAAAGATTCGTTCATTATACAAATAATGTTCGGCTCATTGCCCGAGGGCTTAATTACGGCAGGCTCGTCCTTATCTACAGTGCTTGAAACATAATCTCCGATTGTTTCGGCGTTGTAACCGTTCGGTTCGGTCATATAAAGGTATTTTGTGTTACAGAAAAAACTGAAAACAAAACCGTAATTGCGATAACCGCGCGACTGGTTCCAGAAGTCAGGTTTGACACCTGCGTTTGCAAATATCGAAGTAAAATAAAACAGACAAATAAGACAGATAAAAAATGTACCCATAAATGTGCGGGACACAATTTTAGTTACTGCCGTGTATTTAGGTGTTTTGATTTTTATGCCTATTACGGTTAAAAATATGAAAATAAGCGAGCCTATGATAACGGTATGCGTAGGGGTAAAGTTATAAGTATTTGCAACATTTACCGCCGTTGTAACGCTTAAAAAATCCATAGGTACAAACGGCGTGCCCCTAAATAAAACGACATAGCAGTGGGCAAGTGCCAAGCCGTAGCATACGGTATTTGTAATCAGCAACGAAACCCTGAAACTGCCGCAAAACGCAAAGATTAAAAATAAAAGCAACAGTATTACCAAATAATTTGCCAAGAATCCCAAATAGGTCATATCATAAATAAATATGTTGTTAAGGCACTCGGTCATGGTCATTGTTATAATGGGGCTTAATATAAAGAAAACAAAGTGCCATATACTGTTTATTAAACTGTTTTTAATTTTTATGTTAAATGTAATAAAAGCGCCTATAATAAACGGGGCAACAAGCGCAAACGCCAACAGCAACCATTTCGAACTTGTTAAAAGTCTTGTGAATTGCGAGTTAAAAATGATTACCGTAAGCAACAATATTCCGGCAACAGACGCACCGGTTATTTTTGATTTTTTTGTGCTTGTAATTTCAAATGTGTTTACAAGAAAGTTTTTAATAACATTTAAAAATTTAGGAACGCTGTAAGCAAAAAAATGCGAAACAGCACCTGAAATCTTTGAGGTACTCATTATAAAATCCTTTCTGGAATACAAATTTACATATATATTTCAAGCGTTACGGTCACATAAAACCAAACTACATTATACCACTTTTTTTGAAAAAAACAAGGTTTAAAATATTAAGAAAAAATTAAAAGCTCTGCCACAGCAGAGCTTTTGATTTAAATTATTTATTTAACATTTTTAAAATTTCTTCATTCTGACACAGCAGGTGCCCGAGCCCGAACAGCGGAAAGAAAATACAGGCGGCGGCGATTGTGCCAAAAATAATCACCGCAAGGGCAAGAGCTATTCCGAATGAGGTTTTGTTAAATAGGAAAAACGCAAGAACAAGGGACAATATTATGACACCGAAGCCTAAAACAAATGCAATAACCTTAATGACGTTGCCAAGGTTTTTGTAAAGTCCGTTGCCGTATGCCATAACAGGGTTCTTTTTTGCACGGAATTCCGGCGAGGTACTGCTTATATCCTCAATAAAATCATTGGAATTCACATTATTGTTTTCGGTCATAGTTGATTTTCCTCCGTTCATTTCTTTGAATTATATGCACTTAACTCCGATTGTAATTCTTTCGCCGTTAATATCCCATTCTTTGCTGTAACCATCTATGTCACCTGCAACGATTGAGTCTGCAAGAGTATCGCCCGCAATTTCGTCGGATAACTTTTCGGCAATGGCAATAACTCTTTCGCTTCCCGATAATGTTACGGCTATGTGGTCGGTTACATTAAAGCCTGCCTCTTTACGCATGGTTTGAATTTTGCTTACAATCTCACGCACAAAGCCTTCTTCAATAAGGTCTTCGGTCAGCGTTGTGTCAAGCGCAACCGTAATACCGCGGTCGCTTACGGTGAAAAAGCCTTCACGCTGTTTTGCCTCAATAAGCAAATCTTCTTCACCTAATTCCACCTGACCCGATGCAAGATTTAATACGATTTTGCCGTTTTCATCAAGTTCAACCTTTGCGGCGTTACCGTCGAGTTCGCTGAGGGCTTGACGAATTTCGCCTAACTGTCTGCCGTATTTAGGACCTACCGTTTTGAGCTGAGGTTTAAAGCTGTAAGACACAAGATTGTCAACCTCATTTGTAAATTCAACAGATTTTATGTTAAGCTCATCTTTAATTATGTCGGCAAAGTAACTGTCAAGCGTTAAATCGCATTTAACATACATAGTTTTAAGCGGCTGACGGTTTTTGATTGCAGAGCCGTTACGGGCGCTTCTGCCCAAAACAACTATTTCGAGAACGCTGTCCATATTTTTTTCGAGTTCGGGGTCAATAGCCGCCTCGTCAACCTTCGGAAAATCGCAAAGATGTATGCTTTCGGGTTGTGATTTGTCGATATTGCGAACAAGATTTTGATAAATGCTTTCTGTCATAAACGGTATCATAGGTGCCGCTGTTTTAGCTGTTGTTACAAGTGCATTGTAAAGCACCAGATAAGCCGTTTCTTTATCATCGGTCATACCTTGCACCCAATAGCGTTCGCGGCTGCGGCGAACATACCAGTTGCTCATTTCGTCAACAAAATCCTGCAGTGCGCGTGCGGCTTCAGGTATGCGGTAGTCGGCAAGGTTTTCATCAACTGCTTTTACCATTGAATTAAGCTTTGAAATAAGCCATTTGTCCATAACGGTAAGGTTATCGGGGTTGAGGGTATGTTTTGTGGGGTCAAATTTGTCAATGTTGGCATAAAGCACATAAAAAGCGTAGGTATTCCATAGCGTGCCCATGAATTTGCGCTGACCTTCAACAACCGCCTTGCCGTGGAATCGATTGGGAAGCCATGGGGCAGAGTTTGTGTAAAAATACCAGCGAATCGCATCGGCACCGTAGCTTTCAAGAGCGTCAAACGGGTCCACTGCGTTGCCCTTTGACTTAGACATCTTTTGACCGTTTTCGTCTTGAACATGGCCGAGAACAATTACATTTTTGTAGGGCGCTTTGTTGAAAATAAGGGTTGAAATTGCCATCAAAGAATAGAACCAACCGCGCGTTTGGTCAACCGCCTCGGAAATGAAGTCGGCAGGAAACTGTGATTCAAACAATTCTTTATTCTCAAACGGATAGTGGTGCTGTGCAAACGGCATAGCACCTGAGTCAAACCAACAGTCAATAACTTCCGGCACACGGTGCATCTGCTTGCCGCAGTGCGGGCACTTGATTGTAACTTCATCAATATACGGGCGGTGAAGCTCAATGTTTTCGGGGCAGTTATCAGACATAGATTTAAGTTCTTCTATACTGCCGACAGAGTGCATATGACCGCATTCGCAGGTCCAAATGTTGAGCGGCGTACCCCAATAACGGTTGCGTGAAATACCCCAGTCCTGAACATTTTTAAGCCAGTCACCGAAACGGCCTTTACCAATGCTTTCGGGTATCCAGTTTACAGTATCGTTATTGCGAATAAGGTCGTCTTTTACATCGGTCATTTTTATAAACCACGACTCACGCGCATAATAGATAAGCGGAGTATCACAACGCCAGCAGTGCGGATAATCGTGCTCAAACTTTGGAGCATCGAAAAGAAGCCCCATCTTTTCAAGGTCAGTAAGCACAAGCGGGTCTGCCTTTTTAACAAATATACCGGCATAAGGTGTTTCGGCAGTAAGATTGCCCTGACCGTCAACAAACTGAACAAAGGGCAGGTCATAGCGCCTTCCAACCTTGGCGTCGTCTTCACCGAAAGCAGGTGCAATATGAACAATACCTGTACCGTCGGTCATAGTAACATAGTTGTCACAAGTGATGTAGTGACCTTTTTTATTCTGCTTTTCGCAAACAGGTTTTACAAAATCAAACAAAGGCTCATATTCCTTATATTCGAGTTCTTTACCTAAAAATCTGCCTGTGATTTCATAAGCCGGGGCGTCTTCGGTAGCAAGCTTACCCAGAACCTTGTCAAGCAGAGCCTCAGCCATATAGTAGGTGTAGCCGTCGGCTGCTTTAACGCGGCAATATGTTTCGTCGGGGTTTACGCAAAGCGCAACGTTTGACGGCAAAGTCCAAGGTGTTGTGGTCCACGCAAGAAAATAGGCGTCTTCGCCCACCACCTTAAAGCGAACAACGGCGCTTCGCTCTTTTACGCTTTTATAGCCCTGCGCTACTTCGTGTGAGGAAAGCGGAGTGCCGCAACGCGGGCAGTAGGGAACTATTTTAAAGCCTTTATAAAGCAGACCTTTTTCAAAAATCTGCTTTAGAGCCCACCATTCAGATTCAATAAAGTTGTTGTCATAGGTAACGTATGGGTTTTCCATATCAGCCCAAAAGCCGACGGTTTTTGAAAAATCTTCCCACATACCCTTATATTTCCAAACACTTTCTTTACAGTGGTCTATGAAGGGTGATAAACCGTATTCTTCAATTTGTTCTTTACCGTCAAGCCCCAAAAGCTTTTCAACCTCAAGCTCAACCGGCAGACCGTGTGTGTCCCAACCGGCCTTGCGGGGAACCATATAGCCCTTCATTGTGCGGTAACGCGGAATCATATCTTTAATAACGCGCGTAAGCACATGGCCTATGTGCGGCTTACCGTTAGCGGTAGGCGGACCGTCGTAAAATACATAAGGCGTGCCCTTTGCTCTTGAGTCAATGCTCTTTTCAAAGATTTTGTTTTCGTCCCAAAACTCTTTGATTTTCTTTTCTTGCTCTACAAAGTTAACGTTTGGAGAGATACTTTCGTACATTTACAATACAATCCTTTCAAATAATAAATCCCCGTCCGTAATAGGACAGGGATGAAAAACACATCACAAGCTTAAACCACCTATCAGAACGGACCGAAATTATCCGCGCTCCGTATAACGGTGGAGACAACCGTCTAACGCTAATCGGCAAATGCCTTTCACGCAGAAACTCGGAAGTGATATTCACGCATTTTCATATCACCGACCTCACACCGCCGTCGGCTCGCTTAAGATAATCATAAAACACGCTACTGTCTTCGTCACAGTCTTTAACGACTATAATATTAACACAAATTGCAAAAAAAATCAATAGCAAACTGTTTAAAAAGAATTTTTAAGATAAAAATATAAATCAAGGAGTGTTTTTATGGTTAAAAAAAAGACTTTTATAACGACCGTATCTTATATGTCGGCGGCAATTATTGCCCTATGCGGCTTTGCGTTGAAGCAAAAATCGAAAAGCGGTTACTGTATGAGTATGATAGAAAATATGTATTCATGTTCATTTGAACAGTTGAACAGCAGTATAAACAATATATCGTATTCGCTTGAAAAAATGGTTTATGCATCATCTGCAAAAAAGCTGAGTTCTCTATCGGCACAAATTTTCAGTGAGGCAGAGCTTGCAAAAACGGCATTGTCCGCACTGCCTGCCGGCAGTGAAAATCTTTCTACCCTATACAGATTTTTGTCGCAGGTGGGAAACTATGCATTGAGCGTTTCAAAAAATATAACAAGTGAAAACCTTGTGAGCGACAAACAGCGCGAGGAGTTAAAATTGCTTTATGACACGGCAAAGACGGTTTCTGAGGTAATAAGCGACTCGGCAATCGAGCATAATTCGCCGCAACAATGGGCAGAAACGGTTGAAAACAAGCTAAACGGAGCCGTCAATGAGGAAGGGCTCGCCTCGGCGCTTACACAGCTTGAAGAGGATATGTCCGATTACCCTACGCTTATATATGACGGTCCGTATTCCGACCATATTTTAAACAAAGAGCCTTTAATGACATCTGTCGCTGCGGAATGTTCTAAAGAGCAAGCACTTGCAATAGCTCAAAAGGCGGTAGGCGACAGTGAAAAAATCGAATTTGACGATATGCAACACGGAAAAATTGAATGCTACCGTTTTGTAAATGACGGTTTAAGTATAACCGTAAGCCGAAACGGCGGATATGTTGTTTATATGAGAAAAAACCGTGCTGTCGAAAATGGACTGCTTTCATACGAACAGATGCTGTCGAAAGCAAAAAATTATTTGAGCAATATGCAAATAACGGGAATGACAGACACATATTACTATACCGATAACGGTGTATGTGTAATAAACTTTGCCTATCTTGACGGCCAGACGGTCTGTTATACCGACTTAATAAAGGTGGGAATTGCAACAGACACGGGCGAGGTGATGTTACTTGAAACTGAAGGGTATTTGACAAATCATACCGACCGTGCGTTTGCGGTGCCCGACCATACGCCCGAAGAAGCAAACAGTAAAATAAGCAGCGACCTTGAAACCGAAAAGACTTCAATGGCGCTCATACCCACCGATTCGGGCGGCGAGGTGCGCTGCTATGAATTTTTGTGCCGAAGTGAAGATAATCGGGAAATATTGGTTTATATAAATATACACACGCTTGAAGAAGAGCAGATTTATATTTTGCTTAAAACCGACGGCGGCAGTTTGGTGAAATAAATGTATTTCAGCCCTCTCGTAAGAGAGGGTGTTTTTTAAGATTTACATATATAATGAATTGTGATATAATATTTGTAAAATTTGGGTTTGAAAAGAGGTTATTATGCCGTTAGTAAGTGAAATTAAACATATTTACGAGCCCAATCCGTTAGCGTGCGGTCAGGCGGTGCTTGCCATGCTGTCGGGGCTTGATGTTAAGCAGATATTTAATTTAGTTAAAACCGAAAAAGAAACCACCCTCAAAGATATGAAGGCGGCTTTAACGGCTTTAGACATTCATTTTAAAGAAAACAGGGTAGAGGTAAAAAACAAAAGCGATTTGCCGCACATTGCATTGCTGAGCCTTGAAACGCCTAAATGCTGGCATTGGTCGCTTTTTTATGAGGGTAAATTCTATGACCCTGAATACGGTGTGCTCGACGATTTTCCTCCGTCAAACCGCCGTTATTTTTGGCAGATATTTCCTTGACAAGCGCAAATATACATATTAAAATTACAGTAGCAAATTTTAAGTTTGGGTGATTGGTTATGATAAAGGTTTCTCCATCGGTGCTTACATCTGATTTTTTAACACTTTCGGACAGTATAAAAAAGCTTGAAGACGCGGGGGTGGATATGCTGCACCTTGATGTTATGGACGGCATTTTTGTGCCTAATATTTCATTCGGTAATCCTGTTATTAAATCTATAAAGGCTCATACAAAGCTTCCGCTTGATGTACATCTTATGATAGACCGTCCGCACAGGTATATCGAAGATTTTGCAAGGTATGCCGACCTTTTGGGCTTTCATTATGAAGCGGGCTCGGATAATGCCGAGACTCTTAAAAAAATACGCGAACTCGGCTGTAAAAGCTGTATTACAATAAAGCCCGCAACAAAGGCAGAAGAAATTTTTAACCTGCTTACTCTTTGCGATATGGTGCTTGTAATGTCGGTAGAGCCGGGTTTCGGCGGGCAAAAGTTTATGCCACAGGCTATTGATAAAATTAAAGCCATTAAGGCTGAAATAGACCGACAGCAACTGTCGGTTGATATTGAGGTTGACGGCGGCATAAACGCCGAAACCGCACCGCTTGCGGTTGCCGCAGGTGCTAATGTATTGGTGGCCGGTAACTACATTTTTTCTGCCGACGATATGGGGGCCAAGGTTAAAGAAATCAAATCGCTTTAAAGGCTTTTTTGATTTTTAAAAGAGCGTTATCTTTGCAAATAAGGCGGCTGTTTTGCTTGATTTCGTTTATATGCGCTCTATCTTTGAATATAATATATTTTGATTTGTCGCAAGGCGCTTTGGTTGAGGTTATTAACAGCTGATAGGTTCCTTTATAGGTGTAAAGTTTACTGTTTAAAATGTCTTGAAGCTTTGTACGGCAAACAAAATCAATCATATCGTCACTGCTGTAAAAAAATATGGCGTATTCGTAACATAATTTGACTTTTTTAAACCTTTTGTACTTAGGCTTTATATATTCGTTCATAAAACTGCACCCCGTAGGAATAATTTAGTGCTTCTTGTGTCATACTTTTTTAAAAGGATGTGGCAAAATGAACGAAAAGAAGCGCAGTGAATTTTTTAATTTGTTTTTAAAGTCGGCGGTTATTACCATTTCGGCAATAGCATTGCTGCTTATAGGTTATTTTACCGCCGCGTTTTTGTCGGGCGGTTTATAAAAAAGGAGAAAACCATGGATTATATGCATTTAAAAAGCGGCACCGATGTGCGCGGCGTAGCAACCGATTTAGGCGGAAAGGCAGTTGAATTTGACAGCAATGCCGTTTATGATATTACGGCGGCATTTGCCGTATGGTATGTTAACAAATTTTCAAAAGCGGCAAACGAGCTAAAAATCGCGGTGGGTCACGATTCGCGCATCACTGCCGATACAATCTGCGAAGCGGTAATACGCGCGCTTACAAACGCCGGTGTTACCGTGTTAAATTGCGGTCTTGCGTCTACACCTGCTATGTTTATGACTACCGTAGATTTACATACAGACGCGGCAATTCAAATTACCGCAAGCCACCATCCGTTTGACAGAAACGGCCTGAAATTTTTTATTGGCACGGGCGGTCTTGACGGCTCTGATATTTCAGAAATTTTGTCGTTGGCTTCCAACGGCGAGGAGTGCATAAGCGAAAGGTCGGGAACGGTAGTTTTAAGCGACTATATGAAAGATTATGCCGCAAGGCTTCGCAATATGATTATACGCGAGGTGGGCAAGGGTGAACAGCCGCTTAAAAACTATCACATAATAGTAGATGCCGGCAACGGTGTAGGCGGCTTTTATGCAAATGAGGTTTTAGCACCGCTTGGCGCAGATATAAGCGGAAGTCAGTTTTTAGAGCCCGACGGTATGTTTCCCAATCACATACCTAACCCCGAAAATAATCAGGCGATGGAAAGCATTTGCGCGGCTGTTAAGGCAAACCGAGCAGATTTCGGCGTTATATTTGACACCGATGTAGACCGTGCGGGCTGTGTTGACGCCGACGGTAACGAAATAAACCGAAACCGACTTATTGCCATTGCGTCTTACATTGCTTTAGGCGGTAAAAAGGGCGGCACGGTCGTTACCGACTCGGTTACATCCGACGGACTTAAAAAGTATATTCAAAATGATTTGGGCGGTGTTCACTACCGTTATCGCCGCGGATATAAAAATGTTATAAATAAAGCGATTGAGCTGTGCAATCAGGGCATCGACTGTCCGCTTGCGATTGAAACCTCGGGTCATGCGGCACTGCGTGAAAATTACTTTTTAGACGATGGCGCCTACCTTGCTACCAAAATTATAATCGAGCTTGCAAAGGGTACCGATATTGAGGCACTGCTTTCTAATCTTGAAATGCCGTCGGAAGAAGCGGAATACAGATTTAATATAAAAGAAAAAGACTTTCGCGCTTACGGTGAAAAGGTAATTGCAGATTTAGAAGAATTTGCAAAAACAAAAAAAGATTATGTTATTGCCGACGATAACAGAGAGGGTATAAGGGTGTCTACCGAATACGGTTGGTTTTTACTCAGACTCAGCGTTCACGACCCCGTAATGCCTATGAATTTTGAAAGCAGAGAAAAGGGTGGAATAAACGCCATGAAACAAGAGCTCAAAGCATTTTTTAAAGGCTTTGACAAGCTTGAAATGCCAAAAGATTTTTAATTGCTATACTATTAAAACAAAATCAAGCAGTTGCTTAACTTAAAAGCAACTGCTTGATTTTTACCGTCAAATTATATTTTAAAGAACCTTGCTTAAAAAATCTTTAAGTCTAGGACTTTTCGGGTTTGTAAAAATTTCTTCGGGGGTACCCTCTTCGGCGATAACCCCGTCATCTATAAATAATATACGGTCGGCAACCTCACGGGCAAAGCCCATTTCGTGAGTAACTATCGCCATGGTCATACCGCTTGAGGCGAGATCTTTAATAACATTAAGCACTTCGCCGACCATTTCGGGGTCAAGCGCGCTTGTCGGTTCGTCAAACAGCATAACCTCGGGGTCCATACAAAGCGCGCGCACAATGGCCACACGCTGTTTCTGACCGCCCGAAAGCTGTGAAGGGTATGCTTCGGCGCGGTCTGCAAGACCTACCTTTTCGAGCAATTCGACAGCCTTTGCTTCGGCGTCTTGTTTGCTTATTTTAAGCAGCTTCATAGGTGCCGATGTCATATTTTTAAGCACGGTCATGTGGGGGAATAAATTAAAGTGCTGAAATACCATTCCCATTTTTTGACGGTGCAAATTTATATTTATTTTGTCGTCGGTTATATCTACGCCGTTAAAATAAATACTGCCGCCCGATGATTCTTCAAGGCGGTTAAGGCAACGCAAAAAGGTTGATTTGCCCGAACCCGAAGCGCCTATTATTACAACGACCTCGCCGCGTTTAATTTCGGTATTGATTCCCTTTAAAACTTCTATATCGCCGAAATTTTTAATTAAATTTTCAACCTTGATTAAAGTGTTATCAGTGGTCACTCTTACGCAGCCTCCTTTCGAGCCTTCCTACAAGCCATGTCAGTATCATTACCACAACCAAATAAATTGCGGCGACGGTAAGCAACGGTAAAAAGTATGAATATGTGCGTCCTGCGATAGAGTTGCCGGCTTTCGTAAGGTCCATAACGCCCACATAACCCGCTACAGATGTTTCTTTAAGCAGTGCTATAAATTCGTTGCATAGAGTGGGAAGAACTGCTTTGAACATTTGAGGGATTATTATGTATATCATGGTTTGAACATAATTAAAACCAAGACTGCGGCCGGCTTCAAACTGACCGTTATCTACCGACATAATGCCGCCGCGGAATATTTCGGCAACATAAGCGCCCGAATTGATACCGAAAGCGAAAATTGCAACCGGCACACCGTCACGCGCCGATACAAAAATAATAAAGTACGCTATCATAAGCTGAACAACAACAGGTGTGCCGCGTATAACCGTAAGATATATTTTGCATATCGCATTAAGTATTTTTAAAACAGTGTGTCCGACGCCGTGCTTTTTATCGCTTTTATCGTAAGAAGAGCGTATAGCCGCAACAACAATACCTATAAGCACGCCTATAAGCAATGCGCCCGCGGTAATCTTTAAGGTGTTAACAATACCCTGAAGCATTTGTTTATATCGGTCGCCTTTAACAAAGACAAATTCAACCTCATGAGTAAAAGTGTTCCATTGTGTTACAATAAACGCCCAAATATCTTTAAATAAATTTAAAATTTTAATCACATCCGTTCTTGAAAATGCACAAATAAGGGCGGTCTAAACCGCCCTTAAATTTTTTAAATATAAGGATTATTCTTGGGTGTTGATGTATTTGTCAACAACCTTTTGAACAGAACCGTCGGCAATGAGCGCTTTAAGAGCATCGTTAACCTTTTTCTGAAGCTCGGTGTTTTCTTTTGCAAAGCAGATAGCATAATCTTCGTTAGCATACTCTGTGTCAAGAATTTTAAGACCTTCGTTTGCGGCAACATAAGCCTTTGCGGGTTCGTTATCAATTATAACGCAGTCAACCTTACCTGATTTAAGAGCCTCTACTGCCAAAGCGCCGTTAGCATATTTGATAACGTTTTCTTCGCCGTAAGCGTCGCATGCATAAATGTCGCCGGTTGTGGTCTGCTGAACGCCGATCTTTTTGCCGTCAACATCATCAAGTGTAGCAATGCTGCCGCCCTCTTTAACTATAACAACCTGAATACCTTTTGCATAGTTGTCAGAGAAAGCAACCTTTTCAAGACGCTCGTCCGTAACGGTCATACCTGCCATACCCATATCGTACTTGCCCTGTTGAACACCGGGGATAATAGAGTCAAAATCAACATCAGCGATTTCAAGTTCCATACCGAGTTTTTCGGCAATAAGAGCGGCGATTTCAGCGTCGATACCTACAATTGCGTCACCTTCGTGATACTCATAGGGCGGAAATTCTGCGTTTGTAGCCATAGTAAGCTTTGTTTTTGCTTGAGACTCGCTCACGGTGTCTTTGGTGCCGCAGCCTGCAAAGCATGCGAGCATGCAAAGCGCCAAAGCCAATGCCAAAATCTTTTTTAAGTTTTTCATTTTTGTTACCTCATTTCAAAAATTGTAAATTTAAGTATGGGTCGATTGTAGCACAGTATTTTTACTTTGTCAAGTGAAAAATGCATAAATATTTTTAAATTTTGAATTTTTTAAAAAAATATGCAAAAAATGATGCATATTTTTACTTTTTAAACAAAAATATGCATTTGCTCAGTAAAAACTCTGCCCGGTAAAGCTCTGTTGCTCCTTTATAAGTTTTAAAACGCTTCCAATATCCTTGCAAATAACATCAACATCTGCAAAGCTGTCTTCATTAAAAGCAACGGTTAGGCGACCTATATATACGGTTATTTTATCTAAAAGTCCGTTGTTTACAAAAACAGCCATATTTTTTTCTCGGTCGTGCCAACGGCTTTCAAGCTCCTCCGCGCTGATTTTTTTATTCCGAAAATCATCTATGTCCATAAGCGTACTCTTGCAGGCTTTTTCAATATAAAAATGTCCGTAAATACATACGGCGACCGTTAAAATAAGGATAACTGCAGCGGGGATCAGTCTTCTCATTTGTCTGCACCGCCTTTTTTAACTATTGTATTGTTGCCGTCACGGTCAAGCGTCATTAAAAATATCTGCTTTACCGAGGTGTGCTTTTGCTTTAATATTTTGTTTAACCGAGGCACCGTTACATTTAAAGACTGCAAAGACTCATAAATAATTCTGCCGTCGCTTATTACGGGGAGCGGCAGATTATCGTCGGGCAGATCTAAGTTCAAATCCTTTACCGACACCGTTTGCGCATCTTTTTTAAGTAACACGCTTAAATTTCCGTTTACCTCTAACACGGCGAAGGCTACATCCTCTATATTAAAAACATTTTGCACACGCAACTGCTCGATAAGGTCTACAACCGTCATGCGAACACTGCTCATAGCTTTACGGTCTATAACGCCGTTTTTAATAACCACTACCGATTTTCCGTTTAAAAGCTTTCTTATCGCAAAGCTTTTCATTGAAAGTATCGAAACTATAATTTCAAGAAAAACTAAAATAAAAATAGCTACACATCCTATAAATACCGGCTGCTCGGTATCCTGAAGGGGAATTGCCGCAATTTCGGAAATAAGAAGCGTTACAACAAGCTCGTTGGGCTGCATATCGCCGATTTGCCGCTTGCCCATAATTCTGATGGCAAGCGTTACCG
>CAJMBP010000019.1 GCA_905211675.1 uncultured Oscillospiraceae bacterium
CGGCGCAGAATTCTTTTAAAAACCGAATTGCCTTGTCTGCTCGGCCGTCGTCATATTGAGAGAGCGAATCGTCAAGAAAAATCGGCATGGTATTTTCGCCTGAAATCAGTTTGGTTATGGCAAGCCGCAGGCTTAAATATGCCTGATGTGTGGTGCCTAAGCTTAAAAAGCCTATGTCGCGCGTTCCGAAAATATTGCTTTGTTCAACCGAAATATCAAGCTCGTCGGATATATTTATATTGCTGTATTTTCCGCCTGTGAGCGATGAAAAAATTGCCTGTGTTTGTTTTTCAAGCTCACTTCCGAAACCGCGTCGAAGCTCATGAAAGCTTTGCTCTAAAACCGATAATGCCAAATCTGCGGTATCGCAAAACTCTTTTTTAGAGTCGATTTTCTCCTGCAATATGCGTATCTCGCGCTTTAATTCTTCGGGATTTTCACTGTGCTTAAATGAAGTTTTAAGCTCGGTGGCAATAACGGTGAGTTGCTCTTTAAGTTCGTCAATCTTACCCGAAACATCATTTAGGCTTGATTTTACGGCGGAAAAATCGACATTTTTATATTCTTGAGCATCATTTATTGCGGCAAGCTTTTGTTCGGCCTTGTCGTAATCTATGTTGCCCAAAAACTGACTTGCCGTTTTTAAGCGCAGTTTAATTGCCTTTTGATTTTCGGTTTTTTGCTTTAATTTTTCGAGTAGGTCATAAGCGCTTTCTATGCTGTTGATATTGCCGAAGCCCGATAAAAGATTTATAATTTCCGATTTTGCTGCTTGAGCCTTATTTGTTTCTGCGGCTAATTCATCTTCCTTTTGTTTAAGGTCGGCAAGCCGCTGTTCTTTTACAGCGGTATTTGTGTTAATCGCTAAGGTAAGGTCATTGATTTGTGCTTTTATTTTACCGATTTGCTCTTGAATAATACTTTTATTTGTCTTGTTTTCGGCAATGGCGCAGTTTGTATCGGCAAGTTCATTTTGAATTTCGGCGATCCCTTTGGCGTTTTTGGGTTTTAAAATGAAAGCAACTATGAATTCTATTAACGCCGTTCCCCAAATAACGGTAGCAGCAATAAATGATAAGAAGTACGCGGCAACTCCTAAAACAGCAAAAACAACAGACATTGTTAAAAGTATAGGGTTAAACGCCGCTTTTTTATTTTGGGCGGCGTATAGCTTTTGCTTTAATTCTTCTGCCTTTGTATTGAGTGCAGATTCGCTTTGTTCAATCAAAGCCGTTTGCTCATAAAGGCCGTTAATTTCTGCCGTTAATCTGTCAATTTGTTCTTTTGCGACTTCGGGTGAATATGTGCTTTGAAGCTCGGTTGCCGCTTTCATACGCGAAATATCCTGATTTATTTGCTCACATCTGTCGGCATAGGTTTCGTATTTTTTTATAACGAATTCGATTTTTTGGGTGTAGTTTTCGTTTATTACCGTGCCGTCATCAAGCTTAAGCGACATATTAAGCCTGTCAAGCTCACGCTTGGTTTCTAAAAACTCGGTAAGCTTTTCGCGGTTTTTAATATCCTGCTCGCGCTCTGCTATTGATTTGAGTTCGGTGTACTTTTTGTAGAGCTGCTCGTATTCGGCTCGCTTTTTTGCGGCGGTATCGTTAAGGCGCGATTTGATTTTTGCGTCGTCATCGGCTTTTTTTAACCTTTCGTTCAATTCGCCGAGCAGTTGTAAATCTTCGTTATATGACCCGCTTTTTCCGCTTTTTGAAATCAGCTTTGCGCGTGCGTCGAAAATGTTTTTTTCTATTTTTTTATATGACACATCTTCGGCACCCGTAACGGCAAAATTTGAAAGCTTGCCGTTTATTTCGCTCGCGGCGGCGCCGTCTTTAATAAAATCTGCATTGCCTATGAACATACTGCGTTCAAATGCCGCGGCGCTCATGCCGAAAAATTTGTTTCCGATACTTTCGCCCGCGTCGACCGTTTTGCCCGAATCGGTGTCGGTAAGCAGTATTCGGTCGGTGGAATCCGACTTGCGAAATTCACGCTCAAGGCAGTAATTTTTGCCTGCGTTTTCAAAGTATATTCTGCCCGCCATTACACAGTTGTCCCACGGGGTGTATTTTTGGCGAGGGCTGTCTGCAAGGCTTTTTGAATTTCTGCCTGTGCCGTAAAACATAGCCTTTATAAAGGCGGCAACCGTGCTTTTGCCGTCTTCGTTATTTCCGTAAATTATATTAAGTCCGTCTTCAAATTCGAGCGTAAAATCTTTAAGACCGCCGAATGCGGATATGTAAATTTTGTTAATCTTCATCGTAGCTCACCTCACCGGCAAACGCTTTAAGCCCTAAATTCAGTGCAGATTTAAGCATTTCTTTTTCGGTTTCTTGCGCCGATTCAATTCTGCCAAGCATATTTTTTACAAATATGCCTTTAAGCGACTTTTCATGTGACAGCAGTTCAAGGTCGGCTTTGACTTCGGTCTGGTTTTTAACCTTTGCAAAATAAAGAAGATCGTTTAAACGCGCGGTAATTTCAGGCACCGAAATTACGGTGTTTTCGTCAATTTCGCCCGTAAGAATGATTTTGTAAAGGTTTTGGCTGTAACTGTCGGCGTATTTTTGTTTTAATGCATCAATCACACAGTCGGCAATTTGGCTTGAGGTGACAGCTTCACCGATGTTTATCTGCTCGCAAATATGCATTCTTTTGGCGGTAGGTACAAACTGCAAATTGCAGGTATTCTTTGACACCTCGCCCAAATAAACACCCTTTTCGTTTAATTCGTCAAAGCCCTGACCCTCGGGGCAACCGCAATATGCGATATAGGTGCTGCCGATTTTGTCGATGCTGCTGCGCTTGTGAACATGCCCTAATGCAATGTAATCCATACCGCTTTTTGCGATAAACTCGGCTGTTATTGAGTTGTAGTTTGAGTTAAGGTCGGATTTTAGCTCACCGTGAATACACATAAGATTTATGAAATCGGGGTTTGTTTCGAGCAAAAAGCATTGCTCGCCCGACATATATACCTCCTTGAAAGACCTGCCGTACACACGGGTTTTAAGACTTTCGAATTCTACAAAGCAATCTTTTGTTTCAAGCACATAAACATTTTGCGGCAATACATATTTTTTAAACGGAGATTCTGCGTTTAAAGGGTCATGATTGCCTGCTGAGAATACGATTTTGGTATCGGGTATCATGGAAAAACACTCAAAAACTCTGTCGGTAAATGATTTTTCAATATTATTTGAATTGAACAGATCGCCTGCAATAAGCAGAATATCGACCGAATTCTCTCGTGCAATATTTATGATTTTTTCAAAGGTAATAAGTGTTTCGGCTCTGCGGCTTTGGGCACGCATGCCTAAAAAGCTTTCTTCCGCGCCTATATGAATATCCGCACAGTGTAAAATTTTAACGGGTTTCATTTTGAATGTTCCTTTTGTTTTAAAATTATATATATTATAACATTACTTTTAGAATATTTAAAGAGTTATTTGCCGAGTGGTGTTGATTTTTGTCCGAATATAAAATAATTTAGCAAAAAACATAATAAACAATAGACTTTTGTATTCTTGTATGTTATACTCAAAGCAGAGTACGAGGGGATATAAAATGACATTTTTTAAACAAAAAACCAATATTATATTTTTGTTTGTAATATTTTTACTTGTAGCGGCGCTTTCGGGAGTTTCGTATTTTGCTTATGAGAAGCATGCCGAATATGTTGAAATATCGGCAAGCATTTCAGATAATAACACAGCACTTGAACAGGCTCAAAAAACGATTGACGAGCTTACCTCCAAAATTGCCGATTATGATGCGCAAACGGTGCAAAACGAGCAGGAAAAAGCAGAGCTTAACTCGCAGCTGCAAGCCGCTTTGGAGCAAAAGGCAAAGCTTGAGCAGGAAAACAGCAGTTTAAAAAATCAAATTGAGCAACTGAAGGCCCAAAAGCGAAGGGAAGAGCTGCAACAGGCTATAGCCCTAAAAAACAGTGCAAATCAGGCAGATACCGCGCAGGGCGGTATCTGCTATCTTACATTTGACGACGGCCCCTCGGATAATACGCTTAAAATTTTAGACATATTAGACGCTTACGGCATTAAAGCCACATTTTTTGTGGTAGGCACCGCAAAAACACAGTATATGCCACAAATTGTAAGCCGAGGTCACGCAATCGGTCTGCATTCGGCTACACATAATTACAGTTCGATTTACGCCGATGTAAACAGCTATCTTTCCGATATTCAGCAAATTTCCGATATTGTTTATAATACTACCGGTGTTCGCAGTAACATTATGCGCTTTCCGGGCGGCGGCAGTAATAAGGTGAGTGCAAAATACTGTTCGGGAATTATGACCGATTTAACCGTAAGAATGCCGAGTCTGGGTTATTCGTATTACGATTGGAATGTAAGCTCGGGTGATGCGTCCGCCCAAAAGGTGTCTGCCTCTGCAATAGCAAATAATGTGTTAAACGGCGCAAGGGGAAAAAGCAGTATATGTGTGCTTATGCACGATACCGCCGCCAAAACCACAACGGTTGAAGCGTTGCCTTCGATAATCGAGGGGCTTGACGCTATGGGCTTTCGTTTTGCTGCTATCGACGCGTCGGTTTTCGGGTTTCATCAGTCGCTTAATAACTGATACAATTTTCTTGACTTTAATCACCGCTAAAGGTAAAATTATCTTTGGCGGTGATTTTTTGAAATACAAAACAGTAACGGTTAACCGTTTTTTTATAATAAAAATAATAATTTTGCTTCTTTTTATTTTTTACACACTTATGGTAATTGATTTTACACTTATAAACGATAACTTCGGCAGAAGTATATCGTCAAATATTTTTTTGGCGCAAAATGGACAGATTGAAGAATATTTTTCTCAAAAAGTAAATATTATTCCTTTTGCTACCGTTAAAATTTTTGTAAATGCTTATAAGCAGGGCAGTCTTGAAACCCGCGTGATAATTGAAAATATATTCGGCAATCTTTTTGTTTTTATGCCGTTTGCCTTTTTCATACCCTGCATATTTAAAAGGGTAAACACTGCATTAAAGTTTTTTGCCGTAATTTCGGTGTGCGTTATTGTGGTTGAAATGCTGCAAATTGTTTTTATTACAGGCTCTGCCGACATTGACGATTTTATTTTAAATGTGGGCGGCGCTATGGCGGCGTACGGTGTACTTAATATTCATAAAATAAAGAGTATTTTAAATAAATTTGTATTCGGTGAGTAAATGAAGGTTAAGGCTTGTGCAAAAATAAATTTAACGCTCGACATTGTAGGTAAAAGATGTGACGGATATCACATTATCGACTCGGTTTTTCAGTCGGTTAATCTTTTTGATGAAATATTCATTGAAAAAAGCAGTGGTATAACGGTCGGGTGCAGCGTCGGTTCAATAGATAACCAAAATAATATTGTTTATAAAGCGGCAGAAAAATTTTTTGAAAATACAAAAATAAACGGCGGAGCGGCAATCGAAATCAAAAAAAATATACCGTTGGCCGCGGGACTCGGCGGCGGAAGCGCCGATGCAGCGGCGGTGATTGTCGCACTTGACAGGCTTTATGAAACAAATCTTTCAAATGAGCAAATATGCAGTATAGGTTTATCGGTAGGCGCTGATGTTCCTTTTTGCACTGTCGGCGGCACCGCGCGTGTGGGCGGTATAGGCGAAATTATCGAAAAACTGCCCGATATTCCCGATTGTGCCGTTTTAATCATAAAGCACGGTCAAAAGCAATCGACTGCCGAAATGTATAAAAAAATCGACACATACCCTGATACGCCGCTCGGTACGCAGGGTATGTTAAGCGGCATAGAAAAGGGCGATTTATACAGAATATGCCAAAATGTATCGAATGCTTTTTCAAAAGTTTCGTATAACCAAGAGCTTATAAACAACATAAAAACAACAAAACCTTTAGCTGTATCTTTATCGGGAAGCGGCCCTGCTGTTTTCGCAATATATGAAAATGCACAAAAAGCCGAAACAGCCTTGCAAAAGCTGACGGTTATGGGGTATAACCCCGTAATTGCCGCTCCGATAAATAAGGGTGTAATATTTGAATAAACAAAAATGATTCTGTCAATATTTTACTTGTAAAAAAATTGATAGGAGCGTTTTTATGAAAAATACAGTAAGAAAAAATATCGAAACAGGTGTGTTGTTCGGGCTTATTTGCGCAGTTGTTTTAAGCTTTGCCCGTTTTGAGGCGCGTTGTGACGAACTGCGGCAAAATATTTTGCGGTTGCACATAATTGCAAATTCCGACAGCGACGCCGACCAGAGCCTGAAGCTTGCCGTGCGTGACGAAATACTTAAAGACTCGATTGATATTTTTAAAGAATGTGACAGCGTAGAAAGCGCCGCGCAAACGGCAGAGTCACAGCTGTCAAGCTTAAACGACATAGCAAATAAAGTTATAAAACAAAAAGGGTTTGATTATACTGCCGAGGTATCGTTGGGAGATTCGTATTTTAATACCCGCGAGTATGATGATTTTACTCTGCCTGCCGGTATTTATAAATCTCTTATAGTTAAACTCGGCAAGGCACAGGGTAAAAATTGGTGGTGCGTTGTGTTTCCCTGCGTGTGTGTGCCTAATGCCGCCGACGCAAGCCTTTCGGACAGCGTGTCACAAGGCTCGGCATACACAGCCGAAAATGCACAAAAATATGTAATTAAGTTCAAAACTGCCGAGATTTACGAGGATATTAAAAGGATTTTTTCAAAAAATTGATGTTTTTTAAAAAATATGCTTGCAATTTTTAAAGTAATATGGTAAAATTCCAATGTTATAAAGTAAGAAAGGGGTGACAAGGATGAAGGAAGGTTTACATCCTCAGTACGAAAAGGTAACAATTAAATGTGCTTGTGGTGCCGAGTTCGAGACACGCTCAACAAAGAAGGATATTCGTTTGGATATTTGTTCTAAATGTCATCCGTTTTTCACTGGTAAGCAGAAGTTGGTAGATACCGGCGGACGTGTTGACAGATTTAAAAAGCGTTTCGGTATGGAAGATAAATAATTATTACCGCAATTCCGCAATCGGCCCACAGGGTGATTGCGGTTTTTTGTTTGGAGAGGGGGGCGATGCTTTGCAGGAATATAAAACTATTGACGGCGATTTTACGGCAGAATACACCGAAAAACATTCACGGTTTATAGCAACTGTTTTTCATTGTGAAAGCGAAGCCGAAGCAAGCAAAATAATCGAAGGACAAAAAAGTAAATATTGGGACGCCCGTCACAATGTTTATGCCTATGTTTTGCAAAACGGCACGGCGCGCTTTTCGGATGACGGCGAGCCCCACGGTACGGCGGGTATGCCGGTTTTGGATGTTATTAAAAACAGTTCAGTCACCGATGTTTTAATAGTGGTAACACGCTATTTCGGCGGAATACTGCTCGGCACGGGCGGTCTTGTGCGTGCTTACGGTACAAGTGCGCGCGACGCACTGTCGGGGGCTTCAAAGGTTTTGATGTGCCAATGCAGTAAATTCACCGCAGAGTGCGACTACGCAAGCTTTGACCGATTGTCGCGGCTTATCGGTGATTGCGGCGGCTTAATACAAAGCACCGATTTTACCGATAAAGTCAGTATTGATTTTATATTTAAAAATGAGCAAAAAGACATTTTTTTAACTAAACTGTGCGAGGCATTCGCTTCAAAAATTAAGGCAAATTTGCAAAATGAATTATTTTTTCCGTTTAAACTTTAAAAAAACAGAGGAATTTTAGAATTTTTTGATAATATTTATTATAAGGGGGCGATTATTTGTATAATGCAAGAATGATAACCGAAAACATTGAAAAAGAAACATTATCGCCTTACGCTACATTAAGCATCAAATCACAGGGACGCGAAAGAGAAGAACAGCCCTGCGAGCTACGAACCGATTTTCAGCGTGACCGTGACCGAATAATACACAGCAAGGCGTTCAGGCGGCTTAAGCATAAAACACAGGTGTTTTTATCGCCCGAGTCCGATCATTACAGAACACGCCTTACACACACGCTTGAGGTGTCACAGATAGCGCGTACAATAGCACGAGCGTTAAGATTTAACGAAGATTTGACCGAGGCGATAGCCTTAGGGCACGATTTGGGACATACTCCCTTCGGTCATGCGGGCGAGCGGGCGCTGAACGGTCTTTACAGCGGCGGCTTTACCCATTTTGAGCAAAGCGTCCGTATATGCAGGGTAATAGAACGCGCGGGCGACGGTCTTAACCTGACGCATGAGGTGCTTGACGGCATACTTCATCACACGCGCGGCGAATGGGCAAGCACGCCCGAAGGCAAAATTGTCAGATACAGCGACCGTATTGCCTACATAAATCACGATATTGACGACGCCGTAACGGCGGGCGTTATATGCGAAGAGGATATACCGCTTGATATTAGGCAGACCTTGGGCTTCGGCAAAAGTCAGCGCATTGATACACTTGTAAAATCGGTTGTGGCAAACACCGAAAAAGACAGTGTTAAAATGGATTCTATCGTGGGCGCGGCTTATGAAAAGCTCCATGATTTTTTGTTTGACGCGGTATATCTTAATCCGATAGTTAAGTCGGAGGAAATTAAGGTTGAAGGTATTGTAAGCGGCATATACGAATACCTTATAAAAAATCCCGACAAGCTTGACAACGAATATGCAATTATTCGTGAGCGCGAGGGTGTAGAGCGTGCCGCGGTCGATTATATTGCCGGAATGACCGACCATTTTGCCGTTACCAAATACTCTGACATATATATACCGAAAGAGTGGAAAATATAATTTATAACCTATACTGCGAAAGGAGAGTGAAAAAGTGGCAATACCCGAGGATGTTATAAATGAAATAAAATATCGAAATGATATTGAAACGGTTATATCGCCCTATGTAAGTCTTAAACGCAGGGGCAAAAATCTCGTCGGGCTTTGTCCGTTTCATAACGAAAAAACGCCCTCCTTTACGGTTTATCCCGAAAACGGCTCGTTTTACTGTTTTGGCTGCGGTGCCGGCGGAGATGTTTTCAGTTTTGTAAAGCTTATTGAAAATCTTGACTATATCGAGGCTGTAAAACTGCTTGCCGAACGCAGCGGCGTCGCACTTCCGCAAGACGGTTATGACGATTCAATGCAAAGGCTTAAAAACAGCATATTCGAAATAAACCGAGAAACCGCAAGATTTTACCACGCGTATTTAATGTCGCCCGAGGGTAAATGGGCGCTTGATTATCTGCGCGGCAGAGGGCTGTCAATAGCTACAATAAAGCATTTCGGTCTGGGTGCGGCGCCTGACGGCTGGGATTTACTTATAAAGCATCTTAAATCAAAGGGCTTTAGCATTGCCGATATGCTGCAGGCCAATGTAATAGGCAAAAGTCAAAGCGGCAGTTTTTATGACCGATTCAGAAAACGCGTAATGTTTCCCATAATAAATATTCGCGGAAAGGTTATAGGCTTCAGCGGGCGCGCAATGCCGGGTGAAGATAAGGCGGGCGGAAAGTATGTAAACACTGCTGACACGCCTGTTTATAAAAAAAGCGAAAACCTGTTTGCTATGAATTTTGCAAAAAATCACTGTGACGAGCGCATAATTCTGGTTGAAGGCAATATGGATGTTATTTCGCTTCATCAGGCGGGCTTTGAAAACACCGTCGCAGCGCTTGGCACTTCCTTTACCGAGGAGCAGGCAAGGCTGCTGTCACGCTATACAAAAGAGGTTGTGCTTATTATGGACAGCGACGCCGCAGGGCAAAAGGCAGTCAGGCGGTCAAGTGAAATTTTAGAAAAAACGGGCGTTGATATAAGGGTGGTTGTTATACCCGACGGAAAAGATCCCGACGAATATATTAAAAAGCAGGGCGCGGCGCGTTTTAAGGCATTGCTTGACGGCGCCGTCAGCGAAATAGAGTATAAACTGCTGACCGCGGTAGAAGGCATCGACATAAACAGTGATGACGGCAAGCTGCAATACCTTTCCAAAGCGGCTTTGATTATAGCCCAATCGGGCGATGTTGTAACGCGCGACCTTTACATAGGCAAGCTTTCCGAAAAATACGGCGTATCAAGAACCGCCTTACAGGACAAGGTCAATCAGCTGCGAAAGGCAAATGCCAAACGCCGCGAAAAGCATGAGTTTGATGAAATAGTAAGACCTAAATTCGACAGGGCAGATGTAAATCCCGAAAAACGGCATTATCCCGCCGCGGCGGCAGCCGAAGAATCGGTTATTGCGGTGCTTATGCAGCACCCCGATTTTATTGACACGGCAACCGAGTCGCTTAGCCCCGACGATATGATAACATCTGTCAACCGAAGAATTTATACAGCCTTGTGCGAATGTATAAATTCGGGCAGAAGTCCCGATTTGTCATATTTCGGTGAGATTTTAAATCCGTCTGAAATGGGTTATCTTGCGTCACTCGCCAACAGCGAAAGAGGCGGTAAAAACGCCCTTATTGTATTAAAGGACAGCGTTAAGGTAATATTAGATGAGGGAATACGCAAAAAATCGGGCGATATAAAAAATATGAATGTGGATGATTGGGCAAAGAGCCTTAAAAAAATAATAGAAACCAAACAAAAGGGGAACTAAATTACTATGGCAAAAGAAAAGAAAGAGCAAACATCGGCTGAAGAACTTGAAAGACAGGCTGACGCCATTTTAGAAGAAAATGAAGAACACGACAGCATTGATGACATCGAAAACGCACCCGACGACATAGAGGGCCTACTTTCAGACCCCGATGTTTTGGAACGCGATTTTGACGAGGAACCTACTGAGGATGAATTGAAGCTTGAAGAGGTTGACCTTGACAATCTTGATGATGATCTTTCAATCGAAAATATGTCGCTTGATGATCCGGTTAAGGTTTATCTGCGTGAAATAGGCCGTGTACCTCTGCTTTCTTCTAAAGAGGAAATTGAACTTGCGGTAAAAATTTCTGAGGGCGACGAATACGCAAAGCAACGCCTTACCGAAGCAAACCTGCGTCTTGTTGTAAGCATTGCAAAAAAATATGTGGGCAGGGGAATGTATTTTCTCGACCTTATTCAAGAGGGCAATGTAGGTTTAATAAAGGCGGTTGACAAGTTTGACTACACAAAGGGCTTCAAATTTTCAACCTATGCTACTTGGTGGATAAGACAGGCAATCACCCGCGCAATCGCCGATCAGGCAAGAACCATACGCATACCCGTTCACATGGTAGAAACCATTAACCGTCTTAAAAAGGTGCAAAGCCAGCTGCTTCACGAAAACGGTTACGAGCCGAGTGAGGAACTGATTGCCGAAAAAATGGACTTATCGGTTGAACGCGTGCGCGAAATTATGCGTGTGGCGCAGGAGCCCGTTTCTATGGAAACGCCCATAGGCCCCGAGGAAGATTCCAGACTTATGGACTTCATTCGAGATGAAGACGCGCTGGCTCCCGATGATGCGGCGCTTAAAACCATAACCAATGAAGACATTGACGCGGTTTTGCACACACTCTCTCCCCGTGAAGAGGCTGTAATTCGTTTGCGCTTCGGTCTTAAAGACGGCAGATGTCATACCCTTGAAGAGGTTGGCACCGAATTTGATGTAACCCGTGAGCGCATCCGTCAGATAGAGGCAAAGGCGCTTCGCAAATTGCGTCATCCTGTAAGAAGTAACAAATTTAAAGACAGATAATTATATTTTTAAAGAGGGTAATATTCATTATGAAATTCACATATAAAACAAGTGGGGTTTGTTCACGCAGTATTGATATCGAGGTAGAGGACAACATTGTAAAAGATGTTTCCTTCGTCGGCGGCTGCAACGGAAATCTTAAGGGAATAGGCGCGCTTGTCAGCGGTATGAACATAGACGATGTCATAGACAAGCTTGAAAACATTAAGTGCGGCTTTAAAAACACATCATGTCCGGCGCAGTTGGCTAACGCTTTAAAAGATTACAAAAACGGACAGTAAGAAAACAGGTGATAAAAGTGCGAACAGATGATTTAGATGTAAAAATTGCGGGCGAAAAGCCTTCGGTCGATATTCGCCGCAATAAAAATGCTACGGTGCAGAATTCGTCTGTGAGTTCAGAACAGATAAAGGGTGCAAAGGCGGTAGGCAAAACCGTTGCGGAAAGCTTTATAGCCGACGCCGAAACCGAGGTTGACGCCGAGTTCCGCGATTATGATATGATACTGCAAAGGCGTTTGTTGCTCTCGTTTACGGCAACGGCAGGCTTTGAACAGTATATATGCGACGATACACTTGTCGGTATAGCGCAAAAAAGCTTTCTTGACACCGTTAACAAACACGACCCCGAGCTTTACAAAACCTCGGGCGACACAGGCGCGTTTTCTTTCTATTATCTTGCGTTCCGCCGCGGCTCGGAAACCGAACGCCGAATAGGGCAAACCTTCGCAATGCTCTGTTCGCATGACGGCGACCCTATTTTTCAGGAGCTTGGAGAAGCGCTTTACTGCTGGTTTTTGTCGCTTGTCAGAAAGGCAGTCAACGCCAATTTGAATAAATCATAATAATTATCCCCTTTGCATAAAATGGTGCAAAGGGGTGTTTTTTATGCCGAGTATTTATTTAAGTCCGTCCACGCAGGAGTTCAATCCGTATATAATAGGCGGAAACGAAGAATATTATATGAATTTGATTGCCGATGCTATGGAGCCGTATTTATATGCAAGCGGAATTTCTTTTACCCGAAATACGCCCGATATGACCGCAGCTTCATCAATAGTGCAATCTAATATGGGAAACTATGACCTGCATTTAGCGCTTCATTCTAATGCGGCGGCAGGCGCCGAGGGGAATATACGAGGAAGCGAGGTTTATTATTACCCTACAAGCGTAAAGGGTGCAAGAGCCGCCGAAATAATTGCAAACAACCTAAAGCTTATTTATCCTATCCCCGACCTTGTTCGAACAGTGCCCACAACTGCCTTGGGCGAGGTGCGCCGCACGAGGGCTCCCAGCGTTTTAATAGAATTTGCTTACCACGACAACTATCAGGACGCCGTGTGGATACGCGACAATATTGAGGCAATAGCCGCCAATGTTTCGGTATCGCTTACCGACTATTTCGGCATACCGTTTGTAGTGCCGCAGTAATTGCTAGGCACTTAGCCGTAATTATATTTTTTTAAATGAAGAAAAAGCAACACCTCTTTAACGCATACCGTTTCGGTTAAAGAGGTGTTTATTTATTTTAAGTTATTTAGATTTTTTATCTGACGGCGTTTGATAAATTCGTACATAGTCGACTACCATATCGGAATATTCACCCGCTTTAAGTGTTAATTCACCGGCCCACCACTCTCCGAAATGTGAGCTTATAAGCATATACGCAGGTTGATTACATCCGCCTGCCGCTTCGGTAAGCGCGGTTACATTACCGTCTACCAAAAAGATGAATTCGCTTGGCGTCCAACGCACTGCAAAGGTGTGAAATTTACCGTCAAATACATTGGGCAGAGGTTCTAAATTGCTGTAAATATTCCACGATTTTGTATGCTCATAGCCATCCCAATGAACTGCGTGACTTGGAATTTTTGTGTCAAAAATTGTTTCAACAACATCAATTTCGGCGCCGTTTACACTCGAGTTATCATCGGCGGCGTCTTCGCCCATATCGCCCGCCATCATCCAGAAAGCGCCCCAAAATCCTGTGGTGAGGTGGGGTATCATACTGATTTCATAATATCCGTATGTGGAATCATATTTATCTTTTGTGGTAATCGCGCCTGATTTACGCGTGTATCCGTATTGTGGGTGAGGGGTCTCAAGAACGGATACTCTGTTTACAAGATGTCCGTTACCGTCAAGGAATATTGAATCGGGCGAATAAAAATACTGCCAATCCTTATGGTCCCATACATTCCATATTTTAGTATTAAGTGCCGTACCGTCAAAATTATCTTCAAATACTAAATCCCATTTATCAAGGTTAATTTTGAAATCATAACTTTCGCCTGAAGCCACATGTGTTGCCGTAAGGGCAACATAATCGTTGTTCTTTTTGTATTTGTACGGTATTGTGACAGTATTTTCATTTATTATAATATCTTTTGATTTACATGTGATTTTAACCGCATAATTCATATTTAAGCCTGTGTCGGTTAAAACATCGGTAACCTTATACTCGGCATCACCGTAGGGAATATCCTTTATATAGGAATATTCAACAGATGTTATTGAGTTAAAACCGTATTTTTCTTTAATGTTGATACTCTCATTTTTTTCGTTTTTTCCGTTTGAAGTTGTATGATTCGGTGAAGCGGTTGAAACGGTTGAGCTTTGTGTTGCCTTGCTTGAAGTAACATTTTCACTGCTATTGTCACTTTCGGTCTCTTGATATATATCGGTTATTGTAGATGAATAGGAGTAATTTGACGACAAATCATCATCGGCTTTTTTACAGGCTGTAGCCGACAGCAATAAAATTAACCCCATTGTTAAGCATAATATTTTTTTAACACTCATTGTTTTCACCTGAATTTTCATTAAAATTATTTTTGTTGCGCACCGATTTAACAATACCCACAATCATTACAACCGCTATTACGGAAAATATTACGATTCCCGGAATTATGATAAAATTAAGCACATTGCTGCTTCTTTGCGGCTTGATTGAATTAAGCTTAAAATTTTCAAATACCGACTGTACTTCGCTCGATGTTTCTTCGCCTTCATTATAGCAAGAAAGATAAAATATTTGACTGTCACAAACGGTTATATACTGCGTAACGGTATATACGCCGCCGCTGTCTTGCAGGGTGTTTTGTGTGGCTATAAATTTTCTTCCGTCATTTGACTGTGTATAAAAGGTGTTTTCGCTATCGTCGCTGAGCGAATTTTTAAATTCTTGCAAGCCCTCTTTATCTAAATTTGAAATATCGCCCACAGCCGATGAAAAATTGTCGGTAAAAGCCGATAATCTTATCTGGGTTTTTGCGTCATCTGACACCGCCAAATACAGAAGTCCATTTTTGCTGAAATAACTGTTTAATTTGTCGGTTGTCATATCAAGTTTTTTTGCTATATCGCTTAAATCGTCACCGTAGGTTACCGATGTGAAATTATCGCCTGGTGATAAGGTGTATTCAAAGTTTGCGGCGCTTACATTCAGGTTAAGCAGCAAAAGCATAGCCGCAACAACCGTAATTATTTTGACTTTCAAAAAAATCACCTATATTATGTTATTTTGGCGCTTTGCGGCGGTTAGAGTGTTTTGCATAAGTGTTGCAATGGTCATGGGGCCTACGCCGCCCGGAACAGGTGTAATATATGACGCTTTTTTAGATACTGCTTCAAAATCGACATCACCGCAAAGCTTGCCGTTTTCGCGGTTCATACCTACATCTATTACGACAGCGCCTTCCTTTACCATATCGGCGGTAACAAATTTTGCTTTGCCCACAGCCGCAACAAGAATATCGGCGCGGCGGGTGGTTTCGCTTAAATTTTTTGTTCTCGAATGGCATATAGTTACGGTTCCGTTTTTGTGAAGCAGTAACATAGCCATAGGCTTGCCCACAATGTTAGAGCGGCCTATTACAACACATTCTTTGCCGTTTATATCAATATTGTAATATGAAAGCATTTCCATAACGCCTGCGGGGGTGCAGGGTAAAAAATCATAATCGCCTATCATTATTTTGCCTACATTAACAGGGTGAAAGGCGTCAACATCCTTTTCGGGCGAAATGGCGGCTATTACCGCTTTTTCGTCAAGACCCTTCGGCAGCGGCAGCTGACAAAGAATTCCGTTTACCGCGGTGTCACGGTTTAACTCTTCAACAAGTGATACCAATTCTTTTTGTGTAGTGTTTTCGGGTAAAATATACTCTTTTGAAATAATACCCAACTGTTCGCAAGCCTTCTTTTTGTTTGCAACATAAATTTGTGAAGCGGGGTCGCTTCCTACAAGTATTACGGCAAGACAAACGCTCACACCTTTTGAATTAAGCTCTTTAACCTGCTCGGCAACGCGCTGTTTTACAGCCGCCGATACGGCCTTTCCGTCTATTATATTACTCATCTGTTTCTTCTTCACTTTCTTGTGTTATTTCAAGTGGTTCGTCATTGTCAAACATAGGTGCATAGTTGCTGTCGCCTGCGGTTGCTTTTTGTTTTTTGCGCATAACAATAAGTGTGGCTGCCGCCGACAGACAAATTACAATCGAAACTAATACCGACACGCGAATATTGCCAATCATTAAGCTGTCGGTTCTCAGATTTTCAACTATCGAGCGTTCAAAGCCGTACCAAACGCAGTACATAAGTGTAATTTCACCGCTGAAATGACGCTTTTTAGAAAAATGGTTAAGTACAAAAAATCCCGCTATGCACCAAATTGATTCATATAAAAAGCAGGGGTGAACAAGACCTTCGCCCATTTCGGCTACGGTGCGGGTAGATTGCATACCCCACCAACTGCTGTTTGTAAAGGTTCCGTATGCCTCTTGATTTACAAAGTTGCCCCAGCGGCCTATGCCTTGTCCGATTAAAAAGGCGACTGCCGCAAGGTCGAACATATCAAGTATTTTAATCTTTCTTAACCGACACATAAGCGCGCCGCAGGCAAAAGCGCCTATTACCGCGCCGTAAATGGCAATGCCCGAAAACCCGTTTGAAGAGCCGAAACCGAAAAAGTCGGATATGCCGTTTAGCTTTACACCGTCGAAAATTACATAGTAAGTTCGCGCGCAAAGTATTGATACGGGTGTTGTCACAATTATAACATCGAGCATACGGTCAACATTAACGCCGAATCTTTGGGCGTTTTTTATGCCGTAAATTATTGCAAGCATAAAACCTATCGCAATAATAATGCCGTACCAGTAAACATCCCACCCGTTGCCGATAGGCAGGGTAAAGGCTATAGGTTTAAGCGTTAAATGAATTCCGAAAATAGTAACATCATAGCTCATTTTTATTCCTCCTGCGGTTTTATTACCGACAAAACGGCATTTTCATTGCAGAACACATCAAGTCGTTTCATTACGTCGTCATAGCTTGCCGTTTTAAGCAACCTAATTTCTTCAAAAAGGTCGTAATCGCACATAGCGCATTCGGTAAGCTGTGTCGCCAAAGCTTCTACGCTGTTGAATTTTCTTATCATATTTCCGTAAGCACCGCTCTTTATCGCTGAAAACAGCTTTTTGTCAATGCCCTCGTTTCTAAGCCGCTCAATTTCTGCCTTGATTTCTTCAGCCACCCGTTCGGGACTATATGATTCACCCTCAAAAATCACTGCGGCATATCCGTTGCCGTAAAAATATTCGCAGTCAAAATCGTCGTTAATAAGACCTTCGTTCATAAGCCGCGCATACAGAGGTGAAGCGTCGCCGCAAATAATATCAAGCAATAGGTTTACACACACCTTGCTTTTAAGCCTGCGGTAAGGAGAAGCGATTTTTTGTTTAAAGCCAAGGCAGAACATCGGCATACTTACGGCAAGCTTTTGCTCAACATAGTTTGAAACCACACAGTCGGGTTCGTTAAATGCACCGCGTGTTATTTCTACGGGCTTTTTATTTTTTATTGACTTTTCGATTTGATTTAAAACCCTTTCGGTATCTACATTTCCGGCAATGCAAATAAACATATTTGCAGGGTTATAGAATGTTTCATAGCATTTATAAAGCAATTCTGCATTTATTTCGGCGATACTTTCTACCGTTCCTGCAATATCAATTCGCACGGGGTGGCAGTGGTACATAGCCTCTAACATATTAAACATAACACGCCAGCCAGGGCTGTCGTCATACATACGAATTTCCTGACCGATAATGCCCTGTTCTTTTTGAACCGTCGCCTCGGTAAAATAGGGCGACTGAACAAAATTGAGTAAAATATCTAAATTTTCGTAGAATTTATCACTGCACGAAAACAGATAGCAGGTGCGGTCAAAAGAGGTAAACGCATTGGCGGAAGCGCCTGTTTTTGCGTATTTCGAAAAGGCGTCGCCGTCTTCACTTTCAAAAAGCTTGTGCTCAAGAAAATGCGCAATACCCTCGGGAACGCAAATTTCATCTTCACCGTCCTTTGAGAACTTAGTATCAATAGAACCGTATTTTGTTCCGAAAATGGCATAGCTTGATGAATACTGAGGCTTTTCCATAATGTAAACCGAAAGCCCGCAATCAAGCTCTGCCTTTACATAGCTTTCATCGGCAAAGCCTTCAAAATAGTGCTTTTTCATTATTGTTCACACTCCTTAGGCAACAGTTTATATACCGTGTGAAGATTAACGCCCTTTGCCGCGCGTACAACATCGTCACGCGTTACCGAACAAAGCAATTCTGCACTGTCTTCGGGCGAGAGCAGTTTGTCTTTGAATATTTTTACAGAATACCAAACATCCAAAAGCCCCTGACTGTCATTGTAAGAGTTTAGCGAATCGGTCATTCCTTTAATTGATGAATCAAATTCGGTGTCGGTAAATTCGCCTTTTTTAATTATTTCGAGTTGATTTAAAATTTCTTTTTGCGCGGTTTCGGCGTTTTCTTTTTCGACGCCGCTGTCAACCATAATAAGTCCCTTTGCCTTTACGCTTGAAGCCGAGCAATAATAGCAAAGACTCATTTTTTCACGCACATTGCTAAACAGTCTTGAATACGGTCCACCGCCGAATATATCGCACATAACCGAAAGAGCCGCGGTGCTTTCCTCATCGCCGTAGGTTTCGCTCGAAAAGCCCATAACAAGCTTGCCCTGTGCAATGTCCAAATTTTCGGTAACCGTGTTTACCTTTTTTGCTTTTTCGGTGGGTGTGCAAACGGGGCTTCCTGTAATGTTTTCACGGTCGATTTCAGAAAGCTTTTGTGAAACAACATCAAAAAGACCATTTGGCATACTGCGAGAAATCACATTAACACGCAAAAACGCATGTGACAAAACCTCGCGCCAAGCCTTGTACAGCGATTGACCTGTGATTTTTTCGACTTCCTCTTCGGTGCCGCATTTTGATACTCCGTAAGGCTTGCCCTTGTACATTTCTTCTATCAGGCGTTTTCGTGCGTAAATTCGCTTTTCACTTATTTCGCCCCTTATGTGTTCAATAGCCTTGCGCTTTTCGCGCGATATATCGGTGTCGTAAAAGGCGCCGTCTTTAACCTTAGGCTCAAAAACCAACTGATTAAGAAGCTCTATGGCGCTGTCGGAAAGCTTTTCGCCGTCGAGTGAAAAACGGTCGTCTATTACCGATATTGCAATTTTTATAAGCTGAAAATCACCGACCTTTTCGGCAGATGCCGAAAGATTTGCACCGTAAAGCTTTGACAGCTTGAAGTTAAGCTTCGAAAAATCGGGGTATTTGTCGCAACAGGTGGTAAGCATAAACGGAAGCAACGCATAATGCGCCGCCGTTTCTGCACGAAGCGGCATATAAAAATTATAGGATACAAGTGTGGTGTTAAAGCGGTCGTTTTTAATGAAAACGCCTTCGGCACCGTTTGACAGTTGTGTAATTTTCGCGGACATTTAATTCCTCCCACAAAATATGATTTTATGTTAAGTCAATTTTAAAATTTTTAAGCATTTCGCTTAAAGTGCAAACAGGCAAGCCTACCACACTGAAATAATCGCCGTCAATGCGGCTTACAAATTTTGAAGCGCGCCCCTGAATGCCGTATGCTCCAGCCTTGTCCATGGGTTCACCCGTTGCAATGTAGTCAAAAATTTCTTTTTCGCTGACGGCACGAAAGGTAACCTCCGTGGTAACTACGCGCGTTTCAACCTTTTCGCCCTGCATTACGGTAACGCCTGTAAAAACTCGGTGAGTATTGTTTGAAAGCGTTTTAAGCATAATCGCGGCCTCCGCTTCGGTTTTTGGCTTGCCGAAAACCTTGCCGTCAAGCTCTACTACCGTATCGGCTGAAATTATGACATCATCATACTTTGCAAGCCTCGATACTGCCTGTGCTTTTTGAAGGCTGAGTCTTGCAACTTCGTCGCACACCGGAACATCAGGGTTTATGATTTCGTCAGTATCGGCAGTTATAATTTCAAAATCTAAATCAAGCAAACCTAAAAGTTCTTTTCGGCGTGGAGATTTAGACGCTAAAATGACCTTCATATAATAATTTTCTCACTTTAAACTATATTTAGTATATGATAACATAATTTGTGTTTTTTTGCAACGGTTATACAGCAATAATTTTCCTTGTATTTATCAATATGTTGTGATATAATAAAAAATAATTATGCATATAGGTGGTATTTGTTATGAAATGTCCTTTTTGTGGTTATGAAGAAAGCAAGGTAATCGACTCGCGCCCTACCGATGAGGGCGAGCGTATTCGCCGCAGACGCGAGTGCCTTAAATGCGCAAAGCGTTTTACAACCTATGAAATGATTGAAAGTCTTCCGATAATTGTTATAAAAAAAGACGGTTCTCGTGAAACCTTCGACCGTCAGAAGCTGCTTACGGGTATGTTGCGTGCATGCGAAAAGCGCCCCGTTTCGATTGAAACGCTTGACCATGCTATAACCGACATTGAAACCGTTATTCAAAACTCACTCGACCGTGAGGTCAGCAGTGATAAAATCGGCGAGCTTGTTATGGAAAAGCTTAAAGATATTGACGAGGTGGCTTATGTGCGTTTTGCGTCGGTTTACCGTCAGTTTAAAGACATTAACACCTTTATGACCGAACTCAATAAGTTGCTTAGCAAATAGGAGATATTTTTTAATGAACAACTGCGAACTTTTGGCAGAGCTTTTATTGCCAAACATTGATAAAACACCTGAATATTATGAAAATTTATACCCCGAACGCAATCTTCCCGAGGGTGCGCGTGTAACAAGAATTGCGCCGAGCCCTACAGGCTATTTGCATTTGGGAACGCTGTTTACCTCTCTTGTAAACCGAATTACCGCAACATCAACAGGCGGCGTGTTCTTTACAAGAATCGAAGACACCGACAAAAAACGCGAGGTGGCAGGCGGCATTGAAGACATTATTGACGGTCTTAACCGATTTGGCATTACCATTGACGAAGGCTTTATAAGCGGCGAAGAGCAAAAGGGCGTTTACGGTCCTTATCAGCAAAGTCACCGCGCCGAAATTTACCAGACCTATGTTAAAGATTTAATAAAACGCGGCTTGGCGTATCCCTGTTTTTGTACCGCCGAAGATTTAGAGGCTGTGCGTAAGGTGCAGGAAGAAAATAAGATTCGCACAGGCTATCACGGTGAGTACGCTAAACACCGTGACATAACCTATGAAGAGGCTAAAGCGTTGGTAGAGGCGGGTAAGTCCTTTGTTATTCGTTTGCGCTCACCCGGCATTGAAGAAAACCGTATTTCTTTTGAAGATACCATTAAGGGCAAAATAGAAATGCCCGAAAACGATGAAGATTTTGTGCTTCTTAAATCTGACGGAATACCCACCTATCATTTCGCGCACGCCATAGATGACCACCTTATGCATACAACCCATGTGCTTCGCGGTGACGAGTGGATATCATCGGTGCCTAAACATATACAGTTGTTTAAGCTTTTGGGCTTTAAGGTTCCGAAATACGGTCATATATCGCCTATAATGAAGCTTGACAACGGCGCAAAACGCAAAATATCAAAGCGTAAAGATCCGGAAGCCGCGGTGCATTTTTTTGCTGAGCAGGGCTATGAGCCGATTTGCGTTATAGAATATCTTATGACAATCGCTGCCTCCGATTTTGAAGATTGGCGCCGTGCTAACCCCACAGCCGACTATCGCACATTCAAATTTAACCTTAAAAAGATGTCGGTTTCGGGCGCGCTTTTTGATGAAAACAAATTAAATGATGTCAGCAAAATAAAGATTGCCGCCATGAAAAGCGATGAGGTGTACGACCGCCTTACCGCTTGGGCTTATGAGTTTGACACACAGTTTTATAACCTGCTTACGGCAGACCCCGAATTTTCAAGAAAAATGCTTGCTATTGACCGTGATGAAGCAAAAAAACCGCGCAAAGATATTGCAAAGTGGAGCGATGCGAAAGATTATTTTGCATACTTTTTCGGTTCACTTTACACACCGTGTCATACTCTTCCCGAAAATATTGAGGCTCAAGACGCAAAGGCGTTTCTTACAGAATACAAAAAGGTTTATGACGCAGCAGACGACAGGCAGGCTTGGTTTGACAAAATCAAATCGGTTGCGCCGTCGCTTGGATTTGCGGCAGAAACAAAAGAGTACAAGGCAAACCCCGATGCTTTCAAAGGCAGTGCCGGTGATTTAAGCACCGTGCTTCGTATTGCGGTTACAGGCAGAACAAACACCCCTGACCTTTGCAGCATAATGGCGGTTTTGGGCAAGGACGAATGCTTTAAGCGCATAGATAAAATGATAGAGGTTTTATAAATGGAAGAAAACAAAATTTTAACCGATGAAACAGAGACAGCAGAGGTAACAAAGCCCTCTAACTTTATATATGATTTCATTGACAAAGATTTAAGCGAGGGTGTTTACAGCCGCGTACAAACGCGTTTTCCGCCCGAGCCTAACGGCTATTTGCACATAGGTCACGCAAAGGCTATTTGCATCGACTTCGGCACCGCCGAAAAGTACGGCGGCAAGTGCAACCTTCGCCTTGACGACACCAACCCCACCAAAGAAGACGTTGAATATGTTGACGCCATTAAGGAAGATATTAAGTGGCTCGGCTTTGAGTGGGACAATGTGTATTATGCGTCCGATTATTTTGATTTTATTTATGAGTGCGCCTTAAAGCTTATTGATAAGGGCCTTGCCTATATCGACGAGTCAACCCCCGATGAAATTCGCGAAATGCGCGGCACACTCACACAGCCCGGTCAAAACAGCCCCTACCGCGACAGACCGATAGCCGAAAACCGTGAGCTTTTTGCAAAAATGACGGCAGGTGAGGTTGAGGAGGGCAAAATGGTGCTTCGCGCCAAGATTGATATGGCTTCTTCAAATCTTAATATGCGCGACCCCGTTATATACCGCGTGCTTAAAGCGCATCATCACCGCACGGGTGATAAGTGGTGCGTGTATCCGATGTATGACTTTGCACACCCCTTAAGTGACGCGCGCGAGGGCGTGACATACTCACTCTGCTCTTTAGAGTTTGAAAACCACCGTCCGCTTTATAACTGGGTGCTTGATGCCGCTGACATAACGGTTGAACCGCCGCGTCAGATTGAGTTTGCGCGTATGAATGTAAATTATACCCTTACAAGTAAGCGCAAGTGCTTAAAGCTTGTAAACGACGGCTTGGTAAGCGGTTGGGACGATCCGCGTATGGCTACTATTTGCGGTATGCGCCGACGCGGTTATCCGGCGCAGGCTGTGCGTGCTTTTGTTGACAAGATAGGCGTTTCAAAGGCTTACAGCGTCAT
Source organism: uncultured Oscillospiraceae bacterium (assembly GCA_905211675.1). Lineage (GTDB taxonomy): Bacteria > Bacillota > Clostridia > Oscillospirales > Acutalibacteraceae > UBA737. The sequence goes on from CAJMBP010000019.1 coordinate 23,311, forward strand.
CGACTATGCTTTGCTTGAATCTTGTGTTCGTGATTATCTTAACGAAAACGCCGACAGGGCAATGGCGGTGCTTCGTCCGCTTAAGGTTATTATCGACAACTACCCCGAGGGTAAAACCGAGCAAATTGAAGTGGATATTAACCCCAATCACCCCGAGCTTGGCAAAACAAGCGTAACATTTTCGCGTGAAATATTTATTGAAAATGACGACTTTATGTTAGACCCACCCGGCAAATATTTTAGACTTTGCCCCACAAAAGAGGTAAGACTAAAAGGCGCGTATTATGTGAAATACGCTTCGCACGAAACCGATGAAAGCGGCAATATAACGGCAGTTCACTGCACCTACGACCCCGAAAGCCGAGGCGGCGAATCACCCGACGGCAGAAAGGTTAAGGGAACATTGCATTGGGTAAGCGCTCAAAATTATATTAAAGCCGAGGTTCGTCTGTACGACCGCCTTTTCAATGTAGAAAATCCAAGCGATGAAGAGGGCGTAGCGTCCTTCGCTGATAATCTCAACCCCGACTCTCTTACCGTTTTAACCGATTGTGTTATTGATGAAAGCTTAAAAAATGTAAGCGTTGGCGACACCTTCCAATTTATGCGTCAGGGTTATTTCTGCGTTGATAAAGACACTACCGATGAAAGAATAGTCTTTAACCGCACCGTTGCGCTCAAAGACTCGTTTGCTAAAAAGAAATGATTACAGTAAATAATATTTTGGATTTTCTTACAACTAAATATCCACCCGATACCGCGCGTGATTTTGACAATGTAGGCCTATTGGTAGGCGACGGAAATTCGACGGTTACAAAGGCGATGGTCTGTCTTGACTGCGATATAAACGCCGTAAAAGCGGCAAAAGATCAGGGCGCAGGGTTAATTGTTACGCACCACCCCGTAATCTTTAACGGACTAAAGGCAGTAACCGCAGGCTCGGTGGTTTATGAGCTTTTAAGTGGGGGAATATCGGTTATATCAATGCACACTAACCTTGATATTGCCATAGGCGGAGTTACCGAAAATCTTTGTGAGGCAATAGGCCTTACAAATGTTAAGCCGTTTGTTGCGCACGACGGATTTTTGATAAGAGAAGCCGAGTGCAGCATACAAAACGCCGACGCGTTGGCGCAGCATATAAAACAATGCCTCGGCGGTTCGGTGCGCTATGCCGATAGCGGCGCCGAAATACACCGCGTGCTCGTGTGCTCGGGTTCGGGCGGCGACTTTTTGAGTGATGTAATTGACGGCGGATATGATGCGCTCATAGCGGCAGATATAAAACATAATGTTTTTATCAACGCAATAAATCACGGCAAGGCGGTGTTTGATGCGGGGCACTATCAAAGTGAAAATGTTATAGTAAAGCCACTTTGTGAACAGTTGTCAACAGCATTTGACGAAATAGAATTTTGCACATTTAACAATCAAAAAATTAAATCTGTATAAATTAAAATGCTAACCGAAATTTAGGTTAGCATTTTTTTCATATTATACAAGCCCTTATTCATATTTTAATACAGGGATGAAGGAAGGGGCTTTATATGAAATATTTTATAATTACAAAAAAGCAAATTATGTTGTGTTGCAGTATTGTGCTTGCTGTGACGGTAGCGGTTTTCGGCTCGGTTGCAGCCTTTGCAAACAGCGACCGAAAACTGCCTATTTATTGCGTAGAGTGTGAAAAAAAGCAAATAGCCATAAGCTTTGACGCCGCTTGGGGCAATGACGACACACAAACGCTTATCGACATACTTGCCGAATACGAGGTGCCTGCAACCTTTTTTGTTGTAGGCTCTTGGGTGGATAAATACCCCGAGTCGGTAAAGCAGTTAGACGACGCGGGGCATCAGGTGCAAAATCACTCAAACACCCACCCGTATATGACAGGGCTTTCAACCGAACAGATGATTGACGAGCTTGAGTCTTGCAACAAAAAAATAGAAAATGTAACAGGAAAATGCCCAACGCTGTTCCGCCCGCCTTACGGCGACTACGATAACCGCGTTATAGAAGCCACCGAGAGCATAGGTATGTATGCAATACAGTGGGACACCGACTCTCTCGACTGGAAAGACAACGCCACGCCCGATAGCATTTGTCAGCGTGTTACATCAAAAGTGAAAAACGGCTCGATTGTGCTTTTTCATAATGATGCCGACCACACCCCCGAAGCATTGCCGACGATTTTAAAATGCCTTAAAGACGAGGGGTATGAGTTTGTTTTTATAAGCGACCTTATTTATAAAGATAATTACGAAATCAAGCACGACGGAACGC